>JAPLOV010000114.1:0-17241 GCA_026400565.1 Hyphomicrobiales bacterium | reverse complement strand
CGGTGAGCACGCCTTTGATCACTGGCGTCATCAGGCCCATGTGGTCATCGGCGGCCTGCCGCGCGGCTGCGTCCTCCGAGCGATGCGCGACATCGGCCTTCAGCGCTGTCCACAATACCAGCGCCCGGGCCGCCTCGTTGAAGGCGCGGATGGACATCAGGTTGCGCCGCACATCAGGGTGGACCAGCAATGTGTCGGCGGGCTTGTCCGGTTCGGCAGCGCCGGTGAGGGCCCGGCCCTGGCGGCGGTCCTTGGCGTAAGCGACGGCATTCTGGTAGGCGACCTCCGAGCAACCAAGGCCCTGGATACCGACCGCGAGCCGTGCCTCGTTCATCATCACGAACATGGCATTGAGGCCCTTGTTCTCGTGGCCGATGATCCAGCCGGTCGCGCCGTCATAGTTCATGACGCAGGTCGAATTGCCGTGGATGCCCATCTTGTGCTCGATCGAGCCACACGAAACGCCGTTGCGCGCGCCAAGCGAGCCGTCGGCGTTGACGAGGAACTTTGGTACGACGAACAGCGTGATGCCCTTCGTGCCCATCGGCGCGCCTTCGATGCGCGCCAGCACCAGATGCACGATGTTTCCGGCCAAGTCATGCTCGCCGGCGGAGATGAAGATCTTGGTGCCGGAAATCGCATAGGAGCCGTCGCCGTTCGGCACGGCTTTGGTCTTGAGCAGGCCCAGATCCGTGCCGCAATGGGGCTCGGTCAGGTTCATGGTGCCGGTCCACTCGCCAGAGATCATTTTTGGCAGATAGGTCTGCTTCAGTTCCTGCGAGGCATGCTCGATCATGGCGGCAACCGCACCCTGGGTCAGCCCTGGATACATGCCCAGCGCCAGGTTCGACGAGGACAGGAATTCCTGCATGATGGCGTTCAGCGTCGAGGGCAGACCCTGTCCGCCAAACTCCTCCGGGGCGGGCAGGCCCAACCAGCCGCCGGCCTTGTAGGCTTCATAGGCTTCCCGGTAGCCCTTCGGCGTGGTCACTGAGCCATCTGGGCGGCGCACACAGCCCTGCTTGTCACCGGACAGGTTGACTGGCTGGAACACCTCCTCGCACAGCTTCGCGCCCTCGCTGAGGACGGCCTCGATCACATCGGGCGTGACATCGGCAAAGCCCGGCAGATTGTTGTAGCGTTCGATCTGGAACACATCCGTGAGCAGGAACATCACATCGTCGACAGGGGCCTTGTAGACCGGCATGGTAGTTCTCCCAGAAGTGCTGCCGCCCGCTTGATCCGACGTTCATGGTGTGCTCATGACACCTGCGCTGGCTCTGTGACAGCCCGACTGTTCACATATAAACTATCTTGTCATGGCTGACAATCAGGCACAAGCGGAATTCCTCGCGCCAGGTCATGGCAGGCGCGCCAGCGCAGGCCGGTCCGGCTCGTGCGGGTGGGGATGGCATGATGGGCGCCGCGTTGGCAGGTGGCCTGCACCGCTCCAGATCAGCCCTGCTTTGTGCCTGCAAGCGCGCTGCGGCGTTCTTCCAGTTCCGCAATGGCGGCTTGGCATTCGGCGAACTGGCTGCGCAGAAGCGTCAACTGCTCGTCGATCTGTTGTATCGACAGGATCAGCCCGCCTTTGCTGCCGGGATTCTGCGACACCATGGCCCTGATCTCGGTCAGCGTGAATCCAAGCTTCTTGCCCTTCAGGATCAGCGTCAGACGGGCGCGGTCCTGTTCGGAATAATAGCGGTTCATCCCTTCCCGGCGGGGCGATACCAGGCCACGCGCCTCGTAAAACCGCAGTGTGCGCAAGGTGACATCAAAGTCCCGGGCAACATCGCTGATGGATGCCCAGTCGGAACCCTGCGGGGCGGCATCTGGTGCACCAGCAGTCCGATCGGGGGCAGACGTCTGGTTGGTTCGGGCCATTGGGATGGTTACCCTGTCAAGAGGTCGCATTTGTGGCAGTTCAGCCACTGACCGCTATCCAAGTTCCCCGTTCGAGATACGTGAACAACACCGATTCAGGCCACTGACGTTAAATCACTTTAAAGCAGCGGCAAATCATGGTCCAGCCCCAAGTGTATCCAGCATGACAGCCCGCCATTTAACGAAATCGCAACGACCCTTAACGCTCTGTTTACCATAAACCGGAAAAAGTTACCCCGTCGGGCTCCGGCTGCGCCTTGCACGCGATTCGCGAGGGGGCAGTCACCCATCGCGATGGCGCCACAGCGGGGCGCGCCCTCACGGAGTCCGACACGAAGCGCGGCCCCGTAGCGAGTGATCGATGGCCCAGAGCCTGCCCTGGAGCGTCAAGGGAATTGACGCAGACACACGCGAGGCGGCCCGCGAAGCGGCTCATCGCGCTGGCATGAGCGTCAGCGATTGGTTGGAGCACGTGATCCGCGAAGAGGCGAATAAGCGAGCCGACGATGAGACCACCGCCCGGACGGCATCGGGCGGCGATATCCAAGCGCGCCTGCGGCGGTTGTCACAGTCAGGCTCCGGCGCAGCCATGGAACGCGGCAAGGCCCGATCAGGCCAGAACGCCGATGGCATCGATGCCCTGCTTAGGCATGCGACACAGCTGGAACACCGGACGCGCGATTCCGAAGCCCGCACAACCACTGCCCTTGAATCGATCGTGGGCTGGATTGAGAAGGCGGAAGGCAGGATGGCTGCCGCCGAGCGCGCCTCCGCTGAACGTCAGGAGCGCGCCACCAGCGTCATTGCGGATGCCATCAAGACGGTCAGCTCCCGCGTTTCGAATGTCGAGCGCCTTGCTCAGGGCGGTCTGCCAGGCGCCCTGCAACGCGGGCCTGCGGCTGGTGCAACCTCGTTCGCCCCATCGAGCGCTGCAGGCGCGCCGCGTCGCCCCGTGCTCTCGCGCGATGGCCTTGCTGACGCGATCTCCCAGATCCAGGGCCGGCAGCGCCAGCTTGCCGAGCCAGACCAGCCGTCGTCGATTATGCAGGACCTGCACGCCGACGTCGGGCGCATCGCAGGCCTTCAGCATCCGGAGCGCCGCGTCGGCGAGCGCCGTGCCGACATGACACCGCTGATGAACGGATTGCGGGCCGATCTCGTCCAGTTGCGCAGCGAGATCGCCTCACTGTCCAGTGCTCCGGCCTCGTCCCGGCTCGAAGACAGCATCCGCGATCTGGCACAGCGTCTTGAGCAGCGCAGCAGCCTCGCGCCACTGGATGAATTGGCCCGCCCGCTGGCCCGCATCGAGGCTGAACTGAGCCGCCTCCAGACACAGGATTCCGCTGGCCCGTCGGGGCGGATCGAGGCCGAGATCCACCGTCTTGGTGATCGCATCGAGGCCCTCGCCGCCATGTCGCTGGAGCCGCGCCTGCTGGCAGCTGCCGTGCATGAACTGTCCGGACTGAAGGACGCCCTTTCGCGCGGTGGGAACCTGCCACGGCTCGACGAACTTTCCGGCCAGATCGCGACACTTGCCGTCGACATCGGGCGGGTGCGCGAGGAGATTGCGCGCGGGGGCCCTGGCAATGAGGTCGAGACAGCCATCGACCAGATGCGCGCCGACCTGATGCGTGAAACCCGCGATGCCCAGGGCATCGGACACGGTCTCCTGCAGCGTATCCTGCTCCAGCTCGACCATGTCTCCAACGCGCTCGGCTCGCTGCCAGCTACCGGCATGGACGAGGATGACCGCAATCAACTGGCCTTGCTGTCGAAGAAGCTCGACCAGTTGGCGCAGCGCACCCAGCCTGAATCCGGTGAACTGGCCCGCCGCATCGAAGACATCGCCTTCAAGCTCGACAGCATGTCCGATCGTGGCTCCACGGAGATGATCGACCGGGTCGAGCGGCTGTCGCAGCAGATCGATGCCCTGAGCGCGCGGGGTCCGGCAGCCATCGAGAAGCAGATCGACATGCTGGCGGCACGCATCGAGACGCTGGCCAGAAACCAGCCGCCGGTCGTGCTGCCGGATGGAGCGACACGGCTCGATCTGAGCCCGATCGAGGAGATGATCGGCGATCTGGCCCGCCGCCTCGATGAGGCAGCCCGCCCCGAAGCCAGCGCCCAGGGCCTCGAGGCGCTTGAGCGGCAGATTGCAGCCCTCACCGAGCGGCTTGATGCCAAGCCCGCCGGGACAGCCCGGACCGATGGACTGGAAACGACGCTTCAGGATCTGATGCGCTACCTCAGCGGCTTGCGCGAGGAGACCACCACCGCGGTCGACCGTGCGGCACGCGCAGCCGTCGCCGATGCCCTCAACCGTGCGCCAGGCGCGGAAAGCTCTGCTGACCTGAGCCTGCTGCGGCACGACCTGGCCGGCCTCAAGGATGTGCATGTCTCGATTGACCAGCGCACCCACAGCGCTATCGGCGCCGTCAACGACACGCTCGAAAAGATCGTGCACCGCCTTGCGCAACTTGAAGCCGACATCGGCCGGGAGCAGACTCTGGCCGAGCCGGCAGCATTGTCGCGAGGCAGGGTCGCGGCTGATGCCGCGTCGGTTCGCAGCCGCCGCGAAGCTGACCTGTCGCGCTTCGCCGATGAACGGTTTGCCAGGGATGCCCGCCTCGACGATCGCTCTGAGGAGCGCCTCGACACGTTGCCCGCTGCAAGCTCACCGCCCGAACCGGCTCCTGAACCAGCACGGGGCGGTGGGTCTGGAACGATGGCTGCGTCTTTGCGCGAGCAGATGCGGCAGATGCCAGCTGCTCCCCAGCGCAAGGCCCCTGAACAATCCCACTCGTTCGAGCCTCAACCCGACGCCGGGCCTGACCTGCCGCTGGAGCCCGGCTCCGGGCGTCCGCGCGGGCGCAGCGATGGGGGCAGCACTCAGCCCGCCGCAGCATCGCCTCCGCCGCCTGCAGCCGGCTCGATCAACCCCAATCTGATTGCCGCTGCCCGCCGCGCGGCAATGGCGGCCAGCGCTGAATCGGGCGCGCTCGCTGCCGATCGGGGCAAGGCCCAGAAGGGCAATGGTCAAAAGGACGGCGGCGCCCGGACCGCGCTGCCGATCAGCCTGCGCGAGACCCTCGAAAAGCGCCGCAAGCCCATCTTGCTTGGCCTCGCTGCCATCGTGCTGGCGATCGGTGCCGGACAGGTGGCAACAACACTTCTGGGTGATCCGCCGCAATCGGCGCAGGTGCGCCCCGTCGCCGCGCCCGCTCTGCCGGAGCCGGCCACGGCTCCGGCTCAGGCCGGCAGCGAACGCTCCGAAAGCAGCCAGCCTGCGACATCCACGCCGGACCTGCCGCCGAAGGACCAGACTTCGATGTCAGGCGGCTCCCCGCCTGCTTCGGACTCTGCAACGCTGGCCGGCAGCGATGGTCGCGGCCCCACGAGGCCTGCCGTTCGCACGCCCGACACTACCTCATCGGTCCGGCCTGCGTCGGTCGAGGTTGCGTCGCTACCACCGGCTGGCGCTGCAACGGAACCCGCACGCGTCTCGGCAGCCCCGGGCCGCGTGACGGATCTGGGCGAACTCGTGCCCACGCTCGGCACACCGGGCTTGCGCAAGGCCGCGCTGGAAGGCGACGCCAACGCCGTCTATGAGCTTGCCAACCGCGCAAGCGAAGGCACCGGCATGGCTCGCGACCAGAAGATGGCCCTTCGCCTTTTCGAGCGCGCCGCCGCTGCAGGCTCCGGCCCGGCGCAGTTCCGCCTCGGCAACATGCACGAGAAGGGCATCGGCACGGCCCGTGACCCGAAGCTGGCGATGACCTGGTATCGGCGGGCTGCCGACAAGGGCAACGCCAAGGCCATGCACAATCTGGCGGTGTTGATCGCCGAAGGAGCCGACGGCAGACCCGATTATGCCGCTGCCGCCGATTTGTTCCGCAAGGCCGCAGAGTTTGGCGTGCGCGACAGCCAGTACAATCTTGCGATCCTACTAGGCCGCGGCCTCGGCGTCGAACAGGATCTGATGCAGTCCTACACCTGGTTTGCCGTGGCGGCCCGTGATGGCGACACTGATGCCGCCAAGAAGCGCGACGAGGTGGGCGCAAAGCTGCCTGCCGTCGATCTCGCCGCCGGGCGCACGGCATCGCTGACCTGGAAGCCGAAAACCCCCGATCCGGTGGCCAACGAGATCAGTGCTCCTGCCGATGGCTGGGACCCGGCACCGCGTCCGCAGCGCCCGCCGGCACGGCCCAAGGCAACCTGACGTCAGGATAATGGCAGGCTTGCCGGCCAGTCAGACCGGAAGGCCCATTTGCCGTCGCGCAGTTTGCCCTTGCGTCGCCCTGTCTCATCCAGCAGGGAAGCGTTCATCCGGACAGTGCCATGGAAGGCGCTGATGTCATTGCCACCGGATAAGCCGGGGTCGGGCCGCCACAGATGCAGATCTAACCGATGCAGATCTACCTGCCCATCGCGGAGATGCCGATCAGCGTGCTGCTGATCCTGGCGATGAGTGCTGCGGTCGGCTTCATCTCCGGCATGTTCGGCATTGGCGGCGGCTTCCTGATGACGCCTTTGCTGATCTTCCTCGGCATCCCCCCTGCCGTGGCGGTGGCGACGGTGACGGCCCAGATCGCGGCCTCGTCCATGACGGGTGCATTGACCTACTGGCGCAGGCGCCAACTTGATCTGAAATTGGGCGGCGTGCTCGTCGCGGGAGGTCTGATAGGCACGGCGCTGGGCGTTCTCGCGTTCAATGCCATCCGCCGCGCCGGCCAACTCGATGCCTTGATCATGCTGTCCTATCTCGGCCTGTTCGTGGCGATCGGCGGCATGATGCTGTTCGAAAGCCTGAAGGCGATGCTGATCGCACGTGCCGGAACGCCGGTCAGGCTGGAGCGCGCCGGCCAGCATCCGGCCTGGCTGAAACTCCCCTGGCGGGTGCGGTTCTACCGCTCGAAACTTTATGCCAGCGTCTGGCCGATCCTAGGGTTCGCGGCGCTTGTCGGTTTCATCGGGGCCGTGCTGGGCATCGGTGGCGGTTTCATCATGGTGCCTGCGCTGCTTTACCTGTTTCGCGTGCCGACAGCGGTGGTGGTCGGCACCTCCCTGTTCCAGATCCTCATGACCATGACCGCCGCGACGCTGTTTCACGCGGCCTCGAACCAGTCCGTCGACATCGTGCTCGCCATCCTGCTGATCATCGGTGGCGTTGTCGGGGCGCAGTTCGGCACGAGGGCCGCCCGCAACCTGAAGGGCGAGAGCTTCCGCCTGCTGCTGGCTCTGCTGCTGCTGGCGGTCGGCATGCGCTTTGCCTCCGAAGCCGTGATCAAGCCTGACGAGGTTTTCTCCATTACGGTGCAGGGGGCACGCTGATGGCATCTTGGGCGCAGATAATGGCATGTCTGGCTGCTGTCCTCGGTTTTTGGCTGTCAGGGCCGGCCCGCGCCCAGGAACTGGTCGCCTCGCTGTCGACCCACCGCGTGCTGATCGGCTCCAACTATACGGGCGCCCAGATCGCCGTGTTCGGCTCGGTTGAGCGCGAAGGCCGCGCAGTTGGACGCGCCGATCCTTATGACATCATCGTCACTGTCATAGGCCCGCGTCAGCAGTTGGTGGTGCGCGAGAAATCGCATCATGGCCTGCTCTGGCTCAACGATGCCCAGCGCAAGTTTGCCGACGCCCCCAGTTTCCTGGCCAGCATGACCAACCGCACGGTGGGCGAGATGGGCAACGCCGACGATGCAAGGCGGCTTCAGGTCGGCCTCCGCAACCGGCTTCTGCCACCTTCATCAGTCGCCCAGGCGGATCCCGAACTACTGCGCTTTATCGATGCGCTGATACGGCTGAAAGCGCAGGACAAGCTCTATCAGGAGATCGAGCGCGGTGTGACCTTCCTGACGCCAAGTCTGTTCCGCTCCGGCATCGTACTGCCAGCCACGGCCCCGACAGGCAATTATGAGGTGTTTGTCGAACTGGTCTCGGGGGCCGTCTCGCTCGCCCGGCAGCAGACCAGCTTCGAAGTCGTTCAGATCGGCTTCGAGCAGCAGGTGGCCTGGGTGGCGCGCAACTGGTCGATGACCTACGGGCTCGTCACCGCAATCATGGCCTTGATCTTCGGCTGGCTCGCCACCGTGATCTTCCGGCGCGACTGATCCAGCAAGGCTCGCTCACAGCGCGTTCAGCGTGATCCGGCAGCAGCCCCCGCCGCGCTCCTCGCTCCAGGTCGAGTTGTCGAAACCGACGCCCCCCGCCTCGAACAGGCCCTTGTCGAAAGCTCCGGCGATGCGGCAAAGGCGCGCCACCTGCTCTGGCGGCAGGCCTGATTCCTGCCAAGCCTGTTTCAGCGGGCAGGCATGCACTGCAATCGTGAAACTTGTCTCCGTCTCCGATGTCTCGTGTGATAAAGGTCACCGCCATCGGGGCTGACGGACAAGAAGCGCCGCGCGATGGCCTCCGGCCGGGCCGGCACACCTTCGAACAGCAGGGGCGCAACCTCGCGCCCGCGCCTGTCGCAGGCTTCGGCGAGCACGGCTTCCGCCTCTTCAGGGCCGTGGCGTTCGTTCAGCACGTCGAAGATCAGGCGGTAAAGATGCGCCCGGTTCTTGAAGGCATCGCCCAGTTCGCGACGAAGGGTCTCAGGTGATGCGGGCATGCAAACCTCAATTGTTGTGTCTGGACAGGGCTTTGGCCACGCCCTCGCCCACGAGGCTGACGGCGAGGACCGTGAGAAACAGGGCAATTCCGGGGGCGATGATGACATGCGGCGCAGTCCGCATCACCTGCCGGCCTTCGGCGATCAGCGCCCCCCAACTCGGGCGGTTTGGATCGCCAAGCCCGAGGAAGGACAGTGCCGCCTCCGACAGGAGCGCGCCTGCCACGATCACGGCCGCCAGCGCCAGCGCGACCGTGATCGCGTTAGGCAAGACAACCTGCAGCGCAACGATGGCGCGGTTCCGGCCCAGCAGCAGCGATGATTCGACGAAGGCGGCACTGCGCAGCCGCATCACCTCCGCCCGGACAACGCGGGCTGGAGCCGTCCAGGCGCTGAGCGAAAGTGCAGCCACAAGCCCCGGCAGCGATGGGCCGAGCACGGAGACCACGGCCAGCGCCACCACGAAGGGTGGCACTGTCTGCAAGGCATCGGCCAGCCGCATGATCAGCTCATCCACAAGCCCGCCGAACATGCCGGCCAGCGCGCCTGTGGCCAGCCCGATGCCAAGCGCCACCGCTGCAACGCTGAGCGCCGTGACGAGGCTCGGCCGTGTGCCATGCGCGATCATGGCGAGCAGATCCCGGCCAAGACGGTCAGTGCCGAGCGGATGCTGGATCTGGCTGAAAGGACGCAGCAGCGGCCTCGCCACGATGTCGAAGGGATCGGCCGGAAACAGCCATGGTGCAGTCATGGCCATGATCGCCACCGCCAGCAGCAGCAGCAAACCGGCAAGGCCCGCTGTCGTGCCAAGCAACCGGGCGGCGAGGCTGTCACCCATCGACTGCTCCCAGACGCGGATCGAGCCATGCCATCGCGAGGTCGACGACGAGATTGATGACGAGCACCAGCAGCGTGGCGCTCATCACCACACCGACGAGAAGGGCCGTGTCTCGGCCGGTGACCGCTTCGAAGGCCAGCCTCCCCATGCCCGGAATTGCGAACAGGGTTTCGACCACCACGCTGCCGCCCACCAGTGTGCCGATGTTCTGGCCCGCCACAACAAGGCTCGGCAGCAGGGCAGGGCGCACCACGCCGCGCCGCAGCACCGAGGCCTCGCTCAGGCCGCGCGCCCTCGCCGCCCGGACATGGTCGGACTGCCAGGCCTCGACCATGCCGGCCCGCAGCGTTCGCAGATACAGAGCGATGTAGCCCGCCCCCAGCGCCAACGTGGGCAGGACCAGATGATGCAGCAGATCGAGCAGCGCACCCACGAGCCCGCCGGTTCCTATCAGGCTGCGGATGCCGGCGACCGGGAACAGCGGCCAGCTCACCGCCAGTCCGACCACCAGCAGAAGGCCAAGCCAGAAGTTCGGAATGGCCAGCAGCACCAGCGCTGCCGTGGAGATGCCGTGATCGGCAAACGAGTTGGGGTGCCGGCCGGCCAGCATGCCGAGTCCGAGCCCGAAGCCGGCTGCAAACAGCGTTGTGCTGGCCATCAGCAGCAGCGTATTGGGCAGCCGCTCCGCGATGACGCTGGCCACAGGCCGGGCAAACACCACCGATTGGCCAAGGTCGATCGTTGCCAGCGACACCAGAAAGCCCGCCAGCCGCTCGGCAAATGTGCCGCCCAGGCCGAGCGAACGGCGCAGTTCTGCCGCAAAGCCAGCATCACCGCCCGTCTGGGCGAGATAGGCATCGACCGCGTCGCCAGCTGCGAATTCAAGCAGCAGAAAAGCACCGCAAGCCACGATCAGCAGCGTTGGAATGGCACTGAGGCCGCGCAGGGCGAGAAGGCGCAGAACGCGTGTCACGCGCCCTGTTCCATGCGGGATGCAGGGCGAGCGGCAAGGCTCACGATCAGGCTGAGAGCCACGTGTCGGCCCAGTGCGAGGTGGCCCAGCGCGGATTGTTGGCGACATTCATGACAGAGCGTCGGGCCACGGTCAGGAAGGTGAACTCGGCCACATGGATCAGCGGCAGGTCCGTGGCCGCAAGCATCTGCATGTCGCGGTACAGGGCTGTGCGTTCGGCCGGATCCACCGCGCTCGCCGCACGCCGGACCAGCCCATCCATGGCAGGGCTGGCATAGCCGTACTGGTTGGAGAACGGCACCCCTGCCGGTAATCCGCTTTCATACAGGATTGTTGTCGAGATCGCCGGGTCGTTGCGATAGACCAGCGAGCCGATGGCGAGATCGAAGGCATGATCGGTGTAGACGGCTTTCAAATGGGCGGCTGGGTCGTTGTTGGCGATCTGCGCGTCGATGCCGACAGCCCTAAGGGCCTGCCTGAGATAGTCGCCGAACTGGCGCGTCTGCTCGAACCACGGTGCCGGCAGCAACCTCACGGAAAAGCGCATGCCATTGCCTCCACGCGGTAGCCCGGCCTCGTCGAGCAGGGCCTCCGCGCGGCGTCGGTCAAAGCCGCTGTCCGGCAGATCGGTGCGGTGGAACTGCTTGTCGAAGGCCGGGACGGGGCCGTTTGACGGTTTTGCATAGCCCAGGAAGATGGTGTCCACCACGAACTTGCGGTCGATCGCATGGGCGATGGCCCGCCTGACACGGGCATCGGCCAGTTCCTTGCGCCTATGGTTGATCTCGACGGTGAGCTGATAGGTGATGCCATCATAGCCCTGGGGAATGACGGCAATGCCCGGCACCTTGGCGAGGCGCTCCATGTCGGCCAGCGGCACGGCCGAAAAGGCGGCCAGCTGGATCTGGTTGGCTTCGAGGGCGGCGGCAATGGCTCCGCGATCGGGCAGGACGCGGTAGATGATCTGGTCGAGATAGGGCCGCCCTGCTTCCCAGTAGGCTGGATTCTTTTCCAGGCGGTAGAACTCGCCAGGCCTGTGCTCGGCGAAGCGGAAAGGCCCGGTCCCGACGAGTCTCGTGTTGGCGGGGTTCGTGGCAATGTCGCCGACGTCGTAAAGATGCTTCGGCACCACGCTGGCAAGACCCGGCAAGGCATTGCGGACGAGCTGGAAGGGCGTCGGCACCGAAAACCGGAAGACGGCCGTGCGGGCATCCGGCGTGTCGACTGCTTCGAGGTTCTTGAAGACGGTTCGCCCAAGGTTCTGCAGTGGCTTCCACAGCCGCATGGCGCTGAAGTCGACATCGGCGGAGGTAAACGGCTTGCCGTCATGCCAACTCACGCCGTCGCGCAGGGTGAAGGTGACAGTGCGGCCATCGGACGAGCCCTCCCAGCGTGTCGCCAGCCGCGGAGCCAGCCCGTCGCCACCGTCGATCATTTCGGCGAGCGGTTCGATCACCTTCGAGGCGACATAGAAAACGCCGTTCGATGCCACCATCGCCGGGTTCAGGTTGCGCGGCTCGGTGTCGGCGGCCACGGTCAGGATGCCGCCGCTGCGCGCCGCCGCCACCTGGGCACGGGCATTGCCAGTGATCGCGGCAGCGGTTAGTGCCGCCGCACCTGCCAGAATGTCGCGTCGATGCAGTGCCATGGATTATCGTCTCCTTGTGCGGAACAAGTCTGCCAGCTTTTCGGCCCGTCCGGAAGCGGCAGGATCAAGGGCCGGATCGCGGTTTCCGCACGGGCGCGCTGCAGTGGCATCCGAGCGTTTCGGATTTTGGCGTCACGTCATCAGTCTGACATTGAAATGTCACCCCGGTTTCGTGCTAGCATTTCACCAAGAACCAAGAACAATGAAGCGTCCGGAGTGGACGCATACGGGAGGTATTTATGACGAAGTTCCGCTATCTGTCAGCGACGGCTGCACTGGTTCTGTCCACGACCGGGGCGCTGGCCCAGACCGAGATCCAGTGGTGGCATGCCATGACCGGCGCCAACAATGACGTGATCGTCCGGCTGTCCGAAGAGTTCAATGCCAGCCAGAAGGACTACAAGGTTGTTCCGGCCTACAAGGGCTCCTATCCTGACACGCTGAATGCCGGCATCGCCGCCTTCCGCGCCAATCAGGCTCCGCACATCATGCAGGTGTTCGAAGTCGGCACCGCCACGATGATGGGCGCCAAGGGTGCCGTGAAGCCGGTTCAGGACATGATGAGGGAAGCCGGGGAGGCTTTCGATCCGAAATCCTACCTGCCAGCCATCACCGGCTATTACTCGACCGTGAAGGGCGAGATGCTGTCCTTCCCCTTCAATTCGTCATCCGCCGTGATGTGGTACAACAAGGACGCCTTCAAGAAGGCCGGCCTCAACGCCGATGTGCCACCGAAGACATGGCCCGAAGTGTTCGATGCCGCCCGCAAGCTCAAGGCTGCCGGCTGGGACAAGTGCGGTTTCTCGACCGCCTGGATCACATGGCTGAACATCGAGCAGCTTGGCGCCTGGCACAACGTGCCGGTCGGCACCAAGGCCAACGGCTTTGACGGCTTCGACACCGTCTTCCAGATCAACAGCCCGCTCTACGTCAAGCACCTGACCAATCTGGTGGACCTGCAGAAGGAGGGTGTGTTCTCCTATTCCGGCCGCACCAATACCGGTGAAGGCCGATTCACCTCCGGCGAGTGCCCGATCTTCCTGACCTCCTCGGCCTTCTTCGGCAATGTCCGCGCCAATGCGAAGTTCGATTGGGCCAACACCGTGATGCCGTACTATCCGGATCAGGCCGGCGCTCCGCAGAACTCGATCATCGGCGGCGCGTCGCTGTGGGTGATGGGTGGCAAGTCGGCCGCCGAGTACAAGGGCGTCGCCAAGTTCTTCACCTTCCTGTCCGATGTCGACCGTCAGGTGAAGCTGCACACTGAGTCGGGCTATCTGCCGATCACCAAGGCCGCTTACGCCAAGGTCAAGGATTCGGGCTTCTACAAAGACAAGGGCTTCCTCGAGACCCCGCTGCTCCAGCTCAACAACAAGGAGCCGACGGATAACTCGCGCGGCGTCCGTTTCGGCAATCTTGTCCAGATCCGTGACATCTGGTCCGAGGAGATCGAATCGGCCCTGAATGGCCAGAAGGCTCCCAAGGCTGCCCTCGATGCTGCCACCGAACGCGGCAACGCGATGCTACGCCAGTTCGAACGCACCGTGTCGCGCTGACAACAGCCTGAACTACATCAACCGGCAGCCGTGATGATCATGGCTGCCGGTTCTGTTTCTCCGCCGGGCCTCGGGTGACATGAACAAGACCGCCACCTTCAAGGGATATCTGATCCCTGCCCTGCTTCTGGCTCCGCAACTGGCCATCACGCTGGTGTTCTTCTACTGGCCTGCGAGCCAGGCCGTCTGGCAGTCTTTCCTGGTGCAGGATGCCTTCGGAACCTCGACCGAGTTCGTCTGGTTCGAGAACTACAAGGAGCTGTTCAGTAAGCCCGACTACTACAAGGCCTTGTGGAACACGCTGGTCTTCTCGACCCTGGTCACCAGTTTCTCGCTTTCCATCGCGCTGCTTCTGGCCGTCATGGCTGACCGCCAGATCAGGGGTTATCAAGTCTACACCACGCTGCTGATCTGGCCGTATGCCGTGGCTCCGGCGATTGCAGGGGTGCTGTGGATGTTCATGTTCAATCCGTCGCTCGGCATCATGGCCAAGGGGCTGCGCAGCGTGGGTTATGACTGGAACCCGCTGCTCAACGGCAACCAGGCCATGGGTCTGGTGGTCATGGCCGCAGTCTGGAAGCAGGTCAGCTACAACTTCCTGTTCTTCCTGGCCGGCCTTCAGGCCATCCCGAAAAGCGTGATCGAAGCGGCCACGATCGATGGCGCGCGGCCGTTGCGGCGCTTCTGGACGATCGTCTTTCCGCTGCTCTCGCCCACCACGTTCTTTCTGCTGGTGGTCAACGTGGTCTACGTCTTCTTCGACACGTTCGGCATCATCGACACCATCACCGGGGGCGGCCCCTCGAAGGCGACCGAAACGCTGGTCTACAAGGTTTATTCCGATGGTAAGGGCGGAGCCGATCTGGGCGGCTCGGCGGCACAGTCCGTCATCCTGCTGTTTATCGTCGTGGCGCTCACCGCCGTGCAGTTCAAATACATCGAGCGCAAGGTCACCTACTGATGACCGGGGTCATGTGGAAGGAACTGACAGCAGAAGATGTTAATCGGCGCGCCAGCGAGGGTGCAGTTGTCGTGCTTCCGGTTGCCTCCATCGAACAGCACGGCCCGCACCTGCCAGTGGGTGTCGACACGATCCTGTGTAAAGCTGTGTGTATGGCGGCAGCTAGGATCGCGGTCCAGACCAGCCCGGTTGTTGTCGCACCCACGTTGTGGTGCGGCATGGCAGAGCATCACGTCGCCTTCGGTGGCACGTTCACATTCGACATTCCGACATACCGCGCGGTGTTGCTGGCTCTTCTGGGCAGCATCAAGCGGGCGGGCTTTTCCAAGGTGATGATCGTCAACGGCCATGGCGGCAACATCAGTGCCCTCAATGCCTTTCTGCCGGATTTCGACAGGGAGCTCGGCCTTATGGTCCGGGCGACGACCTATTTCATGCTGGCCAATAATCGGATTGGCGCTGTTCTCGATCGGCAAAAGAGCGTGATGCACGCTTGCGAGGTCGAAACCTCGATGATGATGGCGGTGGCCGGGTCGACGGTCAAACCTGAGCGTCTCGGCGAGGCACACTGCCCCGGTTTCACGGATGTTCGGTCGATCCTTGCTAACGATGTTCAGCAGTTTCGGTCCTTTCAGGCCATCACGCCTTCGGGTGTGATCGGTGATGCGCGCACGGCAACGGCCGAAAAAGGCCAGGCTTTGCTGGCCTTGTGTGCCGAAGCTCTGGCGGAGCGGTTGATTGATGCAAGCCTCTGGAGCCATGGCTGATGGTTGAGAACCGCACCTTCGGCGACCGGCTCGCCTACCTGATCCTGACCATCGGCGTGCTCGTGCTCGCCTTTCCGGTCTACCTGACATTTGTCGCCTCGACATGGGATGCGGCGACGATCATCAACGGCCAGATGCCGCTCTATCCCGGTCCATTCTTTGTCGAGAACTATTACCGCACGCTGTTCATCGGTACATCCGGCACCACGCGCGAGCCTGTCATCAACATGATGATGAACTCGTTCGTGATGGCCATGACAATTGCACTCGGTAAGATCTTCATATCCGTGCTTTCGGCCTATGCCGTGATCTACTATCGCTTCCCGTTCCGCATGGCGGCTTTCTGGCTGATCTTCCTGACGCTGATGCTGCCCGTCGAGGTGCGTATCTTCCCGACCTTCAAGGTCGTCGCCGACATCGGCTTTCTCGACACCTATCAGGGTCTGGCCGTGCCGCTGATCGCCTCGGCCACCGGCACCCTGCTGTTCCGCCAGTTCTTCATGACGATCCCGGACGAATTACTGGAAGCCTCGAAGATCGATGGCGCAGGCCCGTTCCGCTTCTTCAAGGACACCGTGCTGCCGCTGTCGATGACCACGGTCGCGGCACTGTTCGTGATCCAGTTCATCTATGGCTGGAACCAGTATCTCTGGCCGCTGCTGATCACCACCAAGGATTCGATGCAGACCATCGTCATCGGCATCAAGAAAATGATCGTGACCGCCGACGCCCTCACCGAATGGCAGCTTGCGATGACAACGGCTGTGCTGGCCATGCTGCCGCCGGTGGCCGTGGTCATTCTCATGCAGAGGCTGTTCGTCAAGGGCCTGGTGGATCAGGAAAAGTGAACTGAAATGGCTGAAGTCAGCATCACCAACGTCCGCAAGGTCTATGCCGGCAATGTCGAGGCTGTGAAGGGCGTCTCCATCGATATCCCGGATGGTGGCTTCTGCGTGCTGGTCGGCCCATCAGGCTGCGGCAAGTCCACGTTGCTGCGCATGGTGGCGGGGCTTGAAACCATCACCTCGGGCGAGTGCCGCATCGGCGGGCGCGTGGTCAACGACATTGAGCCTTCCGACAGGGACATCGCCATGGTGTTCCAGAACTACGCTCTCTATCCACATTTCAGCGTCTACGACAACATGGCTTACGGCCTGCGCAACCGCGGCACACCGAAGGACGAGATCGAGCGCCGTGTGCAGGAGGCGTCGAAGATCCTGGGGATCGAGAGCTTCCTCCAGCGCCGGCCGCGCCAGTTGTCCGGAGGACAACGCCAGCGTGTCGCCATGGGGCGCGCCATCGTTCGCAAGCCGCAGGTTTTCCTGTTCGACGAGCCCTTGTCCAACCTCGATGCCAAGCTGCGCGTGCAGATGCGCGTGGAGATCAAGAAGTTGCAGCGCGCGTTGGGTGTGACCTCGATATATGTCACGCATGATCAGGTCGAGGCCATGACCTTGTCCGACAAGCTGGTGGTGATGAGCGCCGGGCGGGTGGAGCAGATGGGCCTGCCCAACGATGTCTACCGCAAGCCTGCGTCGAGGTTCGTCGCCACCTTCATCGGCTCGCCGCCGATGAACATCGCCAAGGGCGTGGTCAAGGGCAAGGGGGCGGTCATCATGGGCGATGTTGTGCTGCCGGTGTCCGACATGGCTGCCGATCTGGTGCCCGGTACCGCCATTGAAGTCGGGCTCAGGCCGGAAGATCTCATCGTGATGCCCAACGGCTCTCTGACCATGGCCGTCGACTTCATCGAGGAACTGGGCGCAACCCAGTTGTTCCACGGCACGCTCGGCGGCGCGGCATTGGTCATCCAGGCCGCTTCCGGTCTGGTGCCGTCTGACTCGAAGACGTTGAACCTAACCATCGATCCGGCCAAGGTGCATCTGTTCGACGTGGAAACCGGCGTGCGCCGCGGACTTTGAAGCGCACCCTACGGGCCCGTATCAGGTCAGATCGCGGTAGCCGATGAACGTCACCGGCGCGCCCGCGCAAAGCTCGGTCATG
>JAPLOV010000005.1:3257-7459 GCA_026400565.1 Hyphomicrobiales bacterium | reverse complement strand
CTGTGGGGCGTCGTCTATGCCGCGATCGGGGGACGCATACCGATCGCCAACAATCTCGGTCGTGGGGCCTTATTCGGCCTGCTTGGCCCCTGGCTGCTCGGCAATGGCCTGCTGGTGCCGCTGATCAAGGGCGGCAACATCCTGTTCGGCTTCAACCCCCAGAACATGTGGCGCGGCGCGCTGATCGGCGCCGCCTTCGGGATCGGGGTTGCGCTGTTCATGCGCGTGCTGAAGGGGCGGTGAGGCCGCTTAGGTCCCCGCTGCCGGGTGTTCGAGGTTGAAGGCGAGCAGCCTGGCGTGGGCCTCATCGGTGCCGATAACCTCGGGCCAGCCATAGGTGACAGCCGCGGCGCGGTCGAGCCTGGCATGCGCGTCGAACAGCCATTGCCGGCGCTGGTTGTAGAGGTTGTTCAGCGTGCGCTCCTTCAGCTTAACAGCGGCCTCGGTGGTCCTCGGCTGGAAGCGGTCGGGATATTGGCGCGGCTCCTCGCCCGGCGCGGCGGTGGGCACAATCTCGGGCACCCAGTGGCCAAGTTCGTGCGGGTTCAGCCAGTTGCGGCGGAGTTCATCCAGCCGCCTTGCGGCGGCGGCAGTGCGGATGGCGCGCGGATCAGCGGCATGGTCCACCGCCGCAATGTTCGACGTCAGGCCTTCGGGGAAGGGGAAGGTTTCAGATGTTGTGATCAGTGAGCAGCGGGTATCGTTGCTGACGCCGAGGAAGGTGCCAAGCCTGAGTGACCACGCCTCGTGGAAGTGTGAATGCAGGATGCCGAAGGTCCAACTTGCAGAGGTGAATGTCCGAGCTTCTATGTATGTCTGTTCGAACGAAGTGCTGGACGAGCTGCTGAAGGGCTGCAAGCGGCCTGAGGATCTGCGCGGTGACGCCGGGCTGAAGCGATCAAAGGCATAAGTGAAAACCTTGATTCTTCGAACCGTTTGGCATCTCAGCCCGTCACCTCGAACCACGTCCACAGCCCGGCATCGAGCCGTTCGGTCACGGCGGAGCTGATCAGCCATTTGCCGGGGAACTCGGCCCTGAAGGCGAAGCGCAGGGTCTTGCCTTCCGGGATCTGGGCCGTGTCGGTCCAGTAGGGCTCCCAGCCGTCATCGAGCGGGTGCAGCAGGCGGGCACTGTGGCCATGCAGGTGCAGCACCTGCGTCCAGATGGTGCGGTTGGTCACGGCCAGCACCACGGGCTTGCCGCGCGGCACGCTGAACAGTGGCTTGGAGGCGGTCCCGCCCGTCGCGCCGTTGATCTGCCAGGGCGCGTCGATATTAACGCCAGCCAAATCGAGCTTGCCGTCTGCCGTGGCGCGCGCGCCGCCTTCGATCACCATCTCGGCCCGGTGGGCATCCTGCAACCGCACAGCGGCTGGCAGCAGCCGGTTCTCGCCGATCGGCCCGATGGTCGGCAGGGGCGGGCGCGTCACCGGCCTGTCGGTCGTGGTCAGCATCACCAGCGGCAGGCCGCCACCCAGTTGCGCCACCACAGAGCCGACCGCGCCGGTCTCGGCCGGCACGTCGATCAAAAGGTCGTAGCGTGTGCCCGGCGCGAAGGGCAGGGCGGCCCGCAGCGGCTCGAAACTGTCTGTCGGCTGCCCGTCGACGGCAATCACGTAAGGCCGCATGCCGTCAAAGCGCAGCCGCATCAGCCGCGCATTGCAGGCGCTGATGAGGCGCAACCGCACCCGCGCGCCCTGTGCCACCGCGATCCGCTCCGGTGCTGACCGGCCATTGACCGTGACCCAGCTTCCCAGCCGGCCTGCCGCGGCATGGCCCGGCCCACGCTCGAAGGGCGCCACCTTGTTGTCGTCGGTCAGCAGCCAGTCATCGACAATCACCACGACGTCGAGATCGACCGGCGGCGGGCTGGCCTCCTCGACGACCAGCGCCCCGGTCAGCCCGCGATCCTGCAAGGGGCCTGACTGGCCATCAACCAGCGGCCGCCAGAAGAAGGTGCCGGCATCAGGCGGCGTCAGCCGGTAGGTGAAGGCGCTGCCGGGCGCAATCGGCGTAGGCCACAGTCCGTTCCCTTCGCCTGCCGCATGGCCGCGCACGCCGTGCCAGTGCAGTGCCACGGGTTGGTCCGTGCGATTGCTCACGCTCACCAGCGCCGTGTCGCCGAGGCGCATCCGCATCGGTCTCGCCTGGGTCGCGCCGTTAACGCCCCAGATGTCGAAATCGACCGGCGGGGTTGGCCGCAGCCGCGCCCTGACCGGGGCGAGGGTGAGCGCATGCCGTACTTCGCGCGCTTCGGCTGTCACCGGCACCGCGGTCGTGCCGGACCCGCCAGCCTGCGGCGGACGTTGCTGGCCAAGAGCGGGGCCTGCCGCGGTGGCGAGCAGGCCGCCGAGGGCAGCGCGGCGGGAAAGGCGAAGGCTGTTGCGTGCGGTGGTCATGCCGCTCCATCGCACGGGATTTGCCCTGCGCTCAAGGCCCTTGGTGCAAGCGCGGCTCTGGCAGCCGGCTGAGGCGGCCAATCCGGTTTTGCGCTGCGATCACGGACGCGTTACAACGGCGGCGGGGCTAGACCAATCCGCAGCGAGGGCTGAATTCCGTGACTCACTACATTGCGCGCATTCCGATGAGCCTGGACGTTCCAGAAGCCATGCACTGGGCCATCAAGGATGTGCTTGAAGGCGAGTATGAGGCCGGCTTTGACGGCATCGGTCTCGACATTCTCGACATCGGGGCCAATGTCGGCTCCTTCGCTTTGTGGGCAACGGCGCGCTGGCCGGGCAGCGTCGTGACCTGCTACGAGCCCCATCCCGGCACGTTCGAGTTCCTCAAGCGCAACACGCACCAGCGCCGGGACATCAAGCCGGTCAATGCCGCGCTCTTTCCCGGCGGCCAGAAGACCGCGACGTTCATGAGCCGCTTCGCCGGCGATGGCGAATCGGGCCTTGCCGCCTATGCCGGCGACACGTTTATGGCGGGATCGCAGGTGCAAAGCTACGAGGTGGCCGTCACCGATCCGGCCAGCATCGCCTCGCCCGATATCGTCAAGATCGACATCGAGGGCGGGGAGGGCGATGTGCTCGACCATATCGACCTGTCGAGGACATCGCTCGTCCTGCTCGAATACCAGAACCGCAAAAACCGCCTGCAATGCGAGGCGCGGCTGAAGGCGGATTTCGATCTGGTCGACACACTCGAATACGAATGGGCACCGCTGCTTGGCCAGGCCTGCTATCGCCCCGATCTGGCCGGTGATGTCTATGGCCGCATGTTCGCCGCCCGCAAGGGCATCACCCGTATGACACGCAGCCCGGCCCGTTGAGGCCCGGCGCTCCGCGCTTGACGCAGGTCAAGCCGCTCACACCATGGCAAGCCTAGCCTGTCACTGAATCGTCACGATGACGATCGCGACAGAAGGCGCCGGCCATGGACAGATCAGCCGAGAGCATCCCCGAGCGGGAACTGCCCTTGGACAGCTCCGGCCCGATCGGCCGCGCCGCTGCATCGCTTGCCGACCCGGCACCGGAAAGCGCTACGAGCCGCCGCTCCACCAAGGCTGAGCGACGCGAAGCGTTGCGCCGTGCCGAGGCCGACCCGGACACGATCCGCCGCGCCTTCGAAAGCGGCGCCTATCCTTATGCGGACCGGCTGACCGAGGGGGCCTATGTCCGCCAGATGGCGGCGCTCCAGGTCGAATTGCTGAAGGCCCAGAACTGGATCAAGGAAGCGGGCGAGCGCGTCGTGATCCTGTTCGAAGGGCGCGACGCGGCCGGCAAGGGCGGCACCATCAAGCGCTTCATGGAGCACATGAATCCGCGCGGCGCACGCGTCGTCGCGCTCGAAAAGCCCACTGACCGCGAGCGCACGCAATGGTATTTCCAGCGCTATGTCGAGCACCTGCCGGCCGCAGGCGAAGTCGTGTTCTTCGACCGCTCCTGGTACAACCGGGCCGGCGTCGAGCGGGTCATGTCCTTCTGTTCGCCGGCGGAGTATCTCGAGTTCATGCGGCAGGCACCCCTGCTCGAACAGATGTTCACACGCACCGGAATCCGGCTCTACAAGTACTGGTTTTCGGTGACGCGCGAGGAGCAGGTCCGTCGCTTCAAGTCCCGCGAGGTCGATCCGCTCAAGCAGTGGAAGCTCTCTCCGATCGATATCGCATCGCTCGACAAATGGGACGACTACACCGAAGCGAAGGAGGCGATGTTCTTTTACACCGACACCGCCGCTGCGCCCTGGGTCAT
>JAPLOV010000005.1:0-3209 GCA_026400565.1 Hyphomicrobiales bacterium | reverse complement strand
CTCCAGCATTTCCTGTCCTCGCTGGACTATCCCAACAAGGATGCCAGCCTGGTTTTCGGCGCAGATCCACTGATCGTCGGATCGACGCGCCATGTCGTGGGCCCGTCGCACCACATTCTCGGCAAGGCGCTTCATCCTGACGAGCGTCCTGGCGCAAAGCCCTGATGGCCGGCCCGGCAGCGCATTCGGGCACATTTTTTTGCTGCACTTGGCTGAACCTCTGCTATAGGAGCGCCATATCCGTCGTCGGCTGATGGCTCAACGGTACGGTTTGGCTTTGCGGGCGTGGCGGAATTGGTAGACGCAGTGGATTTAGGTTCCACCGCCGCAAGGTGTGGGGGTTCGAGTCCCTCCGCCCGCACCAGCCAGCCGTGCCCGCTTGCCACCGCGTCATCGGCCCCGGCTTAGGCAGTTTTGGACAGACAGTTTTCGAAAAGAACGGACCAGCACGATGCAGGTGACAGAAACCCTCTCAACGGGCCTCAAGCGCGAGTTCAAGGTGGTGCTGACCGCCGCCGATCTTGAAACCCGTCTGGTCGATGGCCTTGAAGGCCTCAAGGACAAGGTCAAGATCAACGGCTTCCGCCCCGGCAAGGTGCCGCCCGGCTATCTGCGCAAGATGTATGGCCGCTCGGTCATGAACGACGTGCTGCAAAATGCCGTCAACGAGGCCAACACGAAGATTTCGACGGACAACGCCCTGCGTTTCGCCATGGAACCGAAGGTGCGTTTTCCCGAGGACAAGGACGAGATCGAGGCCGCCCTCGATGCCAGAAGCGATCTGGCCTTCACGGTCGCTGTCGAGGTGCTCCCGAAGATCGAGGTTGTCGATCATTCCGGCGTGGCCCTGACCCGTCTCGTGGCTGATGTACCGGATGCTGACGTGGACGGCGCGCTCGAGCGCATGGCCAGCCAGAACCGCTCCTTTGCGCCAAAGGGTGAGAAGGCCAAGGCAGAGGCCGGGGACAAGCTGGTCATCGATTTCGTCGGCTCGATCGACGGCGTCAAGTTCGACGGCGGCACCGGCCAGGACATCGACCTCGTGCTCGGCTCCAACTCCTTCATTCCCGGCTTCGAGGACCAGATGCTCGGCGCCAAAGCTGGCGAGACGCGCACCGTCAATGTCAGTTTCCCCGAAGGCTATCAGGCTCCCAATCTGGCCGGCAAGGCCGCCTCGTTCGAGGTCAAGGTCAGCGCGGTTCAGGCTCCAGAGCCCGTCAAGATCGACGAGGATCTTGCCAAGGCGTTCGGGCTTGAAAGCCTCGACGCGCTGAAGAGGGCCGTAAGGGCACAGCTCCAGCGCGAGATGGACGCCCAGTCCCGTCGCAAGCTCAAGAAGGTGCTGCTCGATGCGCTCGACACGCGCTACACGTTCGAATTGCCGCCTACGCTGGTCGAGCAGGAATTCACCAACGTCTGGGGTCAGGTCGAGGCCGACATGAAGCAGGCCGCCAAGACCTTCGCCGATGAAGGCACCACTGAAGAGGCCGCCCGCGCCGATTACCAGAAGATCGCCGAGCGCCGCGTACGGCTGGGCCTTGTGCTGGCCGAAATCGGCGACAGCGCCAAGATCCAGATCTCCGACGACGAGGTCACGCAGGCCCTGATCGAACGGGCGCGGCAGTATCCGGGCCAGGAAAAGCAGGTCTGGGAGTTCTTCCGCAAGAACCCGCAGGCTCTTGCCGAACTGCGCGCTCCCATTTTCGAGGAGAAGGTGGTCGATCACCTGCTCGGCCAGATGGCCGTCGAAGACAGCAAGGTCAGCCGTGACGTGCTGTTCGCCGACGAAGATGCTCCCACCGCAGATGGCGAAGCCGCTGCCGCCAAGCCAGCCCAGGCCAAGGCCAAGAAGAAAGCCGACTGACGCCGTCCGACACCGGCACGTCCTGACGAGATACGGCGGCGCTGCCTCGGGCACGCCGCCGTTTGCTTGTGGCGAGATGGCTGCGACGATCCCGCGGCGTTAAGCGGCCTTGATATCTTCGTTCCAGTATTGGCGCTCGACCTTGGCCCGCAGATCGTCTCGCCCATGCAAACCAAGTTCCCCAAGGTGCTTGTGCGCGTCGGCCAGCAGCAGCCCATCCCGGAGGGCAGCGCCGATGCTCGGCCTTGCTATCTGGCCGACCACGAAAGCGCGCTGCCGGGTCCATTCAAGCAGGCTCATCGCCTAGCGCGGCTCGCCCTTGATCGGGTGATGCGTCTGACTGGCCAGTGGATACCACGGGTCAGGCAGAGGGTTCAGCGCCATCGCGTGGGCTTCAAGTACGGCAGCTTGCGCCCAGTCGCCGGCAGCCATGCCGAGTTTCGATCCGGCATCGGACAGGACATCCGGATTGTTCGGATTGGCTGTCGCCAGTTCGTTGGCAAAACGTCGAACTGCGGCCATATCGGCCTTGCAGGCCGCCAGGGCCATCCGTGTGCTATCCAGCATTGGGTTGCCGCCTGAACTGCCGGCGATCAGCGCCTCGGCTGCCGCCATCTGCGCGGCGCGCGCCACTCCGTCTAGGCTGCGTCCTCATTCGGTCATGTAGGAGGCCAGTGCCCCGCCTCCTGCCGCGAAGGCCTGATCATCAGCAAGAGCCTCTTTCGGGCAGCGTTCTGCGCCACGACCGGAGTCCTCGTCACAACTGCGCCAGTGGTGCCGCATGGCCAGCAGGCACGAGAACTGCACCTCCACCCGCCGGTCGTCATCCCTCAAGGCAAGTTCTGTCAGCATGATGCCGCCGCCGGGTGCGGTCAGATCGCGCGCGATGGTGCCGGCAATGTCGCGCATGACCACGGCGCGCACCCTTTCCAGATCAGCGAAGACATAGGAATTCGACCAAAGGATCGACTGCTCCGGCCATCGCTTGAGGAAAAACCGCGTCCGGACTCCATCATCGCCAGCGATGGTCTGCACGTCGAGCACGAACATATGCCGCTGACGCGCTGCAGCTCTCAGCGTCGGGTCTGTTGCTGGCGGCGGCTCGGCCGTGACGACGGTCAGCCATTGTTGCCGGGCCAGCTCTGCGGCGAGTTCCGCCCGAAGCGCGGGGCCCAGTGCCGCCTCACCGTCGCTGGCGTCAGGACGGCCCTCGATCACGATCAGGGGAGGCAGCTTGGCAGGCCGTTACCCCGTGTCCGGCCAGACGGCCAGGGCCAGCAGCGCCAGACCAGTCGCTGCGAGCATCGCCAGAACAATATCGGCTCAAAGCCAACGGCGGGGTGGT
>JAPLOV010000061.1 GCA_026400565.1 Hyphomicrobiales bacterium | reverse complement strand
ACGTCGGTGTTGTGATCTGGCCGAGCGTGATCGCCATGATCTCGGCTGAGAGGATCATGTCGGTGCGGATGGCGCTGGCGACTTTCTGGTCTTCGAGCGCTTTGGCGTCGAGCGACTCGTCGAGGGCGGGCGCTGGGTCGTCAGCCTCCGCATGCGGCGAAATCAGCGCATGTAACTTTTCATAGCCTTCGAAGCACAGAAAAAGCCCGCCAGCCATCAACAACGGTGTGATCGCCCATGGCGCGAAGAAGCTCAGCGCCAGCGCGCCGGGCAGCAGAATCAAGAGCTTGTTCTTGATCGAGCCCCACGCGATCTTGCCGATGATCGGAAGTTCGCGGTCGGAGGCAAATCCGACCACGTAGCGCGGCGTCACAGCGGCATCATCGATGACAATGCCAGCAGCCTTCGATCCAGCCTTTATGGTCTGCGCTGCAATATCATCCAGTGACGAAGCCGCAACCTTGGCGATCGCCGCCACGTCATCCAGTAGCGCCAGAAGTCCGCCACTCATGATCGCTCTGCCCCTTCAGAAGTCGACGACGTCGAGCCGAGATGCACCTTGCGCCGCCTGTCCGATCGCCTAAGGCACTTAAGGCCCGAAACTACCATCGCGGAAATGGTTGACAATCGGATAACGGCGGTCGTGCCCGAATGAGTGGCGCGTGACTTTACGCCGGCCGTTGCCTGCCGGCGCCTCTAATCGGCAAAGCAAAGCTCACCGTGAGTTTCTTGCACCACCTGCGACAATTGTGCAGGCGGGGCAAAAACCAGGACAATCGGTTTGAAGTGCTGCGGGATTGAACGAACCCGCTGTCGCGGGAGGGGGGCGGATCGTCGACAGGATCGAACACAGCCTCAAAACAACACCACGTTCCATCGGCTTCCAAACGCCAGAGGCCGATTCAAAAGTTCACGTGCAGATTGAGTATCTTGCGATGCGTCGCGTGAGCATGCGGATGCTTGCGATGTGGGCGAAGGCTGTAGGGCTTGCAATGGATCTTTCCCAATCTTTGGCAAGACGACGGCATCGATTGAGCCATGCGAAGGTTCTTTCGACCACCCATCGCCGTGGCAGGACGACGAAGCCCTTTGCCGTATCGGATCTCTTGACGATTTCGATTGTCCAGCGCCCATGGCCGCCCATGGCATCCTTCAATTTGTCCCCCGCATAGCCGCCGTCAGCGAAGATATGACGCAGCCACGGACAGCGGACGCGGATCGCCTTGAGCAGGTCAGGAGCGCCATCACGATCCTGAATGTCTGACCTGTGGACCAGCACGAAGATCAGGAAGCCGCGCGTATCGGTGATGATATGGCGCTTGCGGCCTTTGATCTTTTTGCCCGCATCATACCCAGAAACCCCGCCACTTTCGGTGGTTTTGACGCTCTGGCTGTCGATGATGCCAGCGGTAGGCTGGGCTTGCTTGCCCTCGATCTCGCGCGCAGCCATCACCAGAAGCTGGTTGATGGTCTCCAGAAGGCCATTGTCCCGCCACCGGTAAAAATAGCCGCGCACGGTCGAGACAGGAGGGAAATCGCCCGGCAGCATACGCCACTGGCAGCCGCTCGAAGCTATGAACAGGATCGCTTCCACCACATCGCGCATGTCCGTGGTTCTGGGCCGTCCGCCGCGCTTGGCGGGAGGAACCATTGGTGCGATCAACGCCCATTCGCGGTCGGTCAAATCGCTTGGAAACCGCAAGCGATCACGGTTATGCTCGCTATGAGCGATAGCAGTCCTGGTCATCGGAAACCCCATTTGATTCAGCACCAAAAGGCAATCACAACCTACTGATATCGCTCAACTGCATTTAAATCGGGCTCCCAGAAGAAATGTTTATGACTGAGGTAATGGCAATAATTCCTTTAGCAGGCTGCTGAACAACTCTCCACGGATTTTCGGTTTTGTGATTCACTCCAATTGCGGGCCTGGAGTGATTT
>JAPLOV010000014.1 GCA_026400565.1 Hyphomicrobiales bacterium | reverse complement strand
GGTGGAAGGCCACATCGTGCTGATCAACACAGGCCTGCACCGCCGCCACTACCCGAATGACAGCGTCATGTTCTCCAATCCCGGGCTGACGGCAGCGGCGACGCATTGGCTCGCCGATCGCGGCTCGCGCCTGCACGGCGTTGAGGGCCCCTCGACGGATCGTCCGAACTGGGCCGAGTTTCCAAGCCACCGCGTGTCGCGCGACCGCGGCATCACGCATGTCGAATGGCTGTGCAATCTCGAGGACCTCGTGGGCGTTGGCGAATTCCAGTTCCAGGCCTTTCCGCTGAAGTTCAAGAAAGGGTCCGGCTCCCCCGTCCGTGCGCTGGCGTTTCTGGATTGACCGCAATGCCCATGAGCGAGATCGACCGCATGGACGCTGTTTCGCTCGCGGCAGCGATACGCCGCCGCGAGATCTCCCCTGTCCTGGTGACGGCGCGGTCGCTGGAGCGACTGGAGGAAACCGAGAAATATCTGAACGCCTTCGTCACCGTCGATCGGGACGGCGCCATGGCGCAGGCGCGTGCCGCCGAAGCGGAGCTCCTGCGCCCGCAGGGGGCGGCCACCAACAGGCCGCTGCTCGGCGTGCCAGTATCGGTCAAGGACCTGATCGATGTCGCGGGACTGCCATGCACCTTCGGCTCGCTGACGATGAAGGATTATGTCCCGCATGAGGACGCTCCCTCCGTCGCGCGCTTGCGACAGGCAGGTGCGGTGATCATCGGCAAGACCTCGACGTCCGAATTCGGCTATCGCGGCTACACGAAGAGCCTCTTGCATGGCAACACGGCCAATCCTTGGAATCTCGCGCGCACGCCGGGCGGCTCGTCCGGCGGAGCCGTCGCATCGGTCGCGGCCGGCGTCACGCCCATCGCGCTGGGCACCGACGGCGGCGGCTCCATCCGTTCGCCCTGCGCCCTGACGGGTCTCGTCGGCATCAAGCCGACCTTCGGTCGCGTTCCCGTCTGGCCGGCCAGCGCGACGCCTACGCTTGCTCACGTCGGCCCCATTGCCCGCACAGTCGATGACGCCTCGGTCCTCTTGCGTGCCATTGCCGGCCCCGACCTGCGCGACGCCTTCTCGCTCTATCCACTGATGGCAAGCGAGCCGGATGAAGATACCGTCCGCCGTCTACGGGTCGCCTTCAGCCCGACGCTCGGTTACGGCCGGCCCGATCCGGACGTGGCCCACGGAGTGCAGTTGGCGGTGCAACGGCTCAGGGACATCTGGCCCGATATAGAGTTGGTCGAGACTGTCTGCCCTGACCCGGCCGAGATCCTTGGAGCCGAGTTCATAGGCGGCTGCAGCGCTCGCATCGGCGACGCCATCGACGCTACCCCCGATCTCATCGACCCTCCGTTGCTCGCCGCCATCCGGGAATTCCGTGCGATGAGTTCCGACCGCTTCGCGCGGGTCCTTCGCCGGCGTCTCGAACACCGTGAGACACTGCGCCGGTTCTTCGAGCGCTACGACCTGCTGCTGACACCGACAACGCCCTGCGTGGCCTGGGATATTGAGCGCGGCCTTCCGCCGGGCCACGAGACCGCGGCCGTCTGGTCCTACTTCACCTACCCGTTCAACATCGGCCACCAACCGGCGGGCTCGCTTCCATGCGGGTTCGGCCGGGACGGCTTGCCGGTCGGTCTCCAGTTCGTGATGCAGATGCTGCAGGAGCCGGCTCTTGTCGCAGCCATGCGGGCGGCAGAGCGGGTACTCGGTCGTATGGTTGAGACGCCAATCGAATGCCGACCGAACGGGTAAAGGCGAAGCCGTCGTCCTGCGGTGCGTGCGCGCCCGCGGTGCTCACCGATGAAGACCGTGACTGTCCACGCAAGAGATGGCTCCGCCACGCTGAAGCATGGATGTGAGCGCGGCCTCAAGGGTTGGTCCACCAGGCGTCCCGCATACGCATGCCGATGGCCTTGGCGTGGTGTGCAACACTAGCCGCGATGCGATCCTGGACCGTTGGATCGGCAGCGATCGTAGGGAACGACAGGCAAAACCCCATGACCTCATTGCGGCCAGGATCGGCGACCGCTGCGCCAATCGACGATATGCCAATCGTAATCAGGCTTGAAGAGCGCGCAATGCGGCTCGTCCGAATGCCCGCGAGTTCCGCCTTCACCTGTTGGTCGCTCATCTTCGCGCGCAAGCCCCGTTCACGGCCGAGATCGAGCTGCGCGAGCGCCTGTGCATCGTCGAGCCTTGCTAGGATGGCGCGGCCAATGATCGAATCGAAGGCCGGCTTGCGCTCCGCGACTGACCCTGTGTGCTGCAGGGCATAGGATCCCTGCTGCGCTAAGAGCAGCACCCGCTCAGGGCCTGAAACAATGCCGGCATGCCCTGTGAAACCGAAATCCCTCACCAGCGCATCGACCGCGGGCCTGACCAGGTCGAGCAGGTTGTGCCGCGCCAGGTATAGACCTGCTATCTCGAGCACGCGTCCGCCGGCCGCGTAGCTCTGATCGCGGTCGTCTCGCTCCAGAAGCCTTGCCTCAGACAATGTCTTGAGCAGCCGCGAAACCGACGCCTTGGGCAGGTCGAGTTCCCTGCAGACTTCGCCGACGCGCAGCACCGGGCGCTGTTCAGAAAGCAGGCTGAGGATCCTTAATCCCGTCTCAAGAGAGCTCATACTTGTTCCATCTGAGAAAATGGTGTTGACATATATGGTACGATCATCTGTTCTTGCATAGGCCAGCGGACATAGCAGCTGGCTCGGCCTGTGCCCAGCGGGCGACAGCGGCCAAAGAGGACACGAGCATGATCGGCACAGCGAAAGCGGCAAAGGGCCAGATCACCCGCGGCCATGTCGAGCTCGGATCCTATCCCGATGGTCCCGTCCTCTCTCCCGTTCTGATCGCCGAGGGCGAGCGCGATGGCCCGACCTTGTGGCTTCAGGCCTGCCTCCATGGTCCCGAGGTCGTCGGCCCCTTGAGCATCCAGCGCTTTCTCAAGACGGTCGACCTCAAGCAGCTTTCGGGCCGGGTCGTCTGCTTGATGCTGGCCAACCCGCTCGGCTTCCGCGGCTACAACCGCCTGACGCCGCAGGACGGGTACAATCTCAACCGAGTCTTTCCGGGCGATCCACAGGGGCACCTCACCTATCAGCTCGCTCACCGGCTGCTCGATCTGTCGCTGGCGCATTCCGACGCGATGCTTGATCTGCACTCCGGCGGCGACCTGACAATCACCTGCCACTATACGCTGTTTCACAACAACGGCACGCCCGAGGGAATCGAGGCCGAGCGGCTGGGGCGTGCCTGCGGGGCGCCCAATGTCTGGAACTCGCTCGAAGAGGGTTTGTCCGGCTGCCATTTCACGCACTATACCAAGTCGGGGGGTAAGCCGGCGCTGATTGTCGAGAGCGGCGGCGGTGCGCGCGTCACGCCTGAAGACCTAGACAACCTTACCGCCGCGATCTTCAATGTCTGCCAGGCGCGCGGCATGCTGCCGGGCGAGCCCATGGTGCCGGCGCGCTTCCGGCTCGGCGGCGACGCGATCCACCACAAGGCGACTCATGGCGGCCTGTTCATCCCGAAGGTCGGTCCCGGCGACGACGTGGTGAAAGGCCAGCATCTGGCCGATATCGTCGATCTCTTCGGCGATGTCGTCGAGGCGGTGCACTGCCCCGTAGAGAAGGCCTGGGTCGGGTCAATCCGGCGTCCGTATATGCCGATCTACAACGGCGACCAGGTTTTTGAGCTGGTTGGGACAAAAGGCTACGATCCTGCCTGAATACCTGATGCACCGTTGCGTAATTCATCATCCGGGCCAGGCGCCCGGCACAGCGAGGACAAGTCATGGATGCCAATCATCTCGACCGCCGCCAGCTTCTCGCCGCACTCGCGGCCTCGACTGTGACGCCCTTCGCAGCGTTCCAAGCTCAGGCGCAGGCGCCATCCTTCGCCGGGCGAAAACTGATCACCTCGGGCTTCGGCGGCTCGACCATGGATATTATCCAGTCCGCGGTCTTTTCGCCCTTCGACAAGGAAAGCGGAGCCGCCAGCACCCAGGTGCCGATGCAGTCGGCCGCGGCGCTTGCCCGCATGAAGGCGGAAGCCGGCAATCCGCAGATCGACATGTACCAGTTCTCGGGCGGCCAGGAGGCGTTCGCCAAGGATGAGGGGCTTAGCCAGCCGCTCAGCGGGGTCTCGCGTCTCGCCACCATCCCGGCCGACCTCAAGGACCCCGACGGGCATTGGGTGACCTGGGCCGTGATCGCCGAGGGCATTGTCTATCGCAAGGACAAGATCCAGACGCCGCCCAAGAGCTACAAGGATTTCTTCAAGCCGGAATACAAGGGCCATATCGCTTTCCCGGCGATTACCAATGGCTATGGCCTCGACTTCCTGGTGATGCTCGCCAAGGCTTATGGCGGCAGCGAGGACAATATCGAGCCCGGCTTCGAGGCGCTCAAGAAGATCAAGGGCGAGACCATCTTCAGGGCCGCGTCCGACCTGCCGACCCTGTTCGGACAGGGCGACATCTGGATCATGCCCTACGATACCGGTAACACCTTCAAGGTGCAGCAGAGCGGCCTACCCGTGGCCTTTGCCACGCCCGAGGAAGGCAGCCCCGCCGTGTTCATCACCGCCTGCGTCGCCAAGGGCGCCAAGAATGCCGACGTCGCCAATGCGGCGATCGACACCATGCTCAAGCCCGAGGCGCAGATCGAGATCGCCCGCACCATGCGCTGGACGGCCTCGAATCCAGACACTAAGCTGCCGTCCGACCTTGCCGGCGAGGTTCCGGCCGTCGGCCAACTGGCCAAGCTCAATCGTACCAAGATCAACAGCATGCGCGCTGCCTGGACCGAGCGCTGGAACCGGGAGATCGCGCGGTGACGCAGGCGGCGCAAAGCGGCGTCAATGGGCGCCCGCTTTGGCGCAGCGCGTTGGTGCCGGTGCTGCTGTTTGCGCCTTGCGTGCTTGTCTATGCGATTTTTTTTATCTGGCCGCAGGCTTCGCTGCTGGGGCTCAGCGCAAGCGACAAGGCCGGCCTCACGCTTGATCATTACGGCCGTTTCGCCGGGGATTCTTATTATTGGGATATACTTGGCCGGACGCTGGGCCTTGGCCTTGCGGTCACCGTCATCACGCTCCTTCTTGGCCTGCCGACAGCCTATGTGCTGGCCCGCTCGCAATCGCGCTGGGCCGGCTTCCTGCTGCTGCTGACGACCTTTCCACTGCTGGTAAGCGCTGTTGTCCGCTCTTTCGGCTGGATGGTACTGTTCTTCAAGGATGGGCTAGTGAGCAAGGCACTGCAATCGCTCGGCCTCGCCAGCGGCCCCGTGCAGACCATGTATACGATGCCCGGCGTGATCATCGCCCTCGCGCAGGTGCTGCTGCCGCTGATGGTGCTTACACTGCACGGGGTGTTCAAATCGATCGACCGCGACCTCGAATATGCTGCGATGAGCCTCGGCGCACGGCCAAGCGTGGCGCTCTGGCTTGTGACGTTGCGCCTTGCGCGCGGCGGCATCGTTGCCGGCTCGCTGCTCGTGTTTTCTCTCGCGATCAGCGCCTTTGCGACGCCGAGCCTTGTGGGAGGCGCCCGCGCCAATGTCATGGCCACGGCAATCTACGAACAGACCGTCGAACTGCTCGACTGGCCGTTTGGCGCAACGCTCGCAACGATCCTGCTCGTCACGGTGCTCGGCTTGTCGCTGGCCTATGGCGCCCTTATCGAAGGCCGCGAGAAGATGGAGGCGCGCCCATGACGATCGCCTGGCGCTCGCCCCTCGGCCTGGTCCTGCTGGTCCTGTGCACGATCGCCTTCGTCTATGTGCTGCTGCCGATCCTCGTCATCGTGATCGCGCCATTGGGCGCCACGGGCTATCTCGCCTTCCCGCCGCAGGGACTGACGCTGAAATGGTATCAGGCGGCGTTGAATGATCAACGCTATCTCACAGCGGTCATGGTCAGCCTGCGGATAGCGGTCGCCAGTGCGCTGATCGCCTGCGTCATTGGCATTGCCAGCGCCTACGCCCTGACCCGCTACGAATTCCCCGGCCGGCGCCTGCTGGAAGCGCTTTTCCTGTCGCCGCTGATCCTGCCGAGCTTGGTGCTGGCGGTCGGCCTGACGCTGTTCTTCACCCGCACAGGACTTCTCACTGGCCCCTGGCGCCTGATCGCGGCCCATGTCGTGGTTTGCACGCCCTATGTGCTGCGGGTTTCGCTGCCGGTCCTGCGCCGCTTCGACAGATCGCTGGAGGAGGCTGCCCGCAATCTCGGTGCGACGCCTTTCCAGACCTTCTTCCTGGTGGTGCTGCCGGTCGTCCGTCCCGGTATTGTCGCCGGCACGGTTCTGGCGTTCATCACCTCCTTCGACGAGCTCGTGCTGGCCCTGTTCCTGGCCGAACCGGGCACTCCAACTTTGCCGGTGACAATCTATTCAGCAGTGCAACTCGGCTTCGACCCTTCGGTCGCGGCGGTTTCGGGACTGCTCATCATCGCCACCTTCGCGGTGATGCTGCTCTACCACCTCCTGAATGCGCTCAGGCAGCAACGGAATTGATCATGGACATCGTGCTTCGCCAGCTGCGCAAGACCTATGGCAGCGCTGTGGCGGTTGCCGATCTGAGTGTCACGATTCCACAAGGCAAGATGCTGGCGCTGCTGGGCCCTTCCGGCTGCGGCAAGACCACGACCCTGCGCATGGTTGCCGGCTTCATCGAGCCGAGCGCCGGCTCGATCCATGTCGGCGACCGCGACATCACGGCGCTGCCGGCGCATAAGCGCGATACCGGCCTCGTCTTCCAGAGCTACGCCCTGTTCCCGCACCTTAGTGCGGCCGAGAACATCGCCTTCGGGTTGCGTCGGCGCGGCGTCGCCAAGGCGGAGCGCGAGCAGCGGGTGGCTGCGATGATCGGCAAACTCAAGCTGTCTGGCCTCGCAGACCGCCTGCCGCGCCAGCTTTCGGGCGGCCAGCAGCAGCGCGTCGCGGTGGCGCGTGCGTTGGTGATCAACCCCTCGATCCTGTTGCTCGACGAGCCGTTCTCAAACCTCGACGCCAAGTTGCGAGAGGGCACCGGGCTCGAACTCTCCCGCCTGCAGCAGGAATACGGCCTGACCTCGATCTTCGTTACGCATGACCAAAGCGAGGCGATGAGCATCGCCGATGTGATCGCGGTGATGAAAGACGGCGAACTCCAGCAAATCGGCAGCGCCAGCGAGATCTACGAGAACCCGGCGAACCGCTTCGTCGCGGAGTTCATCGGCCGGGCGAACTTCTTGCCGGGGCGCATCGTCGCGAAAGATGGGCAGTCGCTTGAAGTTGCCCTGGATGCCGGCGTCACAGTGTTGGCGCAAAGTGCAGAGACCCTTCAGCCTGTGGGCCGGGCGATAGCGCTGCTTCGTCCCGAAGCGATCGTCCTGGTCGAGCCAGGCACGCCGCAGACGCTGACGGGGCGGGTCGAGGCTGTGTCGTATCAGGGAGCAACAGTTTATATTCACATGTGCCTGGCCGATGGCACGCTAATCACCTGCTCGGCTACGCCCGAAGCCAGCCGCCGCGTCACAGTAGGTGAGCGGATCGGCCTTCTTCCTGTCGCCCAACGAATTCGTCTATTCGCCGAATAAGCGTTGCTTTTGAGCGCAGATGTACCAGCCGATAGCAGCACCCTGATATTTGACCGAATATTGAAAGTGTGATTTACAATATTCGGTATGTTGATTGAACGCACCCACCTTCTGACCATGATCGCGGAGGGTCTTGACCGATCTCCGGCGGTGGTTCTGCTGGGGCCACGCCAGGCCGGCAAGACAACGCTGGCGCGGCAGATCGCTGATGCGCGTCAGGGCACGGTGTATCTTGATCTGGAAGCGCCCGCAGACTTGCGCAAGCTCGATGACGCCCGCAGTTTTCTTGACGGGCGGCAAGACGGTAGGAAAAACGGGCTGACGATCATCGACGAGGTGCATCGTGTTCCGGCGCTGTTCGCGGATCTGCGCGGTGTCATCGACGAACGGCGGCGGCAGGGCAGGGGAACGGGACAGTTCCTGCTGCTGGGTTCGGCATCCCTGGATCTCGTCCAGCACGTGTCGGAGACGTTGGCGGGACGAGTGGTCTATCTGGACGTTCCGCCTCTGACAGAGGAGGAGACCTCGGCCGCGGGCATCCCGACCGACGCGCACTGGCTCCGCGGCGGCTTTCCGAACGCACTGCTATCGAGGACGGACCGTGACAGTCTGCGCTGGCGGCAGGATTTTATCCGAAGCTACCTGGAGCGCGACGTGCCGATGTTCGCGCCACGCATGCCCGCCAGCCTGATCGGGCGGCTGTGGACAATGCTGGCGCATGGTCAGGGGACGATCCTCAATGCGTCGCGCCTGGCGCAGGGGCTTGGTGTGTCGGCGCCGATGATCGGGCGCTATCTGGATCTCCTGCAGGACTTGTTTCTCCTGAGGCGGTTGCAGCCATGGAGCGGCAAGGTCGGCAAGCGACTGGTTCGCTCACCGAAGATCTATCTGACCGACAGCGGTTTGGTGCACGGCCTTCTCGAGATCGAAACGGTGGATGACCTGCTTGGGCATCCCGTGGTTGGCTTGAGCTGGGAGGGGTTCGTCGTTGAGAGCCTGATCCAGGCTGCAGGCCCCGGCCGCATACCAATGTACTATCGCACCCATGACGGCGCTGAAATCGATCTTGTTTTCGAGCGGGCAGGGCAGCCCGAGATGGCGTTCGAGATCAAGCGCTCGTCGGCGCCGAAACTTGAGCCGGGTTTTGCGGTCGCCTGCGACGACATCTTGGTTGGACAACGCTATTGCGTGGCCCCGATCGCGGAGGCCTATCGAGCCAAGAATGGCGTGCAGATTCTGCCTTTGATGCAGGCGATCAGCCTCTTGCGAGCGGCTCCCAAAAAAGCGCTGTCAGAGAAACCAGAATAGTCTCGGAATGCGCCCCAACCCGTGATCGCTCAGGCAGCGCAGAGCTGGCGCCATGCGGTCAGCGCGGCGGTGCGTCGGTCTGTTGTGGGCGTAGAGGCGGCCTACGAGGTGCGCTGTGCCTTCGAGGTCAGCCTAAACATAGGCGAGACGGTCAGTCATGGCTGCCTCCTGCGCGCGCAGGAGTTTTGACTGTGCAACCGGTTTGGGTCGTAGTGCGCAGGCTGCAACCGGCGCGATCGACCAAAGCCGAGTGACAAGTGGCATCTGGATGAGGTCGTCATCGTGATCAACGGCGTCAACCAGTTCGCGTTCTTAGGGAATTTTTGTATCCCGCTATACTTTGAGTCTCCGTCGTTCGGTTTGCGCAAAAGGCGTTTTGCCAAGCCGGGCTACGCAAATGTGGGTCATTTCAAACCCTTAGTGAGCGGGTGGCTAAGGCAGTTCGCGATCAAATTCATCCCGTACGGGGTGTTTTCTGCTGGCAAGGCTCTGTTGCATCTAAAATAGTCCCGATCGGTTCTTTTTATGGCTTGATGCCTCCTGACCTGCTATAATCATCCCGATAGGGGTGATTTATGCAAACGATCACGGACAGCAAAAGCCTGGGCCTTTTGATCCGCCAGGAGCGCAAGGCGCAGAAACTGACACAGGAACAGCTTGCCGGTCTCACGGGGGTTGGTGTGCGTTTTGTGCGCGAGCTTGAGGCCGGGAAGGAGAGTTGCCAGATCGGACTTGCCCTTCAGGTGGCAGCGTCTCTGGGACTCACAGTCTCCGTCGGCAGCCGGCGGGAGAGCACGCCATGACGCATCTGCTGGATGTCTGGTTCGGTGAGACGAAAGCCGGCGCCCTCAGCCAGGACGACGCGGGGGCTCTCAGTTACACCTACGATTCCGACTACCTCGCAGGGCCAGAGTCGCGCGTCCTTTCCTTTTCCATGCCGTTGCAGGAAGCCCCCTATGCGGATCGCGTGGTCCGTCCGTTCTTCTCTGGCCTGTTGCCAGATGAAGGCGCAAGGCAGCGTCTGGCCGGTGCCCTCGGCATATCAGCGGGCAACGCCTTCGGGCTGCTTGAAGTGATCGGCGGCGAATGTGCAGGCGCCTTGTCACTTTACCCCGCCGGGAGCGCGCCCCCGTCATCGGACGACGACGGCGTCGAGATACTGAGCCCAGCGCGGCTCGAAGAAATTCTCGGCAAGCTGCGCGAGCGTCCTCTGCTCGGCGGCGAGGAAGGTGTGCGCCTGTCACTCGCAGGCGCGCAGGACAAACTCGCCGTTTGCATCAAAGGGGACAAGATAGGGCTAGCAAAAAGCGGTCGCCCCACCACGCATATTCTCAAGCCTTTCATCCAGGCGCTCGACGGCACCGTCGAAAATGAACTGTTCTGTCTGCGTCTTGCGGCGCGCCTGAAGCTTCCGGTGCCTGCCGTCGATATGCGCCATGGCGGCACGATCCCGTTTCTTCTGGTTGAACGCTACGACCGCGCGCTGCACAAAGACGGGACGATCACGCGCCTGCATCAGGAGGATTTCTGCCAGGCGCTCAGCGTGCCGCCGGAGCTCAAGTATGAGGATGAGGGCGGACCGGGAACGGAGAGGTCGCTGAGCCTGATCGACCGCGCTGCAGCGAGTCCGGCGGCCGACCGCTTGCGCTTCATTCGTATGCTCGTCTTCCACTACCTTGTCGGTAACGCGGACGCCCATGGGAAGAATTACGCATTGCTCTATCGTGGTAGAAATCCTGATCTTGCCCCGCTCTATGATGTCGTCTGCACAGCCGCCTATCCGAGGCTGGCGAAGAAGATGGCCATGGCAATCGGGGGACGCTCCGTCGCGGACACGATCCAGTTGAACCACTGGCTGACGCTTGTGCCGGACACGCGGGGCGCGCAGCGGCTTTTGATAAAGGACATGATCGAGCTTGCGGAGCGCATAGGGAGCGAAGCCGACAATCTTCTGGCCGAGTTCGAGGAGGCGGGCATTAGCCATGGAATCCTCAAAGCCATTCGCCGCGTGATAGGGACGCGCGCGGCTCATCTGCTGCGCATCGTTGAGAAGGCGTGAGGTCACATAGGACGATGACGAAAGCTTCGATATTCGACGAAATCGATAGGAAAAAGAAGGTTGCCAACATAATCCGCAACGGTATGAAGCCGTTTGGCGGAACCGTTGCTGGTGGGCTCGACCTCGCTGGGGAAATCGCAGAACGTCAGCAACTGGTCTCGCGCCCTGCAGATTTGGTCTTGCCGTTCCCGCGCCAGATCGCAGCCGGCAGGCGCGGCCAGGCATACGGCGCGGTGTTGCGCGCGCGGCGCCAGCGCCTCAGGACCTCGCCGAGGCCGTTGCGCTTGGCGCTCGCCCGCATCGCGACGTGAGCGCCGAGGAGCGGCGCCAGGCCGTGCCCGATCAGCGTGAACGGAACAATCAGGTCAACGATTGCTTCGCGCGTGTCGCAGAGTTGCTGCTTCTCCGCCGTTTCACCAATGCCGAAGTCATAGGCGCAGATACCCTCCGCGCGCATCGTGTCGAGGGCCGCGAGTTTCACAAGCCGGTTCGCGCTCTTCTTGCCGGCGACGCCCTCCGTCAACCCGCCTGAGACGAGACCATAGAATGTTTCACCGCGCACGAGCCCGAAGGTTCCCGCGAGGAGATCACCCGCGCTCCCGACCAGGAGATAGGCACGCGCGGCGGGATGGGTGGCCAGGCGCTCCACAACCGCCGTCCGGTCACCCACGTGAGCGTCCGAGACGAGTCCCCGTTGCGTCGCCGCCGCGTGATGAAGCTGCGCGATCATACGCGCCGCCGATGGCCGATCCGCGTCGGACACGCGCTCAAGCCGCGCGCCGGTTTCACGCATCAGGCCTCGCCAGCGACGCGCGTCACCCGACAGGCCGCGCTCGAAGGGATCCTCGTTCGGCGACGCCAGAACGAGGCGGAAGCGCTCGTCGCGACGCACGATCCGGTTGTTATCCCCCCCCGGGAGCGCGCCGGCCGGCACGGCCTTCGCCCAGAGCAGATCGACGTGCGATGGAATCGCGGTTGTGGCACGGTGAATCGCGGCATAGGGCCAGTCGCCAGCGGATGTCGTGACCGCGACGCGCGCCGGCCCCCAGGGAATGACTTGCGCGACGACGGCGCCTGCAGCCGTGCCAGGATCGACGCAATGCTCGGTCCAGGTGACGGTCGCGATCTCGCCACCGGGCGCCACCAGCGCCGCGAGCCGTGTGTCGAAATCCAACGGTTCCAATATCGTCATGGCGATCTCCACGCGGATCCTGACGGATTTGCCCAGTCAAAAAGGTGTTCCCTTTCGAAAGTCTTTCCGAGGCTGAAACGAGCGCCTTGATCGTCAAAAATGGTTACCGACATTTCCGTCATCGGCGGACCATGCGCGCCAACCAGTTGAGGTTATGATTTGCCGGTTCTGTCAGGTTGACGAAGTCTCGACGAACATCGGCTCTTCGAGCCGGCTTCAGAAGCTGCTGATCGACTGCAAAAGCGTGAAGGTCAAACGTCTCTTCCTGTTTTTTGCCGACCGCCATCAACACGCGTGACTCAAGCATCTCGACAAGAGCGCCATCGATCTCGGCGCCGGAAAGCGCATGCTGGCCCGCGGTGGAAAGCTCGACCCGCATGACATGATCACTGTTCCCGAGGAGCTTTATGGCCGCCAATGAACGCTATCGGCAGCAGGTGGCTCGCCTGGTCCGGGCGCTACTGGCTGTTGCCGAGCAGCCGCTCGACCCGCTCGCGCTCGAGCCTTTCCTGCCGTTCGCGTTCCCTGCGTTCGGCTTCGAGGCGGGCCTTGCGACGCTCCTCGATCTGCCAGGCGCGGTGCTTGAGCGCACCTTCATGGGCGGCCATTGATGCCACTTGTCGCCGAACTGAGGCGCGCGCCGACGGATTTTGCTGGCGCAGGTCCGGCCGAACGTCTGAGCCCAGCACGATACGGTTTCGTGCCTGATTCATGGCTGACGATGATCCCGCGCGCTGCCAGCAGGTCATCGACCATCCGCAGGCTGAGCGGAAAGCGTAAATTGAGCCAGACAGCCTGCTGGATGACTTCGGCCGGGAACCGGTCGCCGCGATCAATGGATGTCGCACTCGTCATCATCGCGCTCGAAGAGCCGATGTTCGTCGACACGTCGTCAACCTGACAGGACCTTATCAACACCCTGCTCGCCAGACGGCATTCTTTCTCAGGCAGAAGCCTTGAAGCAGAACACATTTCGCGGTTCTCTCAGTCCCGTCGGCACTCCATGGCATTGCTCGCCAGAAGTCCGATATGGAGCGCCTGACGCAATGAGCCATCTTCACCAGCAATTGCGGCCCGTTGATCCGCTGTTGACTGAGGACGATCACAGTATTCTCGCCACCGTCGACCAGCTTGCCCAGCGACACTTTCCCCCAGCTGAGGTGCGCCGACGCGATCGAGAGCACCAGCCGCCCTATGATCTCTTGCCGGCAATAGGCGAAGCCGGGCTTTTCGCGCTTGCGGTCCCCGAGGCACTTGGCGGGATTGGGCCCGATTGGCCACGCATCGCACTGGTCCAGCAGCGCCTTGGTTATCACGGATACATGGCCGCTTCGATCTTCAATCGCGTGGTTGGCTTCGGCCTGATGTCAGTCCTGACCAATGGCTCCGAAGCGCAGAAGGCAGCGCTGGTGCCCGGGCTTATGAGTGGGAGCTTCTTCATCGCGCTGGCGCTTACAGAACCCGGTGCGGGGAGTGATGCGACTGCAGTGACCACCCGGGCCCGTCCAACCGACCGGGGTTATGCGATTGTCGGGCGAAAAACCTGGATCAGCGATGCTCGCGGTGCACGCTATCTGCTCACCGTTGCCCGGACAGGCCCTGAGTCAACCGGTTCCGCAGGCGTGACGCTCTTTCTGGTGCCGACGACGGCCGCCGGCCTGTCGATGACGCCTTTACCGAAAGTTGGCAACAACGCGATGCCAAGCTTCGACATCGGCTTCGATGAGGTCGAGGTCGGGGCCGACGCGGTTGTGGGGAGCGTCGGCAACGGGTTCGCTCATTTGATGGCAACGCTGCACTATTCACGCGCAAGCATGGCAGCAACCGTTACCGGCGCCGCGCAGGCAGCCCTTGATGGCGTGGTCGCCCATGCGCGCGAGCGCCGGCAATTCGGACGCTCACTTGCAAGTTTCCAGGTCATAGCTCATCGCTTGGTCGATCTTCAGACGCGGATCGATGGATCTCGGCTGCTGGTCGGTCGGCTGGCCACCCTCATTGGCGCCGGACTGAACTGCCGGACAGAGGCCATGCAGGCAAAGATCGTGGCTACTGAATTGCTGCGGGACGTCGCTGATCAAGGTATGCAGATCATGGCGAGCGCGGGGTATTCGTCCGATAGCGACATCCAGCGCTTCTGGCGCGACTCGAGGCTCTACACCTTCGGAGAAGGAGCCAACGAGGTCCTGCGTGACGCATTGGCGCGTGACTTCGGCTGGGCAAGGAAGGACAAGTGATGAGCCACGTGAAAGCGATTGATGCGGTCGTCAACATCTGGACCCCGGAAGCGCTTGCCGGCCGGCCCAACCGCGCGGCTTTCTACACCGAGAAGATGCGGGTCGATTCCAAGACATTTGCCGGCATGTCCCTCACCGATATGCTTGCGCAGATGGACAAGGCGGGCATTGAGCGCGCCTTCCTGATCGCTGCCAAGGTCGGCCAGATTGGCCACCCTGCCTGCTATCATGTGCCTTACAAGCTTGTCGCAGATGCGGTCCAGGCACATCCCGATCGTTTCTACGGTCTGGCGGGCCTCGATCCAACAGAGGGCATGACCGGGGTGCGCGAACTCGCCCGAGCGATCAGCGAGTATGGTTTCATCGGCGCACACTTTTACCCTCACTGGTTCGAACTCGCCCCCGATCATGCCCGCTGGTACCCATTTTATGCCAAATGCGTGGAGCTCGATGTTCCGGTTCAACTACAGGTCGGTCAGTCCATGGTCTACGATCCGACTTATCCACGCCGCTCCGTGGGGCGACCGATCACGCTGGACGCGGTGGCTTGCGACTTCCCAGACCTGAAGATCATCGGCATCCATGTCGGAATTCCCTGGACAGATGAGATGATTGCCATGGCCTGGAAGCATGCCAATGTCTTCATCGGTTCCGATGCCCACAGCCCGAGATATTGGCCCGCTTCATTCGTCCACTTCATCAAAAGCTATGGCCAGGACAAGGTATTGTTTGGCACTGACTTCCCCGTTCTGGGCTTTGCCCGAACGATGGGCGAGATAGATGCGCTGGAACTGTCATCAGAGGTTCGCGCAAAGTTCCTGCGCAACAATGCTGCGCGCGTGTACAAGCTCGATCTGCCGCGATGATGAATCTCGCAAGCGCCCTTGATCTGCATGCCCGCGCCAGACCTGATCACCCCGCCCTGATCGAAGGCGACCAGACCATCCGCTATGGCGCTCTCTCAGGGCAAGTCAGGCGCCTGGCGGCCCATTTTGTTGATCGGGCTCCCAGGTCCGATGCCATCATCGGCCTGTGTCTTGAGGATACCGCACGCCACGTGATGGCGCTCTACGCGTTGGCCCGCGCTGGTCGGGCAATCCTGCCCATGGATGTACGCTGGACCGCGACCGAAAAGGCGAATGTCGCACAACATTTCGGCGCAAGCCTTGTCCTTGTCGAGCCCGGCGCGGGACCGATCGGCACGGTTGAAACCGTCTCCTGGGACGATGCCTTCGACATCGCGATTGCCAGGAGCGATCCGGACACCACCTTTCCGGAGGATGGAGAAACACCGCTTCTGCTCTCGCTGTCCTCGGGCACGACGGGTCGGCCCAAGGGACCGCTGATCACACATCGTCATTTCTTCCGCCGCTTCATGACCCATTGGATCAATCTGGGTTTGAACGGGCGCGACCGGTTCGTGATGGCCACCCCGCTCTATTTTGGCGGGGGACGAACGTTTGCCATGTCGGTCCTTTTTTCTGGTGGCACGGTGATTCTGCGCCCGCCGCCCTGCACACCGGACGCACTTCTTGAGACGATTCGCGTCGAGGCAGCCACCAGCCTGTTTCTGGTACCAACCCAATTTCGGCGGCTTCTTGAACTGTCTGATGCTCAGCTCATGCCGATGCAGGCATTAAACCTCCTGTTCTCATCCGGTGCACCACTGTCGGCTGACGAGCGTCGGGCGATCCGATCGCGCATGTGCCCGCGTTTCTTCGAATACTATGCCTCGACTGAAGGCGGCGGCATCACGCTGCTGACGCCAGGCGACATCGACGACCATGGGGCAAGCGTTGGTCGGCCGGTCTTTGCCGTTGACGTCGATGTGGTTGATGACCACGGCAGTTCCCTGTCGGCGGGAACCATCGGGCGGTTGCGTTATCGCGGTCCAGGAGTCGCAAGCTCCTATTATCGCGATGCGGAGACCTCGAGCGAGGCTTTCCATGATGGCTGGTTCTACCCGGGCGACCTTGCCGATATCGATGCGGAAGGCTTTGTCACCTTGCGAGGCCGCGCAAAGGACATGATCATTCGTGGCGGCATCAACATTTTTCCAGCAGATATCGAAGCAACGCTGACCGCTCATCCGGCAGTCGCCGAGGCTGCCGTCGTTGGCTGGCCGTCGCGCGAGTTCGGCGAAGAGATAGCCGCCTTCGTGCGGCTCTCCGGTTTGGCCACTGGGGCCGACTTGCTCGGGTTCGTGCAGGCACGGCTGGCCCGGGCCAAATGGCCTCGGGAGGTGTTCATCGTCGATGATTTGCCGCGCAACAGCTCAGGCAAGGTGTTGAAGCGTATTCTGGCCGAGGGCTTGCCGCTGCTTTGAGCAGAAGAATGGTCAGGCGGGCCAAAACTCTCCTGTCCCGGTTACGATAGCTTGTGTCAGAGCTGCTTGTTCCACCACTCTTCCAAAGCCGAAGGCAATTGCCTCAAGTGACGCATCGTGGCGCGCCCTATCAAAATCAGCAACAGCCTCGCGTGGAACAAAGGTTCGCATGTCTCGCTGGGCTGCATCGCGTGCAGTCGATTCCACACACATCGACGTGGTCACGCCTGTGATGATCAGGCTCCGGACACCGTTTGCAGCCAGCAACATGTCCAGATCGGTGCCAAAAAACGCCGAATAGCGTGGTTTGTCGACAATCCAATCAGTATCCATGGGCCTGGCACCCGAATAAAGCTCGATGTCCGGCGTTCCGCGTTTCAATGCACCAAGTTCGCCCAAACGAGGTCGCAGTTCCGTGACAAGCAAGCCGGCATCCGCATAGTCGGCGCGCAGGACATGGCGGGTCCAGATCACCTTCATGCCGGAACTGCGGGCAAGTTCGGCCAGTTCCGTAGCGCGATCTGCCGCTTGTCGGCAGGCTGTAACATCACGCCCCTGCGCGGCGACAAAACCGTCTTGATCGAGAAAGCCTCGCTGCAAGTCGATCAGGATGATCGCCGCTGTGGCGCGATCAAAACGCATCAGGCCAGCGCACGGGTGACAAAATCATTGGTATAAAGGCCATCGGCCTTGCCTGGTGGAGTGAAGCCTGCGGCCGCCATGAGGTCATAGCCGCGCTGCCAGCGCTCGGGGACATGGAGCAGGATGTTTTCCCGACCTGCGCTGAGCCAGAACTGCATCTCGTTGCGCAGAATGTCGGGCGCAATTGCACGGTTGCGCATTTCGCCGATCTCGAACCCTTCGATCCGCTTCAGTGTGGTCGAAAGATCCGTGTCGGCTAACATGTCGTCAATCGAGCGCTTCACAGCACGCAGAAAGCGCACCACCAGATCTCCGTCGCGCTGAACACTTTCGCGGCGGGCGATGTAACACTGGCCGGGAATGGCGGCGATGCTATCTGTGTTCCAGGAGACGAACTTCTCATTGGCAGCCTTCAGCGCAACCGGTACGCCCGCGCTGACAATATAGGCATCGATGCGCCCTTGAGCGATCAAAGCCATGCCAGCCGGAGAATTTGGCGTCTGCACACGCTGAACGAGGGTCCGGTCGACACCACTGGCTACAAGCATGCAATCGAGCACGATCTCGGTAGCTCCGCCGACAGATAGTATGCCTATCGTCTTGCCGACCATATCCTGCGGCCGTGCTACCGGCTTGTCCTGATGGCTGATGACAAAGAACGGGGAGCCCTGACTGATGGTGCCAACGGAGACAAGCGCATCCCCACCAGGGCGGCTTGAGGCACGAATATGATCGGAGCCGCCAGTGCGCGACAGTAGCCCACCACCCGCCAACACTTGCTGCACGGCCATGGCCGAGCCGCGGCCTTGTTCGATCGTGACATCAAGGCCCTCGCGCTCGAAATAGCCTCCACCCTTGGCATGCAGGACATCGACAAAGGCAAGGATATGGGCGAAGGGCGTCACAAAGGTCATGGCCCGCGTTCCCTGTGCGCTGACGGACCTGATATGCAAAGCTGTCATTGCGCCCGCGCCAAGTGCCAGCGCCGAGCGGCGTGTGATTGTTCCCGAACCCTCAATCGACATGTTATTCGCCCCGTCTGATGCACGCGGAGTTTAAGGTCTTGAGTCCAAATTGCAATGCCGGCCCGGGCTACAGTTTTGCCGATCCGGTCGCATGCCAGGGAATGAGGAAACGCTTGAGGAAGCCGATCGAAAAATAGAAGACAAAGCCAATCAGCGACATCTGGATCAGGACCGCAAACATGACGCTGGTTTCAAAGGCATTCATGGTCTGGATCAGCATATGGCCCAGACCCTGACTGCCACCCAGATACTCCCCGACGATGGCCCCGATGATTGCCAGCACAATTCCCACTTCAAACCCGGTGAGAATGAAGGGCAGCGCTGAAGGCAATTCGAGGCGGCGGAAAACCTGCCAGCGACTGGCATTGAGAGACGTCATAACGTCACGATGACCGTCGTCTATCGACTTGACGCCCAGCACCGTGTTCGTGAGAATCGGGAAAAAGGCCAGGACACCGGCCACGATAACCTTTGAGGTGATGCCAAACCCGAACCAGACGATGAACAATGGGACCAGCGCCACTTTCGGGATCACCTGGGTCGCAACGATGAACGGGTTGAGCGTCAATTCCAGCCAGCGAATGCGGGCGATGGCGACGCCGAGTGACACCCCGATGAGAACGGCCCATCCAAACCCAACCAGCGTCGCATACACCGTCATTCCGGTATGTCCCCAGGCGCGGCGGCTTTGAATCAGCAGCAGCCACTCCTCAAGGACCGCGCGCGGTGCCGGCAAGATAAACGGCGACACCGCGGAGATGCGAACATAGCTGTCCCAGATCAGGATCATCAACGCGAGCAGGAGCGGGGTGGTGATCCATGGCAGCACGGTGTCACGGCCAAATGCAATCTTTCGCCCGGGACCGGCAGGTTGCTTCTTGGCGGCCAAACCGTCGTTGATGATGCTCATCTCAGGAACTCTCGGCCAGGCGCGTGCGCAACGACAACACAATCGCTCGAAACGCTGCGGTTGCTTGCAGGTCAATACTGCGTGGGCGAGCGAAATGCACTTCCAGGATCCGATCAAGACGTCCCGGGCGCAGCGACAGGAGCACGATGCGATCCGCCAGGAACACCGCCTCCACGATGGATTGGGTGACCAGCACAATGGACTTGCGAGTTGCCAGAAACAAGCGTTGCAACTCCAGGTTCATCGCATCGCGGGTCATGGCATCCAACGCCCCATGGCGGCAACGGTCGCCTTCAGGCCAGGCTCAGCTATAGCTTAAGGAGAATCTTGTTCAAAAATTCGCGCGTTCGTTCCGCGCGAGGCGTGCTGAAGAACTCGTCGACCGGAGCATGTTCAACGATCCGGCCCCGATCCATGAAGATGACCTCGTCCGCCACCTCGCGGGCAAAGCCCATCTCATGAGTGACAACGAGCATGGTCATGCCGCCCTGCGCCAGATCGCGCATCACATACAGCACTTCCGCGATCATTTCCGGATCGAGCGCGGAGGTGGGCTCGTCAAAGAGCATGGCCTTCGGCTCCAGCGCCAGCGCACGCGCGATCGCCGCGCGCTGCTGCTGCCCGCCTGACAGCCGGCCGGGATGCTTCTGCGCCTGATCGACGATGCCGACGCGATCAAGATAATGAAAGGCCAGGTCCTCCGCCTGTTTGCGCGATAAGCCCTTCGCCTTGATCGGCGCGAGCGTGATGTTCTCCAACACCGTCATATGCGGATAGAGCTCGAAATGCTGGAACACCATGCCCACGCCGCGGCGCAATTTCGGCAGGTCCTGGCAGCCGCGGACGCTGACGCCGTCCACCCACACATCGCCCTTCTGGAAGCGTTCGAGCCCGTTGATGCAGCGCAGAAGCGTGCTCTTGCCCGAGCCGCTCGGCCCGCAGATCACAATGCACTGGCCGGCATTAACAGCGAGCGACACGTCGTCGAGCGCGACGAAACTGTCGAAGCGCAGTCCGACATTTTCGACCCTGATGATCGGCTGGCTCATCACGCTGCCCCTTTTTCGAAATGGCGGGCAATCCGCGACGCGCTATAGCAGACGATGAAGTAGATGAACGCGACCGTAACATAGAGCTCGACCGGGCGCACAGTCCGCTCGGCGATCGAAGCTGCGGTGTGCAACAGTTCACTGTAGCCGATCACATAGACGACCGTGGTGCCCTGGAAGACGACGATGCATTGCGTGATCAGCGCGGGCAGCATTGCCCGGATGGCCTGAGGCAGCACGATATGGCGCATGGTTTGTGCATAGGTCAGGCCTGACGATAGTCCTGCCTGAATCTGTCGAGCGCCAACGGACTGTATCCCGGAGCGCACAATCTCTGCAAAGTAGGCCGCAAAGAACACAATGAAGGCCGCGATAATCGAGGTGAGATCATTGACATTGCGGCCGGTGATCAATGGCACGAGGAAGTAGAACCAGAACAGGATCAGGATGAGTGGGTTGCTGCGCAGCACATTAACGAAGGCTGTGCATGCGCCACTGAGCCAGCGCCGGTGGCTGAGCCGGCCGATGGCGATGATGCAGCCCAGCGGAACGCTGAACAGGATCGACACAACTGTAAGCTGTACGCTCTTGGCCAGTCCGCTCATCAGCAGCGGAAGGTTCGCGATGATGACCTGCCAATCCATCAGACTCTCGCCTCACCGCGCTTGATCAGACCGGGGATCTGATACCGCCGTTCAAGCCAGGACATGAACAGGATCACCAGGATCGTGGTGGCGATATAGGTGAGGGATGCAACGGTGTAGGCTTCTATGCCACGGAACGACCATGCCTCGATCCGGCGTGTTGTGGCCGTGATCTCGATGACGCCGATGGTCAGCGCCAGCGCCGTGTTCTTGAAAACAGTCAGGAATTCCGAGGTCAGCGCAGGAATGATGATGCGGAGCGCGTAAGGCACAATCACGTAGCGGTAGACCTGCACCTGCGTCAGACCGGTCGAAAGTCCCGCCTTGAATTGTCCGGGCGGAATAGCGCGCAAGGCTGAGCGGATCTGTTCCGCCAGCCGTGCGGATGTGTAAAAGGAGATGCCGATCATCGCTGTCCAGTACGGCACGTTGTCCAGCCGGTTCCACCAAAAGCTGAATTCACGCGGCAGCATCTGCGGCACCACATAGAGCCACAGGAACAATTGCACGATCAGCGGAATGTTGCGGAAAATCTCGACATAGGTTGTGCCGATTGCCCGCAGCACACGTGAGTTCGTGACGCGCAGCACACCGATCACGATGCCAAGGCACAGCGCCAGAACCCAGGCCAGCAGAGCCAGATGAAACGTCGTCAGAACGCCTTCGACGATCCAACCAAAATAGGGCTCGCGCCAGAGAAGTCCCCAATCGAATTCATAGCGCATCCCCGCTCGCTCCCCGGGCTCAGACCGACTTCAGGTAATGCTGAATCCGGCCTATCCCTTCCTCGATCTCGGGCAGCGGCGCATTGAACACGAACCGGATATGCCCTTCGCCCATAGCGCCGAAAACTGAACCCGACAGGCCGCTCACTCTGGCATT
>JAPLOV010000266.1 GCA_026400565.1 Hyphomicrobiales bacterium | reverse complement strand
TCGGCGCGATCAACTTTATCACCACGATCCTGAACATGCGCGCGCCGGGCATGAGCCTGCACAAGATGCCGCTGTTCGCATGGGCGATGCTGATCACCGCCTTCCTGCTGCTGCTGTCGCTTCCCGTTCTGGCCGGCGCCATCACCATGCTGCTGACGGACCGCAACTTCGGCACCACCTTCTTCGATCCGGCCGGCGGCGGCGATCCGGTGCTCTACCAGCACCTGTTCTGGTTCTTCGGGCACCCTGAAGTCTATATCATGATCCTGCCGGCCTTCGGCATCGTCAGCCACATCATCTCGACCTTCTCCAAGAAGCCGATCTTCGGCTATCTCGGCATGGCCTACGCCATGGTCGCCATCGGCGTGGTCGGCTTCATCGTCTGGGCGCACCACATGTATACTGTGGGCCTTTCGCTCAACACGCAGCGCTACTTCGTGTTCGCCACCATGGTGATCGCGGTGCCGACCGGCGTGAAGATCTTCTCCTGGATCGCAACGATGTGGGGCGGCTCGATCCGCTTCACCGCCGCGATGGTCTGGGCCGTGGGCTTCATCTTCCTGTTCACGGTCGGCGGCGTCACAGGCGTGGTGCTGGCCAATGCGGGCGTCGACCGCTCGCTGCACGCCACCTACTATGTCGTGGCGCACTTCCACTACGTGCTGTCGTTGGGCGCGGTGTTCGGCATCTTTGCGGGCTGGTATTACTGGTTCCCGAAGATGAGCGGCTACGTCATCCCGGACTGGATGGGCCATGTCCACTTCTGGGTGGCCTTTGTGGGGTCCAACGTGCTGTTCTTCCCGCAGCACTTCCTCGGCCTTGCCGGCATGCCGCGCCACTATGTCGATTATCCCGATGCCTTCGCCTACTGGCATTGGTGGTCCTCGATCGGCTCCTACATCTTCCTGGCGAGCCTGTTCTGGTTCTTCGCCATCGTGATCTACGCCTTCGTGAAGAAGGAGCAGGCGGAGGACAATCCGTGGGGCGAAGGCGCCACCACACTTGAATGGACGCTGCCCTCGCCGCCTCCCTTCCACCAGTTCGAGACCCTGCCGCGTATCAGCAGCAAGGATCACTGACACACCTGACGGAGCGCCGGCCCTGGTTGACACCAACCGGGCCGGCGGCTCTTTCCCGCAAGGCTGCACCCACAGCCTTCCGGCAAGGAGCCGCCCCCCTTCCCTGTTCGAGGCCCGCGCGCCGGGTACGAGCCACATGCCAGAGCCGTTCATGTCCGCCGCATACCAGACCAGTACTGACGAAACGATCGCCGCCCCTGCCATCGGCGGGGATGTGGGCGATTACTTCCAGCTCCTGAAGCCGCGGGTGATGTCGCTGGTGATCTTCACGGCGCTGGTCGGTATGGTGGTGGCTCCGGGCCATGTGCATCCTGTGATCGCGGCAGCCTCGCTGCTGGCGATCGCGATCGGGGCCGGCGCGTCCGGTGCCCTCAACATGTGGTATGACGCCGATATCGACGCGGTAATGTCACGCACGGCCAAGCGCCCGATCCCGGCAGGGCGCATCACACCGCAGGAGGCTTTCGCCTTCGGCATGGCGCTGTCAGTCGGCTCGGTGCTGATGCTCGGCGTGGTGGCCAACTGGCTGGCGGCGGGTCTCCTGGCCTTCACCATCTTCTTTTATGCCGTGGTCTATTCGATGTGGCTCAAGCGCTGGACGGCGCAGAACATCGTCATCGGCGGTGCCGCCGGGGCCTTCCCGCCGGTGATCGGCGAGGCGGTGATGAGCGGGCAGGTCGGCTGGGCCGGCCTCGTGCTGTTCACCATCATCTTCCTTTGGACGCCGCCGCATTTCTGGGCGCTGGCCATGGCCAAGGCCAAGGATTACGAGCGCGCCGGCGTGCCGATGATGCCGAATGTGGCGGGCGATGCCTCCACCCGCAGGCAGATCATGGGCTATACGATTGCACTCGTGGCCTTCGCCTTCGTGCCGGCCTGCATGGGCATGAGCGGTGTGGCCTATGCCGTCGTAAGCGCACTCGGCGGGCTGGGCATGCTCGGCATCGCCTGGCGCATCCTCAAGGCTCCGGACATCGAGGCCAGCCACAAGGCCGGCATGCAGATGTTCGGCTTTTCGATCCTGTATCTGTTCGCGCTGTTCTCGGTGCTGCTTGCCGAGCACAGCCTCGGGCTGATGTGGTCCCTGCCGACGCTTTGGTGACATGATGATGGCCGATCCCCTGCCCGCTCCCTTGCCCTCCCCGCCGCCTTTGTCCGCCGAAGCGCTGCGCGTGCGCCGCCGGCGCTCGGTGGCCATCGCACTGGCGCTGGGCGCGCTGTGCGTGATCTTCTACGCTGTGTCGATGGCCAAGGCGCTGGGATGAATGCGATGCAGGACCGCGCAGAAGCCACCGCGCTCGCCAGGACCCGCGCCACGCGCACCGCGCTGTGGTGCAGCGGGCTGGTTATGACCATGGCCGCGCTGGCCTTCGCGTCGGTGCCGCTCTATGATCTGTTCTGCCGTATGACGGGCTTCGGCGGCACGCCGATGGTGCGCAGCGAGGCCGCCAGCCGCGTGACCGACCGGGTCGTCCAGGTGCTTTTCGATGCCAATGTCTCCGCCCAGCTGGGCTGGAGCTTCGAGGCCGAGACCAGCGTCATCCAGGCGCGCGTCGGCGAAACGAAGACCGTGTTCTACAAGATCACCAACCGCAGCGAGCAGGCCACGACTGGCATTGCCACGTTCAATGTCCAGCCCTCCCACGCCGGCGCGCACTTCGTGAAGATGCAGTGCTTCTGCTTCACCGAGCACACGCCCAAGCCGGGCGAGAGCATGGAAGCACCGGTGGTGTTCTACATCGATCCTGATATCGAGAAGAACCGCGACATGCGCAACATCCACGCCATGACCTTGTCCTACACCTACTTCCCCTCGAAGAATGGCCAGCCCGTTGGCGGGCAGGTTTCGGAGGCGGCTCCTGCTGCCCCGAACACAGGCGGGGACAAGTCAAGGCTCTGACCTTATAGACAAGACCAACACCACGACACGACCAAGAAGAGGGCTGAAAATGGCCAGCGGGATGACCAAGAACCACGACTACCACCTCGTCGACCCGAGCCCGTGGCCGTTCATCGGCGCGCTGGCAGCCTTCATCATGGCTGTCGGCATGGTTCTGACCATGAAGGCGGTCCCGGTCGCCGGCATGAAGATTGGCCCGCTTGTTCTGGGCGTCGGCATCATCGGCGTGCTCTACACCATGTTCGCCTGGTGGGTGGACGTAACACGCGAAGCCGAGCATCAGGGCCACCACACCCGCGTGGTGCAGATCCACCATCGCTACGGCATGATCATGTTCATTGCCTCCGAAGTGATGTTTTTCGTGGCGTGGTTCTGGGCCTATTTCGATGTGGCGCTGTTCGCCAACGAGGCCATCCAGTATCAGCGCCAGGAATTCACCGGCGGCACCTGGCCACCCAAGGGCATCGAGACCTTCGACCCCTGGCACCTGCCGCTGCTCAACACGCTGATCCTGCTGACATCGGGCACCACCGTGACCTGGGCTCATCATGCGCTGCTGCACGATGACCGCAAGGGCCTGAAGCAGGCGCTGTGGCTGACCGTGATCCTCGGCGTGCTGTTCACCATCTGCCAGGTCTACGAGTACAGCCACGCGGCCTTCTCGTTCTCCGGCCATGTCTATGGCTCGACCTTCTACATGGCGACCGGCTTTCACGGCGCGCATGTGGTGATCGGAACGATCTTCCTCGCGGTCTGCCTGTATCGCACCTATCTCAACCACTTCACGCCGAAGCAGCATCTCGGCTTCGAATTTGCTGCCTGGTATTGGCACTTCGTGGACGTGGTCTGGCTGTTCCTGTTCGCCGCCATCTACTGGTGGGGTGCAGGGGCCCATGCCGGCGCTCACTGAGCCTGCTGCCGAACACGTTGCAAGGGGCGGCTGTAAGCCGCCCCTTTTTCGTTCCGGACCTGATCGGAGCCGCGATGACCACTCCTTCGCCCTATGCCACTGGCCTTGCCGGCCGCTGCCCGCGCTGCGGCGAAGGCAAGCTTTTCGACAGCTATCTGAAGATCAGGCCGCGCTGTGCTGCCTGCGGGCTCGATTTCGCCTTCGCCGATTCGGCGGACGGGCCGGCCGTGCTGATCATGTTCATCGCCGGCTTTGCCATCGTCGGCGGCGTGCTGGCGCTCGAAATCGCCTATGAACCGCCGTTCTGGGTGCACATCGCGATCTGGCTGCCGCTGACCATCGCGCTTTGCCTCGGTCTGCTCCAGCCAATGAAGGGCCTTGCCGTGTCGCTGCAATATGCGCGCGATGCCGGCGAGGGACGGCTGGAGCGCTGAGATGGCGAAGCGGCCCCGCAATCAGAATAAGGCTGCCGCAAAGCCGGCGGGCACCGGCGCAGCGCTGCCGCGTGCCCTGTCGGCCGGATCGCTGCTGGTGCTGACCCTGCTGACGGCCACGGCGCTGGTGGTGCTGTGCGGCCTCGGTTTCTGGCAGGTGAAGCGAATGGGCGAGAAGCAGGCCTTCCTGACAAGGCTGGCGGAGCAGGCCCGCACGACGCCCGCGCCCCTGCCCGAGCCGGCACGCTGGGCCGGGCTCGATCTTGATGCCGCCGATCTGACCCGTATCAGCCTGGCCGGAACCTGGCTGCCGCAATCGACCGCGACGGTGCGCGTGGCGCTGCCCGAACCCAAGCCGGGGACCCGTAGCGTCGGCGGCTTCGGCCGCTATCTGGTGACAGCCATGCGGCTCGACAACGGGGCGGTGGTGCTGGTCAACCGGGGCTTCGCGCCGGAGCCGTCGGTGGCGGCATTGCCTGCGCCCACGGGCCGCGCCGATCTTGTCGGCATCCTGCGCAAGTCGGAAAAGCCCAACAGCTTCACGCCGGTGGCCAACCCTGCGACGCGCGACTTCCACGTCCGCGACCCAAAAGGGATCGCAGCCGCCCTTAACCTGTCGGCAGCGCCCTTTCTGGTCGAGGCCGAGCGGCAGCCGGGGGCGCTCGCCCTGCCCGTCGGCACCGACATCGCGGAGCTGATCGCACGAATTCCGAACAACCACCTGCCCTATGCGCTGACCTGGTTCGGCCTTGCCGCCACGCTGGCCGGGGTGTTCATCGTCTTCGTGCGCGCCGGACGGCGTCCCCGGGACGAGTAGCGGCGGGCTGAACACCGCAAGGCTGGCATCGTCGGCCAAGTGTCCTTATAGAGCCCTGACCATCCCCTGATCGCTCTTTCGACACCGCCACAGGTTTCCCGTGCTGCATGTTTCCACAAGGGGCGAAGCCCCGGTCCTGTCCTTCTCCGATGCGCTGCTGGCCGGGCTTGCCCGCGATGGTGGGCTCTATGTGCCGCAGAACTACCCGCGCCTTTCGGGCGAGATTATCGCCGGCTTTGCCGGCGAGCCCTATGCCAGCGTCGCCAAGACCGTGATGGGCGCGCTCAGCGACGGCGAGTTCGCGCCCGGCGCACTGGAGCGGATGATCGACGAGAGCTATGCCACCTTCCGCCATCCGGCCGTCTGCCCGCTGGTGCAGATCGGCGATAACCTGTTCGTGCAGGAGTTGTTCCACGGCCCGACGCTCGCCTTCAAGGATGTGGCGATGCAATTGCTGGGCAGGATGATGGACTACATCCTGACCCTTCGGGGCCAGCGCGCCACCATTGTCGGCGCAACCTCCGGCGATACGGGCGGAGCGGCGATCGAGGCCTTCCGCGGCCTCCGGAACGTCGACATCTTCATCCTTTATCCCCATGGCCGGGTGTCGGACGTGCAGCGCCGGCAGATGACCACGGTGGATGCCGGCAACGTGCACGCGCTCGCCATCGATGGCGATTTCGACGATTGTCAGGCCCTGGTGAAGGCGATGTTCAACCATCATGCCTTCCGAGACGAGCTTGGCCTTTCGGGCGTCAACTCGATCAACTGGGGCCGCATCGCGGCGCAGGTGGTGTATTACTTCACGGCGGCGGCTTCGCTCGGCGCGCCGCTCAGGCCGATCTCCTTTTCGGTGCCGACGGGCAATTTCGGCGATGTGCTGGCCGGCTGGGTGGCGAAGCAGATGGGCCTGCCGATCGAGCGGCTGGTCGTGGCCACGAACGTCAACGACATCCTCGTGCGCTCGCTCCACAGCGGCGACTATCATGTCACCGGCGTGACGCCGACGACATCGCCCTCGATGGACATCCAGGTGTCCTCCAACTTCGAGCGCGTGCTGTTCGAGGCCTATGGCCGTGATGGCGCGCAGATGCGCCGGCTGATGGGCAACCTCGCCCAGCAGAAGCGCTTTGCCATCGATGACGGTCCGCTGGCTGCCCTTCGCCAGGCCTTCGATGCGGTGGCCGTCAGCGAGGCGGACACGGCGCGCGAAATCGCCGATGTCTGGGCCGGGGCCGGCTACCTCATGGATCCGCACACCGCGATCGGGGTCGACGCGGCCCGGCATGGCCTGAAGGCAGACCCTGCCACGCCAATGGTGGTGCTCGGCACGGCCCATCCCGCCAAGTTCCCCGCCGCCGTGAAGGCTGCATCAGGTGTGCACCCGGCGCTGCCGGCGCATCTGGGCGACCTGATGGACCGCAAGGAGATGTTCACGCGCCTGCCCAATGCGCAGGCCGAGGTCGAGCGCTTCGTCCGGGGCAAGGCGCGCGCCGTGCGCGGTGCCGTCGCATGAGCGATCCTGCTGCCCACGATCCTGCCGTTCGCAAGCTGCCCTCGCAATTGCTGGTCATGCCCGGCGACGAGGGTGTCAGCATCACCACTCTGCCATCGGGGCTGCGCATCGTCTCCGAGCGGATGAACCACGCCTCGACCGTCTCGCTCGGGGTGTGGATCAGTGCCGGCTCGCGGGATGAGGCCGACGACCAGCACGGGCTGGCGCACCTGCTCGAACACATGGCCTTCAAGGGAACGGCGCGACGCTCGGCCCGCCAGATCGCCGAGGAGATCGAAGCGGTTGGCGGCGACATCAATGCCGCGACCAGCATCGAATACACCTGCTACACGGCGCGCACCCTTGAAGAAGACCTGCCGCTGGCGGTCGATATCCTCGCCGACATCCTGCTGCGGTCGAGCTTCGCGGCGGATGAGCTGGCCCGCGAAAAGGGTGTGATCCTCCAGGAAATCGCGGCGGTCGAGGATACGCCGGACGATCTGGTCTATGACATGTTCATGGCCCGCGTGTTTGCTAACCAGCCGCTGGGCCGGCCGATCCTCGGCACACCGGACACGGTGAACGCCTTCGATGCGGTGGCGATCCGGGCCTATCTCGACCAGCACTACACCGGCGCGCGCATGGTGCTGGCCGCCGCTGGCGCGGTCAATCACGACAGGCTGGTGCAACTGGCCAGTGCGGCCTTCGCAGCCCTGCCGGGCGGGCAGAACAGCGCTGCGCGGCAGAGCGGGCTCGCCAACTACACCGGCGGCGAGACACGGCGCGTGCTCAAGACCGACCAGAGCCACCTCGTGCTCGGCTTCCGGGGCCAGGCCTTCACCGGCGGCGGCCACTATCCCTTGCAGGTGCTTGCAACCGTGATGGGCGGCGGGCTGTCCTCGCGTCTGTTCCAGGAGGTGCGCGAGGCGCGCGGGCTGGCCTATGCCATCGACGCCTTCCACTGGGCCTTCACCGATACCGGCGTGTT
>JAPLOV010000026.1 GCA_026400565.1 Hyphomicrobiales bacterium | reverse complement strand
TGCTGATCGCCGCCGGCGTCGGTGCAGCCGTGTTTTCGTTCATCTACACTTGGATCCGCTTCAACTATGGCGCGCTGGCTCCCGGCCTGCTTGTGCTCATGTTCACGCTGCGCTGCCTGAGTGGGGCCTTGCTGGCCGGGGTTCTCGGCCACCTGATCGTGGAAGCCCTCTACAAGACCGGCGTGCTGTCGGGCCTGCCGATCGACCATGCCCGGCGCGCTGCCAGCGCCTGATCCTGATCACGTCGCGGCGTGGCGCGGCGTCACCGTCCGCTACCCGCACCAGAAGCGGGATGCGGTCGGCCCTGTCACGCTTGAGCTGGAGACCGGCGAACACCTTCTGCTGCTTGGCCCCTCGGGGGCAGGCAAATCCACCCTGCTCGACACGCTGACCGGGCTTGTCCCCCATGTTATCCCGGCTGCGGTCGGCGGTGCCGTGGTGGCGCTCGGGGTCGCTGCGGGCAGCCGCTCCCCAGCCGAGTGGGCGCAACACATAGCCCGCCATTTCCAGGATGCCGACCAGACCCTGTGCGGCATGCGTGTTGATGACGAGATCGCGTTCGCGCTGGAGAATCAGGGGCTGGCAGCCGAGACGATCCGCACGCGTGTTGCGGCAGCGATGCGCGATGTCGGAATCGACGAGGCCTGGCGCGGTCGGCGCACCACCACATTGTCAGGCGGAGAGCGCCAGCTTGTCGCCCTCGCCGCCACACTGGCGCAGGCCAGCCGCGTGCTTCTGGTCGACGAGCCCACATCCCATCTGGCCCCGTTGGCTGCCAACCGCCTGCATCGACTGCTGATGACACGCCAGCCGGGGCGCAGCGTCCTGATCGTCGATCACCGCCTCGACGGATTGATCGCGGCTATCGACCGGGTGGCGGTGCTGGGCAGCGATGGCGGCATTGTTGCCGAAGGACCGCCGGCGGCTCTGTTCCGCGCCCATGCAGATCGGCTCGACGCCGCCGGTGTTTGGCGACCGCTCGCCAGCCATCTCGATACGGCCCTTGCTACCAGGGGCGTCGCCCCACCCCAGCCGCCAGCCAGCATCGACGATGTGATGGGGCATCTGGCAGGTCTTGGCCATGCCGACCGGGCCATGGCCCGCCAGGCCTTGACGCCGCTGGTGACAGCGGCCCTGCCGCGTGCGCCCATCGCAGGGCCGCCAGACCGGGAGATCATCGTCCAGCTGTCGGCTGCGGATTGTGCGCCCTTCCTCGGCCCTGTTGTGCTCCGCAATGTCGACCTGACGATCGCGCGCGGCGAAATCCTCGGCATTCTGGGTGCCAACGGTGCAGGCAAGTCCACGCTGGGCCTCAGCCTTGCCGGCCTCGTCCGCCTCAAAGGCGGCGCGCGGGAAGGCAAGCCGGGTGGTGTCGCCTTCCAGAACCCCGAGAACCAGTTCGTATCCGGCTCGGTGCGCGAGGAGATCGAGGCAGCGCTGGCGGTGCGCGGAACGGAAGCCGCGCGGCCCGAGGCGGGAGACAAGGTGCTCGCCGGCTGGGGCCTTGGCCACGCGGCAAGCCAGCATCCGTTCGAGCTGTCCCACGGACAGAAGCGCCGGTTGGCGCTGGCGACACTGACAGCGGGCGGGCGCTGGCCCCTGCTGGTGCTCGATGAGCCGATGGCGGGCCTCGATGCGGCAGCTGCTGCCGATCTGGCGCTGCAGATCGAGGCGCTGGCCGCTTCAGGCCACGCCCTTGCGCTGATCACGCATGACATGGACCTGGCGCTGCGCCTGTGCCGCCGCTGCGTGGTGGTGGGCGAGGGCACCATCCTGGCTGATGCGTCCACTGCCAAGGTCATGGCGAACCCCGCACTCCTGGCCCGGGCGGGCCTTGCGCCGCCTGTCTTCAAGCCGGTGCTTGACTGGTTCAGCGAGGCAGCACCATGAGCCTGTCCGATCACCTCTGGCAGTTTCGCCTGAGCCAGCTTCATCCGCTGCCGAAGCTGATCGTCTGCCTGATCTGGCTGGTGGCCGCGATCGTGGTGTTCGATGCGCGTTTCCAGCTCTTCACGATCGTGCTGGCCGCGGCGGCGCTGGTCCTGTTCAACCGCTCCTCGCTCTGGCTGGTGCTCGGCCTGATGATCCCGTTCGCGCTGTTCGGCGTCGGCTTCCTGACCACCAGCATCCTGTTCCGCGATGGCAGCGACTTTGCCGGCAAGATGGCCGCCGAAGCGCCGTTCGTGTCGGAAGGTGTCTCGGCCGGGATCGTGCTGTTCCTCAGAGCCATTGCCTGCGGCATGGTCTCGGCGCTGTTCACCCTGACGACGGACCCCGGTGATCTGGTCAAGGCCTTGATGAAGGACTGGCGGCTGTCGCCCCGCATCGGGTATGCGCTGTTTTCGGCCCTCAATCTTGTGCCTGATCTGGCAAGCGAGGCGCAGCAGATCAGGCTGGCGCGGGCCATGAAGCGGGGCGGATCGCCACGGCGCATTCCCGGCCTCATCGAAGGCTTCAGCCTGATGCTGCCGCTGCTCGCCTTCGCCATCCGCAGGGCCAGCCGCGCAGCTATCGCCATGGAAGCGCGCGGGCTCACCGGCCAAGGTAGGCGAACAATTCTTGGCGCACCGGTTCCGGCCTTGCGCGATGCGGTGTTTGCAGGCTCGGCCCTTGCCCTGCTGGCCTGCATGCTTCGTTGAGCGCGACGGAAGGGTTCAGGCAGTCACGTGTGTGCGAACGCCTTGCGGGACCTTGGCACCGCTGATGATCCGGCTGATCTCGGGCCGGCACGAGCCGCAGTTGGTGCCAGCCTTCAGTTCTGCCTCCACCGCATCCACATCGTGTGCGCCGGCGCGCGCGGCATCTGCCATCCTGGTTCCACGACCGGCAAAGCAGGAGCAGATCATCGGGCCGAAGTCTGACCTGATGGGGTGGACGGCCTCCGCTCCCGGCATCGAGGTGCCATAGTGTGGCTGTCAAAAGTCACATGATGGAGAGCCGTCCATGGAGAAGATTACCACAATTGGTCTGGATATCGCCAAGCAGGTGTTTCAGGTCCACGGCGTCGATACCACTGGCGCGGCCGTCGTCCGCCGCAAGCTGCGTCGCGATGATATCGCTGAGT
>JAPLOV010000147.1:2122-4077 GCA_026400565.1 Hyphomicrobiales bacterium | reverse complement strand
GGCAATCGCGCGTTGCACGGTCCATCAGTGCGCGGGTGCGTTCCAAGGCCACGCGGTCGCGGTGAGGCTCATTGCGTATCAGCGCGTTGATCCATTCGTCATGGATCGCGCTTGACCACTTGGCGCGGTAGACGTCGGTGATGGCAAGCTCCAGCAAGACATCCCGCAAAGGCGCGGGATAGGGCACGCTTCCCATCAAGCAGAGCGGTGCAGGCGCTCATCAACGGGGATAGCCCAAGTCCTGCACCTGGGCTTCGGCAGCAAGCTGATCGAGAACGGACTGACGCTCACTGTCGATCGCAGCCTTGAAGGCCATCACATCATCCATCCGGATACGGCGGTGCTTGCCCACCTTGCGGAAGGGAATCTTCTTCTCATCGAGCAGCTTGATGACGAACGGCCGCGAGACATTCAGCACCCCGGCCGCCTCGACAGTCGTGAGTTCGGCGTTTTCCGGAACAATGGTGACAACCCGACCGGCTGCCATGGATTCCAGAATCTCCATCAGCATGGCGACGGCGCCAGCCGGCAGCTCGATCGGCTGCTCCTGGCCGGCATCGGTGACGCGCATTGTCAGCGCCCGGTTGCGACGCGCGAAAGGTGACAGGAGCTGGCTGGACGAACGCGCGACAGCAGCGTCCAGAGCCGATGGGGCAAGCCGACGGTGGGCAAGAGCGGTCATGATGCTTCTCCAGTTTCAATTCTCAGTCTGCAATCTCCTATGCAAACGCAATAAACGCAACAATTGAACTATCTGTTGAAAACCGTAGATCAACGAGGCTTTTGCTCCCAACCCGGCTTGGTCTGTCAACGACCCAAGAATCCAGCCTTGTCGGAGAACCGCAAAGCGAAACCAGTGGCACGGAGCGATCTGCTGTCGTCGGGGTACTGTCAACTTGCCGACCGGCGTTCGCGCGAAGCCGGGGCGCTTTCCCCTGGCGTTAGGCGGCGACGGGTAGCGCCCACATTCTGAGCAGATCCGTTCAAGGCAGTGGCCGCATGGACCGAACTTAAGGGAATCCTAACCATGTTGATGTAGCTAGATCAGACTATCGTCATCTAGAAAGGGGTCCAAATGCGTTCTGCAATCGCTTTGATCGCGATGATTTCTGTCTCCGGCGCAGCTTTTTCTGCAGATCTCGGTGGCTTGCCTAGCCGCGCACCCGCCGCGCCTACCTTCGCAGCTCCGACCTTCAGCTGGGCCGGCGTGCATGTGGGTGTCAACGCTGGCTATGGCTTTGGCGACCGCCGCACAGTGACTGTCGGAACACCAGGCTTCCAGACCCTCATTGCTCCTGGCTTCGTTCCTGGATCGCTCGCATCGGGCGCTGAAGGTTTCATTGGTGGCGGTCAGGTCGGTGCCAGCGCCCAGTTCGGCTCGATCGTTGCAGGCGTGGAAGCAGACATTCAGGGCGGTCAATTGAAGCAGAGTGCCAGCTTCACAGGTCTGGCTGTCCTCGGCACTGGCCTGCGTACGACGACGGACAGCAAACTTGACTACCTTGGTACAGTGCGCGGCAGACTGGGTGTCGCTTTCGACAGGTTCCACGTCTACGGTACTGCTGGTTTGGCTTACGGCGAGAGCACAGTCGAATCATCTGTCAGGGGCGTCGCTGCGCCGGATCTTGTCTGGCAAGGCAGCAATTCGCGCACCCGGACAGGCTATGTGCTCGGGGCTGGAGCAGAGTATGCTTTCGCGAGCAACATCATTGCTCGATTTGAATACATGTATTTCGATCTCGGCAAGCAGGGTACACTGGCCACAGGCAATGCCGCTGTGCGTGGGATTGGAGCGCTGGACGGCATCGATTATGCCAGCAGAACCGAAATCAACGGCTCAATTATTCGCGGCGCTGTGAGCTACAAGTTCTGAAACTGCCCAAATATACACTACGTCAATGGTGGCGCAATTTCCGGCCAGCGGGCCGGCGTGAAAGCCTGCCACTTGTGCTGAT
>JAPLOV010000147.1:0-2068 GCA_026400565.1 Hyphomicrobiales bacterium | reverse complement strand
CCGGGCCCCTGCAGGGGCCCGGGCTGTCTCGCTTTCGTTTCCGGTCGCAGGTCGCGGCTTCAGTCGGCGGGTCGGCTGTCGGCACTGGCCTTGTTTTGCTCCGTCCCCGCTGTCGCGCGTTTGCGGCTGGCGGAGTGCTTCAGTCGCCGTATCGCTGCCGCCTAGACTTTTGTCCGAGCAACCGAGGGGCACCGGAGGCAGACAGGGAGGCACTGTCAACTTGCCGAACAGGTAATGTCAGGTTGACGAAGTGTCGACGAACATCGGCTCTTTTGGTCAGCGCAGGCTGAACCAGACGCGCTGGCCGTCGATCTGAACGTAGTAGGGCCGCTCGTTGACGGTCCGCGCCATCACCTCGATGCAGATCATGGCGGCGCCTGCCACGCTTGTGTCGTCAGGACCCTGGCTGGTGGCGCAGCGCAGGTGCGCAGGGATCGGCGTGGTGGGCAGCGGCGGGGAGGCTGGCCGCGTGCACAGATCGCCTGCGCCATTGGCGATCCAGGGATTGCTGTCCTCGCCCGGGCCCGAACTCGCTGGGCTCCATCCGGCCGGGCAGGGCTGGTAGGGCTCATAGCCGGGCGCGCCGGCCCTGGCCTGCGTGCAGACCGGCCAGCGGAACCGGAGCGAGCGCATCATCCTGTAAAGCTGGTTCATGACCGGCACGCAGTAAGGGATTTGCGGCCAGCTCGGATTGGAGGCAGCGGCGCAGAGCAGCACCTTGCAGCCGAACTCGGCGTCCTGGGCTTTCGTGGTCTCGGGTGCGCCGGCGGTGAGGGCAAGCGTCAGCAGTCCAGCAAAGCGGCGTGCCATGGCGGTCTTTCAAGGGCAGTGGGAACAGTTTTATTGTTCGCTCGAGCGAATATTTGTTGCGCTGCATGCCTGGCGCCGCATGCCGCTTGGCCAGTGCAGGCATGGCGCGCGCAATGGGATGCCGTGATTCCTGTTGACGACGCGCGTCGCCTGTCACCACATCGCAGCGCTGTGGTACAGCATCGTGCCATCGTCTTTATCGAATATTGGTGGCGACAGGAGAGGCACCCCCCATGGCCAAGATTGGCGGCGACCGGCGCGGCGGCGACAGGGTGCTCAATGCCGTGCTGATGGTCAGGCTCCAGCAGATCCAGGAGACCTATCCCGGGCCGGAGGCTTTTCTGAAGGCAAGCCAGGTGGGACGTGCGACCATGCTGGATCTCCTGCGCGGCAACGGCAACCCGACCTTTGCGCTGGTGCAGCAGATCGCCGAGGGCCTCAGGATGACGCCATTCGAACTTCTGGGAATCCGGCAGCCCACGGCTGAGACAGAGCTCAAACTGCATGGCATCGACCTTGACCGGCTGCGCACATTCGTGACGGCCGAGCGCAAGAACCGCGAAGCGCTTCTTGCCCTGACCGGCATGACCGCCAAGACTGCCGTGAAGCCGCGCAGAGGCCCCAAGCCCAAGGACTGGACCTGACGCTGTTGCACCTGGCCAAGCTGGTGCTGACGTTGCGGGAGCCGATCATCGCAGACGGTCCTCGCGGGCGGCGGATGGATTGCCCTGCCAGGCCGCGTCGGCGAGATCGCGCCCGGCGTCTTTCGTGGTATGGCGTCGTGCATCAGGACGAATGTCGCCGGCCCGAAGCAGCCCGGGCGCGCGAGGCGCGCCATAGAGAAGCGTCAACAGGCCGGGCAGCATTACAATGAAGCGCATCTGATCGGCTGGCGGACAGACGAAGCACAGCGCGATGATCGTGAGCCCGACGAGCCACAGATGGCGCAGCAGCAGGAGGTCAAGGACGACGGTCGCGAACAGTACGGCGGCGACCAGCACGGTTGAGTTCACGAGATCGGCCATGGCGCGCGCTCGTCAGACTTCGCCCGGGCCGACCACGACATCGGTCGGGGCGGGCAGGGGAGGGGACGAGGCCACTGGCGTCGACGTATGGGGGAAGTCGCCCGGTCCCATGATGCATTGCGGCTGGCCATTGCAGGCGTCCGGGATCTGTTGACCCGGCTGCCGCAACCCGTCGAGGCGCTGGCTGACCCCATTGGTCCAGGCTCGGCGTTCGGCTTCGGTCGAACCATTAT
>JAPLOV010000108.1 GCA_026400565.1 Hyphomicrobiales bacterium | reverse complement strand
CCCCCTCAACGAGATCCGTGGGCCAGTGAGGCGATAGACAGCAGGGACCAGCCCAGCGGCTGTAGCCGATGTGCTCGCAATCCTTGCAAAGCTTGGGGGTCATGTGCTGTCTCCCAGTATCCCGCTAGATTGGCAAGGACGCCAGGCGGAAGGTGCGACCAGTGCCCGAATTTTCCCTTGTCCATCAGTGCCGGCAGGTGCGACCGGCTTGACGATATTCCCCAACGTGTCCAATGGTTCTGTCAGTCCCCGTGGGCGCGCCACTTCACGTTTTCATGTCGCTTCGGGCCGCAAAGGCTGGCAGACATGGCCCGCTAGACTGCAAAGGGCGCGTGATGACATTGCCCGATCCATCCAGTCCCCTTCTTTTGCCCCTTGCCGGCGTGCGCGTGCTCGATCTGTCAAACGTGCTGGCCGGTCCCTTCTGCGGCTACAATCTTGCCCGTCTTGGGGCTGAGGTGATCAAGGTCGAGAACCCGGATGGCGGCGATCTGGCTCGCAAACTCGGTGCCGACCCGGCCATGGCCGCCCGGCTGATGGGGCTGTCCTTCGTGGCCGTCAATGCCGGCAAGCAGTCGGTGGCGCTCGATCTGAAGGCGAAGGCCGGCAAGGAGGCCTTCCTGCGCCTGCTCGACCAGGCCGATGTGGTGCTGGAGAACTTCCGGCCCGGGGTCATGGAGCGGCTGGGGCTGTCCTATGATGTGCTCGCCGCGCGCAACCCGCGTATCGTCTATTGTGCCATTTCCGGCTTCGGGCAGGATGGGCCGTGGGCTTCGCGCCCGGCCTATGACCAGATCGTCCAGGGCCTGTCCGGGGCAATGAGCGTCACGGGGGACGCGGCAAGCGCTCCGCTGCGCACCGGTTTCCCGATCTCGGACACGATCGCCGGGCTGACGGCAGCCTTCGCGATTTCGGCGGCCCTCGTGGAGCAGCGCCGCGTTGGCCGTGGCCGGCAGATCGACGTCTCGCTTCTGGAAGCGACGATGGCGGCGATGGGCTGGGTCGTATCAAACCATCTCAATGGCGGCGTCGATCCCGAGGCGATGGGCAATGACAACATGACGGCCTCGCCCTCCGGCACCTTCCGCACAGCGACCGGCCCGCTCAACATCGCCGCCAACGAGCAGAAGCAATACGAGGCTCTGTGCGATGTGGTTGGACGGCCTGATCTGGCCAGCGACGTGCGCTTCGCCGACAGACAATCGCGCAAGGAACACCGCGCAGCGCTGACAGCAGAACTTGAAAAGGCCCTGTCAGCGCGTGGGGCGCAGGAGTGGGAGGGCCTGTTCAATGCCCGCGGCGTGCCGTCTGGCTCAGTCCTGACCGTGCCGCAGGTGCTGCGTGAGGCGCAGGTTACAGGTCGCGGCTTCGTTGAGGAACTGGCTGCCGTGACATCGGCTGGCGCGCCGCTGAAGGTCACTCGCCCCGGCTTCAGGCTGGGCGGGCCATTCCCGCAGCCGACGCCCCCGCCTGAACTGGGGCAGGATACGGCCCGCTGGCTGGCCTCGCTGGGATACACGGAAATCGAGATCGAGGCGCTGCGGGCCACCGGCGTGACCGAAGCCGTGGCCCGCAAGAACCGGGCGAAGGACTGAGCAAGGGCAGGGCGCGCATCTGGCCCGGACGTGCCCGATCACTCGGCGTTGCGCTTCATCCTTGTCGCGTAGACGAACCGTTCCGCCGGGTGCCAGTTGATCGAGGTCAGCACCAGCGTGCCATCCTCCACCGAGTAGCTGCGCCGGAAGCACATGCCCACCGCCTGGCGCTTGGCACGGAGCGTCTGCAACACATCCGCCGGCATGAGGCCCGCCGAGATCTCCTGCACAACATCGACGATGCTCAGGCCCCAGCGTTGCTCGATGCGACCGAAGATCGAGCCCTTGATCTCGGACAGCTCCTCTGCCACGTCAGCATAGGGCTGCGCCACGAAAACCGTGACCGTGCAGATGGGCTGGCCCGATGCATCGCGGCGCACGCCATCGATCCGGAGCCAGTGGCTGCCGTCAGCGGCGCCAATGTTGCGGGCGTCCTCCCCGCCAAGCACGACCATCTCCGTGCGATCGACGGCGAGCCGGGTGTCCACATCATATTGGAACAATTCGTTCAGCGAACGGGCGCTCTGCACGAAAGCACGCGGGCCCCGGTTGGAGATCACCACCGTGCCGGCGCCCTGGCGGCGTGCCACCAGCCCGGTCTGGGTTAACCGGCGCAGGGCCTCGCGCACCGTGTAGCGGCTGACGTTGAAGTGGGCACAAAGCTCTGTTTCGGCCGGCAGGAGGCTGCCCACGGGGCGCTCTCCGGAGACGATCGCCTCGCGCAGCGCGTGCTCGATCTGCGCATAGAGCGGCTTGGCCGCATCAGGGGCTTTGGGCGCGCGCTTGTCCATGCCGTCGGGGGGTCCGCATGCTGCAATGGACCTTGGTGTGCATGAGGCCGCGCGGTGATACAAGCGCCATGGCCCGCTCGCCCGAAGAAAGCCATCAAGGGTACCCGTAACGCCGGCGTCACCGGTGACGGCACCTGCTTCAACGCAGCCCGCGATGCACAGCTCCCCGGCTTCGTCATCGAGATCAACGAGCTGAAGTGGAATCTGTTCGACCAGCACGCCGCCGATCCCTACACCTGAGGCAGCACCGGCGCCCTGCCGTGACGGCAGGGCAGGCAGAGGCAGAACAGGCTGCCGCTCGGTTGCGGCGGCCTGCGGTCTCCCCACGCCTGCGCCGTGCCAAAGTTGGTGAGACGATGGCTCCCTTGAGCGGCCATGGCCAGCCAGCGCACGTCTTTTCGCTTGTAAGACCGGGTCAGCTTGATTAAAGCGGGCAGACCGTAATCGCGCGGACCATCTGTCCGGCTCGGATCCTGTTGGGGGATCGTCTAACGGTAGGACCCCAGACTCTGACTCTGGTTGTCTAGGTTCGAATCCTAGTCCCCCAGCCATCCTCGCGCCAACTCGGACCGGCCCGCCAGTTCTGCTGCGCCTCGCTTAACCCGGCCTGTGGCTCAGGGTTCGGGCCACGGCGTCCTTCCATGTGCGGTAGCGGGCCGTCCGTGTTGCCTCCGGCATGGTCGAGACAAAGCGCTGCTGCAGGCGCCAGCTTTTTGCGAAGGCGTCGGGCTCGGGGTAGAAGCCTGTTGTCAGCCCGGCCAGATAGGCTGCGCCGAGCGCCGTCGTTTCCATGATCTGCGGCCGGTCGACAGGCGCATCAAGCGTATCGGCCAGCCGCTGCATCGTCCAGTCCGATGCTGTCATGCCGCCATCGACGCGCAGCACGGTCTGGCTTGCGGCAGGCCAGTCGGCCTTCATGGCATCGAGCAGGTCGCGGGTCTGGAAGCAGACACTCTCCAGTGCTGCCAGCGCCAGTTCGTTCGGTCCGGTGTTGCGCGTCAGCCCGAACAGCGCGCCGCGCGCCTCCGGGTCCCAGTAGGGTGCCCCCAGTCCGACAAAGGCCGGCACCAGAACCACGCTCTGGGCCGGGTCCGCCGCTGCCGCCATCGCACCGGTCTGCGGCGCCTGCTTCACGATCCTGAGCCCGTCGCGCAGCCATTGCACGGCAGCCCCGGCGATGAAGATCGCGCCTTCGAGCGCATAGCTTGTGACGGCTGTGCTGCCGGTGTTGAGCAGTGCGAAGCAGCCGGTGCCATAGGTCGATTTCATCATGCCGGGGCTGAAGCAGGCCTGGCCGACGGTGGCCGCCTGCTGGTCGCCGGCGACGCCGCGGATCGGGATCGGCCCGCCCAGCAGGCGCGCCTCGGTCATGCCGAAATCTGCGGCGCAATCGCGCACCCGGGGCAGCAGGCTGGCCGGCACGCCGAACAGGGCCAGCAGTTCTGGGTCCCACTGGCCCGTGTGGATGTCGAGCAGCAGGGTGCGGGAGGCGTTGGTCGCGTCGGTGGCGTGCACGGCCCCGGCCGTCAGTCGCCAGATCAGGAAGCTGTCGATGGTGCCGAACGCCAACTCGCCCCGGTTCGCCCTCGCGCGCGCTCCCTCGACATTGTCGAGTAGCCAGGCGATCTTGGTGCCTGAGAAATAGGGATCGAGCAGCAGGCCGGTTCGCTCGCGCACCATTGCCTCGTGGCCGGCAGCCTTCAGGACCGCGCACAGCCCGGAGGTGCGCCGGTCCTGCCAGACGATGGCAGGCGCGATCGCGGCCCCCGTCGCGCGATCCCAGATCACGGTTGTCTCGCGCTGGTTGGTGATTCCGATCGCCGCGATCTGCGAGGCCTTAGCGCCAGCCTTGCGCATCGCCGACCGCATCACTGACAGCGCGCTGGCCCAGATCTCGTCCGGATCATGCTCGACCCAGCCTGACGCGGGATAATGCTGCGTAAATTCCTTCTGGGCCGAGGCCGCGATGCTGAAATCGGCGCGGAACAGGATGGCGCGTGTCGAGGTCGTGCCCTGATCCAGCGCCATGATGAATCGTTCGCTGCCCTGTGCCAATCGCGTCCCCCTTGCATGTCGGCCTTGTGCCGGCGTTTTCAGCCTCTGACTGAAACAGAAGCGGTTCTGGTAACGGGATGTCAAATCCTCTTGTCCTATCGTTCACTTCCGCATTGTGTGTCCAGTTCGAACGGTTTTGCATGTCCGAGTTGCCGAAGCTGCCCGATCTCGTTGTGCTGGTGGCAGATCCGAGCGTGCACATGCGCCGGATCGTCCGTGAAATCCTGCTGCGGGCCGGAATCAGGCGCATCATCGAGGCATCAGACGGGGCAGACGCACTGGGGCAGTATACAACGCTGGTGCCAGATATCGTCATCTTGGAATGGGACATGCCGATGCTGTCCGGCGAGGATTTCATCCGCCTTGCGCGCACCAGCCCGGAAACCAACAAGCGCGATACGCCGATCATTGTGACGCTGAGCAACCCGCAGAAGACCACGGTCGATATGGCAATCAAGCTCGGCATCCATGACATCCTGGCCAAGCCCCTGTCGCCGAAGGTGCTGTGCACACGCATGCACGCCTCGGTGCTGAGGGCACGCGAGGCCCAGCGCCAGCGCGTCAAGGCAATGAGGCTGCCCGGTGGCAGCCAGAGCAAGCCAGTTGCAGCCAGAGCCTGATCCGCGTTACGCTGTCGGCGAACAGGGTGATCGCCGAAAGGCTGAGCGCCAGATGCAAGGATTGATGGTGTGGATATCGATGATGGGCCGCTGGATGGCGGGCCAAAGTCATCCGGTGGCGGCGCGAGTCGCGATCCGGTAACGGGCTTGCATGCCCGTCAGCTCGACCTTTATGCCGCGCTGGACCTAGGCACCAACAACTGCCGCCTTCTGATTGCGCAGCCGGCTCAGCACGGGTTTCGCGTCGTCGACGCCTTCTCCCGGATTGTGCGACTTGGCGAGGGGCTGTCGGCCCATGGCAAGCTCAGCGAGGCGGCCATGGAGCGGGCGCTTGACGCGTTGGCCGCCTGCAGCGCCAAGCTGAAGCTTCGCGGCGTCACGCGCTCCCGGCTGGTCACCACCGAAGCCTGCCGCGCCGCGTCCAATGGCCGTGAATTCATCACACGGGTCGCCACGCAGACCGGCCTCGCGCTGGAAGTGGTGGACCAGCGCACCGAGGCGATGCTCGCCGTCACCGGTTGCGCGGCGCTGGCGTCGCCGGAGGCGGATGCGGTCATCGTCTTCGACATTGGCGGCGGCTCGACCGAGATCGTCTGGCTCGGCGGGCGCTCGTCGGGGCGAAGTCCGGCCGAGCGGATCCAGACCTGGGAATCCATCCCCATGGGCGTGGTGTCGTTGGCCGAGCGCCATGGCGGCCACGATGTCAGCCCCGACCTGTTCGAGGTCATGGTGGCGGAAGCGATGGCTGCGCTGGCGAAGTTCCACCAGCGCGCCCGCCCCGCTGTGTCGCGCCGCGGCTTTCACCTGCTGGGCACATCCGGCACTGTGACCACGGTCGCAGGATTGCACCTAAAGCTTGAGCGCTACGACCGGCGCAAGGTCGACGGCGTCTGGATGCGCACCGAGGAGGTGTCAGCAGTGATGGCGGACATGCTGGCCATGGACTATGAGGCGCGCTCGGCCAATCCGTGCATCGGCAAGGAGCGGGCAGATCTCGTCCTCGCCGGCTGCGCAATCTTCGAGGCGATCCGCCGGCTGTTTCCAAGCCCGATGGTGCGGATCGCCGATCGCGGCCTTCGCGAGGGCATCCTGCTCAAGTTGATGTTCGAGGACGGCGTCTGGCGTCGAAAGCGTGCCTCATGACAACGGTGGGTGGAAAAGGCGCAGGCAAGGGTACGGGAAAAGGCGGCGGTGGCTCGCGCGACATGAAGGTCGAGGTCAAGCGTTCGCGCAAGCTCTCGCACTCGTCCCAGCTCTGGCTGCGCCGGCAGCTCAACGACCCCTATGTCAAACGCGCCAAGGAAGCGGGTTATCGCTCGCGCGCCGCCTTCAAACTTTCGGAGATGGATGACAAGGCCCAGTTCCTGAAATCGGGCCAGTGCCTCGTCGACCTTGGCTGCGCACCGGGTGGCTGGTGCCAGGTCGCCGCGGAGCGGATCAGCCTCAGGAACGGCAAGGGCAAGATCAGTGGCATCGATCTTCTGGAGGTCGATACCATTCCCGGCGTCGAGATCATCCAGCTTGATTTCATGGACGAGAGCGCCCCCGCGCGCCTGAAGGAACTGCTGGGCGGGCCGGCCGACGGGGTGATGTCCGACATGGCGGCCAACACAACCGGGCACAAGAAGACCGACCATCTCAAGATCATCGGGCTGGCGGAAGCGGCGCTCGAATTCGCGCGCGAGGTGCTGGCACCGGGCGGCTTCTTCATCTGCAAGCTGTTCCAGGGCGGCGAAACGGGCGCGCTGCTGGGCGAACTCAAGCGCGATTTCACGCTGGTCAGGAACCTGAAGCCTACAGCGAGCCGTTCCGATTCGTCGGAGATGTATGTCCTGGCCACGGGCTATCGCCGCCCGGCCGAGGTGGAGGCCTGAAGCGCGCCGCCGCTCAGCGGCGCGTCACCAGCATCGGCATGCCGCCTTTCGGCCTGAGCGTGATGCGCTGGACAGGCTCGGGCGGGGAGCTCCCAGCATAGGCAAAGCGCAGGCGGCGTGTCAGCGAGGCCAACACCATGATGGCCTCGGTCAACGCAAATTGCTGGCCGATGCATACACGCGGCCCGGCCCCGAACGGCAGGTAGGCGCAGCGCTCGATGCCGGCGCGGGCCGGCGCAAGGAAGCGCTCCGGGCGGAACAGGGCCGGCTGGTCCCAGAGCAACTGGTGGCGGTGGATCACGTAAGGCGGGATCACCACCAGCGCACCGGCAGGGATGGGCACGCCGGCGGCCTCGTCCGCTGCGATGGCGCTGCGGGTCAGCGTCGCGACGGGCGGATAAAGCCGCATTGCCTCCTCAATCACCGCGCGGGTCATGGCCAGTCGCTCGCCGTCGAGCGCCGCAGCCACCACATCGTCGCCGGCCGCATCCGCCTCTGCTTCGACGGCCTCGCGCACATCCGGCGCATGGGCCAGCAGATACAGCGCCCAGGTCAGCACGTTGGCGGTCGTCTCATGACCGGCGCCGATGAAGGTGACGATGTTGGCGCCCACTTCGGTGTCGCTGAGACCGCCGCCATTGTCCGGGTCGCGCGCTGCAATCAGGGCGCTGAGCAGATCGGCTGGCGCAGTTTCGCCCCGTGCCATCAGCGCCGTGCGGCTGGCCACCACGTCGCGCACCGTGCGCTCGAAGAAATCGATGGCAGGCTGCGCCATGATGCGCCCGATGCGCGGCAGCCAGGCCGGGGCATTGAAGATGTCGAGCGGGTCGATTCTGCCTTGGGTCTCGAAATAGCGGGTCAGCGCCTGCCCAAAGGCCTCGGCCCCGCCATCGATGACGTTCGAGAACAGGGTCTCGGCCAGCACATCGAAGGTCAGGGTCGTCATGAGGTGCGAGACGTCGAGTCCGTGGCCGGGCCGGCGGCGCACCAGCCGGCCCACATGCCGGTCGATCGGCGCCTTCATCGCCTCGGCCAGCGTGGCGGCGCGGCGCGGCGTGAACAACGGCGCGACGATCCGCCGGGCGCGCCGCCAGGCCTCGCCTTCGGCAGTGAGCAGCCCGTCACCGAGACCTGGCGAGAGCACCCGCAATTGCAGGTCGTCCTTGCGGTAGTTGGCGACATTGTCGATCAGCACATGCCGGATCGCAGCCGGATCGGCGAGGAAGACGCCATGGCCGAACAGGCCGGGTCCGGCCAGATGCTGTTCGGTGAAATGGGCCCTGCGCCAGATCGTCAGCGGGTTGCGCCTGAGCGCGATGAGCAGTTGCAGCCTGTTGAGGGGTTCGGCATGCGGTTGCGGGGCCGGCGGCCTGAACGGGCCTGAAGACACGCCGCCTCGCACGCTCCTGTCGGGCTTGTGTGCCGGGGCGGCATGCTGGCTGGCGCGGTCGCTGGCAAGGCCGTGATCGGACATGGTAGAAACCTTTTCCTCGGCTTGCACTTAGGCAGCATCGTGCCGCCGCGCCAGAAGACGAATGGCCGCGCCAGGCACGGCCCGCTCTTGGCTCGCCGGATACGCTCGCCTCACCGCCCGCTCTTTGACCTTGGCGTCTTCGCATCTGCGTGATAGCCGAACTCGTCAACCGGCGCGGGGCGATCAGATCCGCGCATTCCAGCACCGAGAGGTTGACCCATGGCCGTTCTTGCCGACACCACGATTCGTGAAGGCCTGACTTTCGATGACGTGCTGCTGGAGCCCGGCCCATCCGAAGTGCTGCCTTCCGACGTCGATATCCGCACGCAACTCACGAAAACCATCGCGCTGAACCTGCCGCTGGTCGCGTCCGCGATGGATACGGTCACCGAATCGCGCATGGCCATCGCCATGGCCCAGTCGGGCGGCCTTGGCGTCATCCACCGCAATCTGGAAGCGGACCGGCAGGCCGAGCAGGTGCGGCAGGTCAAGAAATACGAATCGGGCATGGTCATGAACCCGATCACCATCTTTCCCGACGAGACGCTGGCCGATGCGCTCGAATTGATGAAGCGCCACCGCATTTCCGGCGTGCCGGTCGTCGAGCGCGGTCCCGCCGGCCACAAGGGCAAGCTGGTCGGCATTCTCACCAACCGCGATGTGCGCTTTGCCTCCCATGCCGAGCAACCCGTGGCCGAACTGATGACCAAGGACCGGCTCATCACCGTGCGTGAAGGCGTGACGCAGGCCGAGGCCAAGCGCACGCTGCACCAGTTCCGCATCGAGAAGCTGCTGGTCGTCGATGAGCACTTCCGCTGCATCGGGCTGATGACTGTCAAGGACATCGAAAAGCAGGTTGCCCATCCCCATGCCGCCAAGGACGGGCAGGGGCGGCTTCTGGTGGCGGCAGCCACGACTACCGGCGATTCCGGCTTCGCGCGCTCCGAGCTTCTGGTCGATGCGGGCGTCGATATCATCGTGGTCGATACGGCCCATGGCCATTCGGCGGGCGTCCTTGCCAGCGTGGCGCGGGTCAAGAAGCTCAGCAATGCCGTGCAGGTCATTGCTGGCAACGTGGCGACGGCGGGCGGCGCGCAGGCGCTGATCGATGCCGGGGCAGATGCGATCAAGGTCGGCATCGGTCCGGGCTCGATCTGCACCACGCGCATCGTTGCAGGGGTGGGCGTGCCGCAGCTTACCGCGATCATGGATGCGGTGTCGGCCGCCGCGAAGGCTGGTGTGCCGGTCATCGCCGACGGCGGCATCAAGTATTCGGGCGATTTCGCCAAGGCGCTGGCGGCAGGCGCCTCTTGCGCCATGATCGGCTCGCTTCTGGCCGGCACGGACGAGACACCCGGAGAGGTGTTCCTTTATCAGGGTCGCTCCTACAAATCGTATCGTGGCATGGGCTCGGTCGGCGCCATGGCGCGCGGCTCGGCCGATCGCTATTTCCAGCAGGATATCAAGGACTCGCTGAAGCTGGTTCCCGAGGGCATTGAAGGCCAGGTGGCCTACAAGGGCCCCGTGTCAGGGGTGCTGCACCAGCTTGCCGGCGGCCTGCGCGCTGCCATGGGCTATGTCGGAGGGCGCGATCTGGCCGACTATCAGGCCAAGGCCCGCTTCATCCGCATCACCTCGGCCGGCCTGCGAGAGAGCCACGTCCATGATGTGATGATCACCCGCGAAAGCCCGAACTATCCGGGCGGGCGGGGATGATCGCGACCGGGCGGGAGACAGCGCAAGGTTCCCGTAAAATTCCACGCATCGGCTTCACGGAATGGCAAAACGATGCGGGCTAATGACGGCGGCCAAAAGGAGACGCCCATGCGCCTGCGCCTGTCTTGGTCAGTTACCATGTTTGCCATTGCCGCCATACTGGGCGGCTGCTTCAGCGCCGACGTCACGGCATCGACGAGGCCGGTTTCCCGGAGCGAGCCGGTCGGCGGCGGCGCACTCAACCCGGCGCAGGCCCTTGCCAACGTCAATGCCTATCGCCGGGCCCACGGCCTCGCCTCGGTCAGGCTCGACGCGGCGGTGACGAGCGCCGCGCGCGCCCAGAGCCTCGCGATGGCCCGTCAGGGCCGGATGAGCCACGAGGCCGGTGGAGATTTCCGCGCCCGGCTCATCGCCCATGGCGTTGGCCGTGTGCCGGCCGTGGAGAACATCGCCTGGGGCCAGCGCTCGTTTCCTGAAGCCATGCAGTCCTGGCAGGCCTCGTATGGCCATGCTCGGAACATGCAGGCCCCGGACATGACGCGCCTCGGCGTCGCCATGGTCGACACGCCGTCGGGGGCCTATTGGACGCTGGTGCTGGCAGGCGACGCCGGGCGTTGATCCGCTTCGGCTCCGCTTTTGCAGCGGCGATCAGCGGCGGCCTGATTCCAGGTTGGTCTTGGCATCGACGCGCTTGGCTGACGGCAGGTCGAAATTCTGGGCCGTGGACTGGGCGCAGGCAGCGACGGAGGCCGCCAGAAGGACGGCGGCGGCGAGTTTTGCGAAACGGTTCATGGCGGATTCCTCAAGGACAGGCGTCGACTTTCGCGCCGGATGCGTGCACAGCCTTCCAGGGCAAGGCCTGCGAGACCGTTGGCCTTGCCCCGAATGGTGGAGCAAGCGTGTTGCGTTTCCCCACCCGCCGCAAATCCGGACGTTCCCGGCGTCCGTGCATCAGAACAGACCGAACAGATTGCCATGATCCCAGCAGCACGCATCCAGGCCGCCATCGAGGTCATGACCGATCTGATCGAGCGCAAGCGCCCGGCACCAGATGCCCTCAAGGATTGGGGGCTGAGCCACCGCTTTGCCGGCTCCAAGGACCGCGCAGCGATTGCCAGCCTTGTCTATGACGGCCTGCGCCGCCGGTCGTCGGCTGCCTGGCTGATGGGGGCGGATACGCCGCGCGCCATCATGGCAGGAGCGCTGAAACTCCAGCGCGGGCTGGAGCCTGCCGCGATCAATCGGCTGTTTTCCGGCGAACGGCACGCGCCCGATGCTCTGGATGAGACGGAGCGGGCGCGTCTTGCCGGCGATCTGGCCGAGGCGCCGGACCATATCCGTGCCGATGCGCCCGAATGGATCTGGCCGTCGATGCAGGCTGCGTTCGGCGAGCATGCGGTCGAGGAGGTGCTGGCCTTCGCAGCGCGTGCCCCGGTCGACATCCGGGTCAACGAACTCAAGACGACGCGCAAGAAGCTGATGGCGGAACTCGCCCATCTCAGGCCCGAAGAAACGCCATATTCGCTGGATGGCATGCGCTTCCAGCCCTCCGATGACGGGCGTGGGCCATCGCTGCAAACCGAGAAGGCGTTTCTGGACGGGCTCTACGAGGTGCAGGATGAAGGCTCGCAACTGGCAGCGCGCCTGTCGCTGGCCGGTCCGAGCGATTTCGCCGTCGACCTGTGCGCCGGGGCAGGGGGCAAGACCCTCTCGCTGGCGGCACTGATGGAAAATCGCGGCCAGATCTTTGCAACCGAGAATGACAGCCGCCGGCTGACTCCGCTCTATGAGCGCGTCACGCGGTCAGGTGCCCGCAATGTGCAGGTGCGCTCGCCCAAGCTGCGCAATGACGATGCCGTGGCCGATCTCGACGGTATGGCCGATCTGGTCTTCGTCGATGCGCCGTGCACCGGCTCCGGCACCTGGCGGCGCAATCCCGATGCCAAGTGGCGATTGAGGCCCGGCGCACTGGTTGAGCGCATCAAGGAGCAGGCCACCGTGCTCGACCGTGCCGCCCGCCTCGCCAAGAAGGGCGGGCGCTTGGCCTATGTCACCTGCTCCCTGCTGCCCGAGGAGAATGATCAGGCCATCGCGGGGTTCTTGGCGCGTCATCCCGGCTTCGAGGTGATCGATCCGGGCGCCGTGGCGGACAAGGCTGGTCTTGGCGGCCTTGCGTCGTTTCTCTCGCCGATGGGCCACGGCCTGCAACTGACAGCGCTGCGCTGCGGCACGGACGGGTTCTACATCAGCCTGCTGCGCCGCACGGGATAGTCAAGTCGTCATCGCGAGCGAGGCGATCCAGAAAAGCGCGAACTCGAGTTGGATCGCTTCGCTTGGCTCGCGATGAGGAATGTGGGCCTTAAGCCCGCTTCAGCAGCACATGCTTCTTCTTGCCCATCGACAGCTTGGCGATGCCATCGGCGTTGAAGTCGCCAGCCACCAGCGCGGCGCGCTCGTCTGTCACGAGGGCATCGTTGAGCCGGAGCCCGCCGCTCTTGATCTGCCGCCGTGCTTCGCCGGTGGATGCCACGATGCCGGCCTTCACAAAGGCGCTGAGCAGACCAAGACCTGCCGCGATCTCGGCGCCTGACACCACGATGGTGGGCAGATCGGCGGCCAGCGTGCCTTCCTCGAAGGTCTTGCGCGCGGTTTCAGCGGCGGCCTCTGCCGCCTCTCGGCCATGCAGCAATGCCGTCGCCTCGGTCGCAAGCATGATTTTGGCCGCGTTGATCTCGGCTCCTTGAAGGGCCATCAGCCGGGCGATCTCGCCCATCGGCAAGGTCGTGAACAGCTTGAGAAAGCGCGCCACGTCCGCATCCTCTGTGTTGCGCCAGAACTGCCAGTAGCCATAGGGCGGCATCTGGTCGGCATTGAGCCAGACGGCACCGGCGGCTGTCTTGCCCATCTTGGCGCCCGACGCGGTGGTAATCAGCGGCGTGGTGACGGCATAGAGCTGGTGCGTGCCCATCCGGCGGCCAAGGTCAATGCCGTTGACGATGTTGCCCCACTGGTCCGAGCCGCCCATCTGCAGGTTGCAACCCAGACGCCGCGCCAGCACCGTGAAGTCATAGGCTTGCAGGATCATGTAGTTGAATTCGATGAAGCTCATCTCCTGATCGCGTTCGAGGCGCATGCGCACCGAATCCATCGACAGCATGCGGTTCACCGAGAAATGGCGGCCGACATCGCGCAGCATCTCGATCCAGTTCAGCGTGGTCAGCCATTCCGCATTGTCGATGGTGATGGCGTCGCGAGGCCCATCGCCGAAATTGAGGAAGCGCGAGAACACGCTGAAGATGCCGCGCTTGTTGGACTGGATATCCTCCACCGTGAGGATGCGGCGCGTCTCGTCACGGCCGGACGGATCGCCCACCATCGTGGTGCCACCACCCATCAGCGCGATCGCCTTGTTCCCCGTCTGCTGGAGCCAGTGCAGCATCATGATCTGCACCAGCGAGCCGACATGCAAGGAAGGCGCTGTGCAGTCAAAGCCGATATATCCCACTGCCTTGCCCTCGCGCGCCAGCGCATCCAGCCCTGACATGTCCGAACACTGGTGGATGAAGCCGCGCTCCTGCAGGACAGCGAGGAAGTCTGACGTGGGCTTGAAATCGGTCATGGCGGGGCGGTTTATCGTTGGAAGGTGCATTGCGGAAAATCATTGCTGCGAAACGGGATGAGCACCGGCTCGAAGCTGGCCAGCCTCTAGCACGGAACTGCGGATCTCGCGCAACCTTGCTGCGATAAAGTGACGGTGATTCCGGTCAAAGCCATGCTTTAGTGAGCTGACTCTATTGTGATTCCCTGAAGCGACGCGAGAACACGCCAAGGCACGAGGAATAACGATGTCTGAACTAAAAGCCGTTGTCTTTGACGTGGGCAACATCCTGATTCGCTGGGAACCGGACCATGTTCTGAGGCCATACTTCAGTAATGACAAGGACTACGCAGCCTTTCTTGAATCAACACGGCTGATGTGGATGAATCTGGAATTCGATGCAGGCCGGCCCTTTGCCGACGGTATTGGTGAACTCGTGCGCCAGTTCCCCGAGCATGAAGCCCCTCTGCGCGCCTTCGATACGCGTTGGTCGGAATGCGTGCTGCACGCCATCGACGACAACGTCGCGACCCTGCTTGCCCTGAAGCAGGCCGGGCACACGGTCCATGCCATTACCAACTTCGCGCGTGAGAAGTTCGACATCGCGCGTGTGCGCTTTCCGTTCCTCAACAACTTCGACCATGCGCTGGTATCGGCGGACATCGCGCTGATCAAGCCCGACTACCGGATCTATCACCGCTTCGTCCACGATGTGGGGCTCAAGCCCGAGGAACTGATTTTCGTCGACGACAGCGCCGTTAACATCGCGGCGGCCAAGTCGGTCGGCTATCAGGTGTTCCACATGCCGAACGCCGATGCGGCGGAATGCGCGGCATTCCGGGCCACACTGCGGAAGGCCGGCTTCAGGCTGTGACAGAGCAAAATGGCGTCGTCACCGTCGCCGCGCCATATGCGGTGTCCTCATCCTGAGCTTGCCGAAGGATCCGGATGACGGGTCGCTGGCGTTTATCCTTAGCAAGCTCAGGATGAGCATCGCTGGTGTCACGCGCAGGCAGCAGCAGATCATAGCGGAACCGGCCTCACCCCTCACTCCTTGAGCGGCTTCGGCCCCACGCGCTTGTCGAGGTAGGTGTTGACGGTCGACATCAGTTCGTCGACGCGGCCGTCGAAGAAGTGGTTGGCGCCTTCCACGGTCTGATGCTCGATCTGGATGCCCTTCTGGGTCTTGACCTTCTCGATCACGCTGATCACGTCCTTGACCGGCGCAACGCGGTCTTCCGAGCCATGCACGAACAGGCCGGATGACGGGCAGGGCGCGAGGAACGAGAAGTCGTAGCGGTTGGCCATGGCGGCAATCGAGATGAAGCCCTCGATCTCGGGCCGGCGCATCAGCAACTGCATGCCGATCCAGGCGCCGAAAGAAATCCCGGCAATCCAGCAGGTCTTGGCCTCTGGGTTGATCGCCTGCGCCCAGTCGAGCGCAGAGGCCGCATCCGACAATTCGCCCTGGCCATGATCGAACACGCCCTGGCTGCGTCCGACGCCACGGAAATTGAAGCGCAGCGCCGAGAAGCCGCGCTCCACGAACGTGTAGAAAAGGTTGTAGACGATCTGGTTGTTCATCGTCCCGCCGAACTGCGGGTGCGGATGCAGCACGATGGCCAGCGGCGCGTTGCGCTTCTTGGAGGGCTGATAGCGGCCTTCGATGCGCCCGGATGGACCGTTGAAGATAACCTCGGGCATAGCACGTCAACCTTCGTCGCTGGAACGCCCCATCAACAGGCGCGGCAATCAGGGTGGAAGTCTGCGCTCCCTTGACTTCCTGTCTGCCGCGGCCCAAGTCTAGGGGTGTTAGAACTCTTCTAAGTGCCCTGAACGCAGCAAGAACATTTGCATGTGTCGCCGTTGGGCTCTGGTGGGGTGAGGGCGTATAGCACGGGTCGCGGGTGCAACTTCAAGCATTTATCGCCGGCAACGCCAAAACAGGCTGCATTGACACGTCCAGCGCCCGCAAGGCGCGAACAAGAGGGTTCCCGACGGCATGATCAGTTCTGGCCGCTCCTATCTCGACTGGAACGCCACGGCCCCTGTGCGGGCCGAGGTCGTCGAGGCTGTGTCGCGCGCCATGCAACTCAGGGGCAATCCATCATCCGTACACGCCGAGGGCAGGGCCGCGCGCGCCGCCATCGAGCGTGCGCGCGAGCAGGTCGGTGCGCTGGTAGGGGCTCCGGCCCGCATGGTTGTCTTCACCAGTGGAGGCTCGGAGGCTAACGCCTTTGCGCTCACGCCTTCCCTCTCGCTCGGCGACAAGCTGCCGACGACGCGCCTGCTGATGAGCGCGACCGAGCATGCGTGCGTGCGCGAGGGCCACCGCTTTTCGAAGGTTTCGGTCGCCAGCATCCCGGTTGCGCCCGATGGCGTCATCGATCTCGACGCCTTGCAGGCGGCGCTGGCCACCTCGCCGCCTGGCGAGCGCACGCTGGTTTCGGTCCATCTTGCCAACAACGAGACGGGCGTGATCCAGCCGGTTGCAGAGATCGGCCTGATCTGCCGCCAGTCTGGGGCGTTGCTGCATATCGATGCGGTGCAGGCCGCCGGTAAGATCGAGATCGACATGTCAACGCTGGGCGCGGACGTGCTGACATTGTCGGCCCACAAGCTCGGAGGCCCCAAGGGCGTCGGTGCCGTGGTGTTCGGCTCCGGCCGGATCGAGGTTCGCGAGCGCCTGATCAGGGGCGGCGGGCAGGAAAAGGGCGTACGCGCCGGTACCGAGAATGTCGCTGGCATCGTGGGCTTCGGTGTGGCTGCGGAAGCCGCGCGGGCGGAAATCACTGCGGAAGGCGATCGCCAGTCCGCCCTGCGCGACCGGCTGGAACGCGATCTGCTGGCGCTGTCGCCTGAAACCGAGCTGTTCGGCCAAGAAGCCCCGCGCCTTCCGAACACGAGCTGCTTTGCCACGCCTCAGGTCAAGGCCGAGAATGCATTGATCTTTCTTGATCTGGCCGGCGTATCTGTTTCGTCGGGGTCGGCCTGTTCATCGGGCAAGGTGCGCACGTCCCATGTGCTGGCGGCCATGGGCGTGCCGGTCGATCTGGCGTCGGGGGCGCTGCGCATCAGCCTCGGGCGAGACACCTCGGCTGCTGATATCGATGCTTTTCTGGCTGCCTACACGCGAGTGCTGGTGGCGCTGACTGACCGGAAGGCTGAGGCCGCGGCCTGAGCCTGAATTGAAACAAACCCACCAGCGGGCCTTGAACCCGCATCGGCGAGGAGGACGACATATGCCAGCTGTTCAGGAAACCATCGATCAGGTCAAAGCGATCGATGTCTCGGAGTACAAGTATGGCTTCGTGACCGATGTCGAGATGGAGAAGCCTGCCCGAGCCCACCTGGGCCCGCGTCAGCTATCCCCAGATCGACTTCCAGGACATCTACTATTACGCCGCTCCCAAGATGAACGGCGCGCCCAAGTCGCTGGACGAGGTCGATCCCGCCATTCTCGACGCCTACAAGAAGCTCGGCATTCCGCTGCGCGAACAGGAAATCCTCGCCGGCGTCGAGCCTCAGAACCGCGTCGCGGTCGATGCGGTGTTCGACAGCGTGTCGGTCGTCACCACGTTCCGGGCCGAACTCGCCAAGGCCGGCGTGATCTTCTGTTCGATCTCCGATGCCTTGCAGGAGCATCCCGAACTGGTACGCAAGTATATCGGCTCCGTCGTGCCGGTCACCGACAACTACTACGCGACGCTCAACAGCGCGGTCTTCACCGATGGTTCGTTCGTCTACATCCCCAAGGGCGTGCGCTGCCCGATGGAGCTGTCGACCTATTTCCGCATCAACGAGAAGAACACCGGCCAGTTCGAGCGCACGCTGATCATCGCCGAGGAAGGCTCCTACGTGAGCTATCTCGAAGGCTGCACGGCCCCTCAGCGCGACGAGAACCAGCTTCACGCCGCCGTGGTGGAACTGGTCACCATGGACGATGCCGAGATCAAGTATTCGACCGTGCAGAACTGGTATCCGGGCGACGCCAACGGCAGAGGCGGCATCTACAACTTCGTTACCAAGCGCGGTGATTGCCGCGGCAAGAACTCCAAGATCTCGTGGACGCAGGTCGAGACAGGCTCCGCCATCACCTGGAAGTATCCTTCCGTGATCCTGCGCGGGGAGGGCTCGCGCGGCGAGTTCTACTCGATCGCCGTCTCCAACGGCATGCAGCAGGTCGATTCCGGCACCAAGATGATCCATCTGGGCAAGAACACCACCAGCCGCATCATCTCCAAGGGCATCAGCGCCGGCCGTTCGCAGAACACGTATCGCGGCCTCGTCTCGGCCCACCGCAAGGCCACCAACGCGCGCAACTTCACCAATTGCGACTCGTTGCTGATCGGCAACCAGTGCGGCGCCCACACCGTGCCCTACATCGAGAGCAAGACGTCGACGGCCACCTTCGAGCACGAGGCCACCACCTCGAAAATCTCCGAGGACCAGCTCTTCTACTGCATGCAGCGCGGGCTGACGGCAGAGGAGAGCACGGCGCTGATCGTCAACGGCTTCGTCAAGGACGTGCTCCAGCAACTGCCGATGGAGTTCGCGGTCGAGGCACAGAAGCTGATCTCGATCAGCCTCGAAGGCTCGGTCGGCTGACCCGTCGTCCGCAGTCGGGTTCGGCCCGGCTGTCCATCACACGTCTCACAGTTTTCAAAGACCCACTCGGCGCATATGCCCGGCTCGAAGCCGGGCCAGCGCTGGCAAACGGAACCAGACCCATGCTCGAAATCAACAATCTCCACGTCAAGATCGCCGGTGAAGACAAGGTGATCCTCCGCAGCCTCACCCTCAAGGTGGCCAAGGGCGAAGTTGCGGCCATAATGGGCCCCAACGGCTCGGGCAAGTCGACCTTGTCCTATGTCATTGCCGGCAAGCCGGACTATGAGGTCATGGATGGCGAAGTGCTGCTCGATGGCGTCAACATTCTCGAGATGGCGCCGGACGAGCGCGCGGCGGCGGGCCTGTTCCTGGCGTTCCAGTATCCGATGGAAATCCCCGGTGTCGCCACCATGACCTTCCTCAAGGCGGCGATGAACGCCCAGCGCAAGCAGCGTGGCCAGGCCGAATTGACCACGCCCGAGTTCATCAAGCGCGTGAATGCTGCCGCTGACCTGCTCGGCATTCCCAAGGACATGCTGCGCCGCCCGCTCAATGTCGGGTTCTCCGGTGGCGAAAAGAAGCGCATGGAAATCCTGCAGATGACACTGCTCGAACCCAAGATGTCGGTGATGGACGAGACCGATTCCGGCCTCGACATCGATGCGCTGAAGATCGTCGCCGAAGGCGTCAACGCCCGCCGCGATCCGGAGCACGCCTTCCTCGTGATCACGCACTACCAGCGCCTGCTCGACTACATCAAGCCGGACACCGTGCACGTCATGAGCCGGGGCCGGATCGTCAAGACCGGCGGCCCGGAACTGGCGCTGGAACTCGAAGCCAACGGCTATCGCGACTATCAGAGCGCGGCGTGAGGGTGCTGCGATGAACGTGAAAGTCACAACCATCCGGACCGCGGCTGAAGCCGCGCTGATCGAGCGCTTTCCGGCGCTGAAGGCCGGCCTGCCCGGTCCCGCCGCTCCGCGCGAGCAGGCTTTCGCCACGTTTATGGCCAGCGGCCTACCGAACCGGCGTGTCGAAGCCTGGAAGTACACCGACCTGCGCGCCGCAATGCGCGAGGCCGCGCCGCTGGCACCGAAGCCTGATGCCGCCCAAACCACCGTTGCCCTCAAGGGCAACAGCCCGCTGGCTGGGCAGGGCGCTGTCACGCTCTCTTTCGTCAACGGCTACCATGTCGGCACCGAGGGCACTGTCCCGTCCGGGGTCACCATCGTGCCGCTGGCTGAAGCGCTTGGCAGCGGCCATCCGCTGCTGGCCCGCATGGGTACGTTGGCCCTGGCGCAGGGCGACACTGCGCTGGCGCTGAACACGGCCTTCATGACCGATGGCGCGGTGATCCATGTCGCGGCGGGTGCCGAGGTCGATGGCCCGATCGCGCTGACGTTCGTCACGGCGGGCCCGTCAGCCATTGCCACGGCAGCGCGCGTGCTGATGGTGGTCGAGGCCGGCGCGAAGGTGCTGCTGGTCGAGAGTCACGAAGGGCAGGGCAAGCTCGCCCACCAGACCAACACGGCTGTCGAGATCATCGCCGGCGATGGCGCCGACGTTCAGCATGTCCGCCTCGGCCTCAACAGCGAAGGGGCGGTGGCCCTGTCGACGCTGACAGCTGATCTCGGTGCAGCCACATCACTGACCTCGGTCAACGTGGCGCTCACCGGGGCCATGGTCCGCCATCAGGTCTATGCCCGCTTTTCGGGCGGCGATGCGCGCGCCCAGATCAATGGCGCAACCCTGCTTCAGGGCCAGCAGCATGCCGATTCGACCCTCGTGGTCGAGCATGCCGCTGAACCGGGCGGGGAAAGCCGCGAACTGTTCCGCACCATCATCGACGACGAAGCCTCGGGCGTGTTCCAGGGCAAGATTATCGTGCAGCCGCATGCCCAGAAGACAGACGGGCGCATGGCGTCGAACGCGGTTCTGCTCTCCCAAGGCGCGGCGATGTACAACAAGCCAGAACTCGAGATCTTTGCCGACGATGTCGCCTGCGCCCACGGCGCTACCTGCGGCGCGCTCGATGACGAATTGCTGTTCTACCTGATGTCGCGCGGCATCTCGAAGGCCGAGGCGGAAGCACTGATGATCGAAAGCTTCGTCGGCGCCGCCATCGATGACATCGCACATGAGGCCATCCGCGATGTGCTGCATGGGCTGGTGCAGGAATGGCTGAAGGTCCGCGCAGCGCGCATCAACGCGGGGGCCGGTGTTTGAGCGCCACCATGGAACGCCGCGCATGATCGCCACGCTGCAAGGTATGCTGCGAGAAGGCCTGTCCACGGTGAGGGATGCCCGCCTCGTGGCCGACCGTCGCCAGGCCATGGGCCTTGATCGTGACAGCTTCGTGCTGGCTATGGCTGTCTCGGCTGTCGTGACGATGGCGGGAACGGTGCTGCCGGAGATCAACGGCGTCGGCCTCGCCGTCAGCAAGGCGCTGGGCGATGATGATCCTCTGTTGCTCGATGCGGCCAGCTATGGCGCCATCGGCGTTGCCTTGGCCGGCCTTACCGTGCTGCTCGTCTGGCGAGGCCCGGCGGCGGCGTCCTGGCTGGCAGCGCGCTTCGGCGGCAGGCCCGATCAGAAGGCCGCAGCCTGCTGGATCTACCTATCGACACTGGGGGCGGCGGTGGTCACGCTCGGCGTCATCGTTGTCGATCTTGTTGGCGGACTGCTGGTCGAGGCCATGCCGGGGCCTGTTGCCATCACATCCCTGCTGGTCTCCGGCGGAGCTCTGGTGTTTCTCTTGGCGTTGACCACCATGTTGTCCGGCCATCTGCTGGGGCTGGCAGGGCAGGCGCGCCGGCTCGGCTTCACGTTGCTGTGGCTGGGGCTGCTCGTGCTGGCGTCGCTGGCCATCGGCATCCCGGCCTATTTTCTGTTTGGCGGAGACATCGCATGAACGCGACCGTGAAGCCCTTTGATGTTGGCGCCATCCGCAGGGATTTTCCGATCCTGTCGCGCGAGGTCTATGGCAAGCCGCTGGTCTATCTCGACAATGGTGCATCGGCGCAGAAGCCGAGGCAGGTCATGGACGCGATGACGCGGCTGATGAGCGAGGACTATGCCAATGTCCATCGCGGCCTCCATTTTCTCGCCAATGCCTCGACCGAAGCCTATGAAGATGCACGCGAAACCGTGCGGGCCTTCCTCAATGCAGGCAGCACCGAGGAAATCGTCTTCTGCCGCTCGTCGACGGGCGGGCTCAACATGCTGGCCTCATGCCTCGGCCGCCATCTCCAGATCGGCGAGGGCGACGAAATCATCCTGTCGATCATGGAGCACCATTCCAACATCGTGCCCTGGCACTTCTGGCGCGAGCGGCACGGGGCCGTGATCAAGTGGGCGCCGGTCGATGATGAGGGCAATTTCCTTATCGACGAGTTCGCGAAGCTGATCACGCCGCGCACCAAGGTCGTGTCGCTGACCCACATGTCGAATGCGCTCGGCACCATCGTGCCGATCAGCGATGTCGCTGCGATCACCCGTGCCCATGGCATTCCGCTGGTGGTCGACGGCAGCCAGGGGGCTGTGCACCTGCCGGTGGACGTGCAGACGCTCGGCGCGGACTTCTATGTGTTCACCGGCCACAAGGTTTATGGCCCGACCGGCATCGGCGCAGTCTGGGGCCGCAAGCACTGGCTGGACAAGTTGCCCCCCTTCGAGGGCGGCGGCGAGATGATCGTCACGGTCACGACCGACACCGTCACCTACAACGATCCGCCACACCGTTTCGAGGCCGGCACGCCGGCCATTATCGAGGCGGTCGGGCTGGGCGCGGCGCTGAGATACATGATGGCGCTGGGGGCGAACAACATCCTGGCCCATGAGAACACGCTGCGTGACTATGCCCATGAGCGGCTTGGCCGGATGAATTCGATCCGCATCATCGGCAAGGCCGCCAACAAGGGCGCGATCGTGTCCTTCGAGATGGCGGGCGCGCATGCCCACGATGTCGCGACGGTGATCGACCGCTCGGGGGTCGCGGTGCGGGCCGGAACCCATTGCACCATGCCGCTGATGACGCGCTTTGGCGTGACATCGACCTGCCGTGCATCGTTTGGCCTCTATAATACCATCGAGGAAGTCGATAAGCTGGCCGAGGCCTTGGCGAAAGCCGAGAGCCTGTTTGCGTGAGGTGCCTGCCATGAGCGAGACCGAAACCGAGATCAAACCCAACGCGCCGCTGGTGGCCCCGTCAGGGTCGCTCGCTCCTGCGGAGATCGACCGGCTGACCGATGACATCGTGGGCGCCCTGAAGACGGTCTACGATCCGGAGATTCCGTCCGACATCTACGAGCTTGGGCTGATTTACCGCGTCGATATTTCCGATGAGCGCCACGTTACCATCGACATGACGCTGACCGCCCCGGGTTGCCCCGTCGCAGGCGAAATGCCGGGCTGGGTGGAAAACGCTGTCAGCGCCGTGCAGGGCGTCTCCGGGGTGTCGGTCAACATGACCTTCGATCCGCCATGGGACCAGTCGCGCATGTCCGACGAGGCCCGCGTCGCACTCGACATGTGGTGAGGCACCCCGTCGCGCGGGTGGGATTGTCCCTCACTCGACGAACGGCCCGTCAATGATTATCTTCCACGATCAGTTCTGTTGCGCCGGGCCTTGAACCCGAGCGGAAAGGAAGATCGCGATGTTCTCAATTCCTGGGCTCAAGGTCATTTCCCTGACCGATGCCGCCGCGGCCCGTGTCCGCGAAATCGCTGCCCGTTCTGACGATGGTGCGCTGGGTCTCAGGGTCGGCATCAAGAAGGGCGGCTGCGCCGGGATGGAATACACCTTCGACGTCGCCCGCGATGTCAGGCCCGGCGATGAGGTGGTCGAGGAGAACGGCGCCAAGGTCATCGTTGAAGGCAAGGCCGTGATGTTCCTAATCGGCACAGAACTCGATTTCAAGGTCGACAAGCTGTCTTCGACCTTCGTGTTCAACAATCCGAACCAGACCTCGGCCTGCGGCTGTGGTGAATCTGTCTCGATCACGCCGCGCAAGGACGTCGAGACGACCGCGTGAACCGGTGGCGCGGCTGAGCGAGGCGGAGAAGCCTTTTGGCGACCCACTCTACGCGACCTCGCTCTCTGCCAGTTGATCCTCGGTGACGGTGCGGTTGCGGCCACTGCGCT
>JAPLOV010000100.1 GCA_026400565.1 Hyphomicrobiales bacterium | reverse complement strand
CCAGCAGCGGAGCGCAGCGTGACCTCGCGGACGGGCGTTCCGTCGGGAAGATGGCCGAAAGTGGATGGGCGGGCTATGGCGGCGGGTGTCATGTCGATGGTCTCGCAAGGGGCAGATCTGATCCTGCCTGTCTAGCATGCTGTTAGAAACTGTCACGGAGATGACATCAGCGACTCCTAGGGCTCGCGGCCGCCGGAGAAAGACATGTCGACGTCCCAACGCATCACCGTCTCCGCCGTTTTCGCCGGTCTCAACGACCGCACCATTCTCGCGCTGGGACTGACCCAGACCATCGGCTATGGCACGCTCTACTACGCCTATGGCGTGTTGGCACCGGCGATTTCCCGCGAGTTCGGGGTTGGTCTCGACTGGTTTTTTGCTGCATTTAGCATTGGCCTATTGCTTGGCGGTCTGGTGGCACCGCTGGTCGGGCGCGAACTGGACCGGCGCGGCGCGCGGCTGGTGATGACCATGGGCTCGGTCCTCGCGGCACTGGCGCTGGTTGCCTGCGCGCTGGCTCCGAACATCTGGGCATTTTCCGCTGCCGTGATCTTCGCAGAGGCGACCACATGCCTCGTGGTCTATGAGGCTGCCTTTGCCGGGTTGACGCAGATTTACCGGCATGAAGCGCGGCGGGGAATCACGCTGATCACGTTGATTGCCGGATTTGCATCGACGATTTTCTGGCCGCTGACCCAGTGGATGCTGGGCGTGCTTGACTGGCGCTGGACGCTGCTGGTCTTTGCGGCTGTGCATCTGATCGTCTGCACACCACTGCATGCAACCGCCCTGCGACGGGCCGTTCCACGGGGGCGGGACGACATCAAAGAGGTTCCTGGCGCAGTCGATCCGCCCATGCTGCTTGGCCCGGATCGCAGACGCGCGCTGATCCTGTTCACGCTCGCCATCATGGTCTCAGGGCTCGTGATGTCGGCTTTCCCTGTCCACATGTTGCGGATCATCGAAAATGAGGGATTCAGCGCACAGGCTGCCGCGCTGATCGCCATGGTGATGGGTCCGGCGCAGGTTCTCGCCCGCTTTGTCGAGGTCGTGGGCGGCCATCGCTTCGATCCGCTCATGACCGGCCGCGTGGCGCTCGGAACGCTGCTGGCGTCGATTGCCTTGCTGCTGGCAATGCCGGCTTCTCTCGGCACGGCGGTGGCTTTCGCCGCACTCTATGGTGCCGCGCAAGGATTGGTCACGATTGCGCGGGCAACCGTGCCTTTGCAGTTGTTTGGTGCGAATGGCTACGGAGCGCTAATGGGGCGCATCACCGGCCTGCGCTTTCTGGCGAATGCGGCCAGCCCATTCCTGTTTGCATTCGCCATGACACATCTGGGGATAGATACGGCCCTTTGGATCAGCGGCATGATCGCAGCCCTGGCGTTCGGGCTGTTCGTGATGCTGAGGGCGCCGCCGCGAGGTTGATATCCGGCGGCACCCTGCGCTCTCACCAGCTCCCGGTGTTTGGCATGCTGGCCCAGGGTTCGCTCTTCTGGAGTGGCTCGCCCTTCTGCAGCAGTTCGATCGAGATGCCGTCGGGCGAGCGCACGAAGGCCATATAGCCATCGCGCGGGGGGCGGTTGATGGTGACGCCGGCCTTCATCAGCCGGTCGCAGGTCTGGTAGATGTCGTCGACCCGGTAGGCGAGATGGCCGAAATTGCGACCGCCCTCATAGGCCTTCTCATCCCAGTTGTGGGTCAGTTCGACCAGCGGAGCCTTCGCGTCGCGGGCGCGCTCGACATCGCCGGGCGCTGCGAGGAAGACCAGCGTGTAGCGGCCTTCCGGGCGGTCGATCCGGCGGGTTTCAACGAGGCCGAGCTTGTTGACGAAGAAGTCGAGCGCGGCATCGAGATCGCCGACGCGCACCATCGTGTGCAGGTATTCCATGATTGCATCTCCCTGGCCGATCGGCAGCTTGAGCCCCGGCGCCGATCTGAATGGTTGATCTTGATCATCAGATGGGCGCACAGAAGAAGAAACTGAAGTGCGCGCCTTCCCCCCATAGCGCAAGGCCTGCCCCCTGACATCCCGATCCGGCGTGGACGCATGACTGCAAAGCTTGACAACGAGACACCGGCCCAGCGGGTCGCCCGCCTGAAGGAGCGCGCGGCCATCGTCTCGGTCGTGGCCAGCATCGTGCTGACCCTTGGCAAGGCGCTGGCGGCCTACCTGTCCGGCTCGCTGGCGCTGTTGTCGGAGGCTGCGCACGGCGTGATCGACATCGCCGCGACGCTGACAACCTGGTTTGCCATCCGCGCCGCCGACAAACCCGCCGATGACGAACACCATTACGGCCACGGCAAGATCGAATCGCTCGCCGCCCTTGCCGAATGCGCGCTGCTGTTTGCACTGGCAGGCGCCGTGGCCTGGGAGGCCGGCACGCGGCTGTGGAGCGGGGTTCACCCCAAGGTCGAGGTCACGCCGCTGGTGATCGGCGTTTTGGTGGTGGCGATCCTGATCGATGCCACGCGCTGGCGGGCGCTGCACATCATCGCCAAGGCGACCTTCTCGGAGGCGCTGGCGGCGGACGCGCTGCATTTCGCCTCCGATCTGGTGTCGACGGTGTTGACCCTGTTCGGGCTGGCGATGGTGCTGGCCGGCTTCCCGCATGGCGACACGGTGGCGGCGCTGGGCGTGTCACTGTTCATCATCAGCGCGGCAACCAAGCTGGCGCTGCGCACCATCGGCACGCTGGTCGACACCGCCCCCAAGGGCATGCGCGCCAGCCTGGAGGAAGCGGCGCTCAAGGTGCCGGGCGTAGCCGCCGTCGAATGGCTGAAGCTCAGGCCCGGCGGCGGGCGCACCCATGGCGAGATCGGGGTGAAGGTGGCCCGCACCCTGTCGCTGGAGCAGGCCGCCGAGATCAAGCAGGTGCTGGCCGGCGCGCTGGCCGTGGCGGCGCGCAATGCCGAGATCACGATCACGGCCAATCCGGTGCAGACCAAAAACGAGAATGCGCTCGAGCGGGTCATGATGATCGCGGCGCGCATCGGCGTGCCGATCCATCATTTCACATTGCAGCAGGTCGGCGGGCGGGCCTGCATCAGCCTCGATATGGAGGTCGATGCGCGCATTCCGCTGGGCGAGGCCCATGTTCTGGCGACGCGCCTCGAAGCCGAGATCAGGGCTGATTTCGGCCCCGACACCGAGGTGGAGACCCATGTCGAGCCGCTGGTAATGACGGCGGGTGATGGCGAGAACGCATCGGCGGCAACCGTGGCCGGGCTGGCGTTGGTCCTCGCGGAGGCGGCGGCGCTTGGCGGCGTGATCAGCGATGTCCACAATGTCCGGGTGCGCAGCACGGAGGCGGGGCTGATCGTCAATTTCCACTGCCGGGCCGAGCCTTCCCTCGATGTCGCGGCGGTGCATATGGCTGTCGATGATATCGAGCGCTGCCTGCGCCAGAGCCGTTCAGACATTGCCCGGGTGGTCGGCCATGCGGAGCCGCTGCTGCCCTGAGACCGGCTGCGGCCGGAAAGGGCAGGCCGTAGCGACGCGACAAAGCGGCACCGGCTGCGCCCTACACAAAGCTGTGTGCTCCGCTGTCACGATCTTGCAACGGCGCCCTGCGACATCAATGTCTTGAACCATGTGCACAGACAAATCCCCGATGATCAGGCTGGAAGACTATCGGCCCTCCGACTACCTGATCGACACCGTCCACCTCGACATCCAGCTCGATCCGGTCGCCACCAGCGTCCGGGCACTGCTGTCGATGCGGCCCAACCCCGTCGGTGTCGCAGGCGCGCCGCTGCTGCTGCTGGACGGGGACGAGCTGTCGCTGGTGTCGCTGCTGATCAACGGCATCCAGGCGGACGCCTCTGCTTACAAGGTCGGCCCGCAGGGGCTCACCTTGCCGAACCCGCCCGCCAAGCCGTTCACGCTGACCATCGAGACGCGCCTCGATCCGTCCGCCAACACGCGGCTGATGGGGCTCTACCGCTCGAACGGGGTCTACTGCACCCAGTGCGAGGCGGATGGCTTTCGCCGGGTCTGCTATTTCCTCGACCGGCCGGACGTGCTGTCGGTCTACACGGTCAGGCTCGAAGGGCTGATTACCGCCGCACCGATCCTGCTCTCGAACGGCAACCTGCTGGCGAGCGGCTCGGTCCCCGGCACGGACCGCCACTTCGCGGTCTGGCATGATCCCTGGCCGAAGCCGGCCTATCTCTTCGCCCTGGTCGGCGGCGATCTTGGTGCGGTGCATGACAGCTTCACCACCGCAAGCGGACGCCGGGTGGCGCTCGGCATCTATGTCGAAAAGGGCAAGGAGCCGCGGGCCAGCTACGCGATGGATGCGATCAAGCGTTCGATGGTGTGGGACGAGGCCGTGTTCGGCCGCGCCTATGATCTCGACGTATTCAACGTCGTCGCCGTCTCGGACTTCAACATGGGGGCGATGGAGAACAAGGGCCTCAACATCTTCAACGACAAGTATGTGCTGGCCTCACCCGACACAGCCACCGATAGCGACTACGCCAACATCGAAGGCATCATCGCGCACGAATACTTCCACAACTGGACCGGCAACCGCATCACCTGCCGCGACTGGTTCCAGCTTTGCCTGAAGGAAGGCCTGACGGTCTTCCGCGACCAGGAATTCACCGCCGACGAGCGCTCGCGCCCGGTCAAGCGCATCGCCGACGTGATGCGGCTCAGGCTGACGCAATTCGTCGAGGATGCCGGGCCGCTGGCGCACAACGTCCGGCCCCACGCCTACAAGGAAATCAACAATTTCTACACGGCCACGGTCTACGAGAAGGGCGCCGAGCTGATCCGCATGCTCAAGGTGCTGATCGGCGATGCGGCGTTCGCGCGCGGCATGACGCTTTATTTCGATCAGCACGACGGCTCGGCGGCCACGATCGAGGAGTTTCTCGAATGCTTCGCCGTGGCCTCGGGACAGGATCTCGGCCAGTTCGCCCATTGGTATGATCAGGCCGGCACGCCGAGCCTCGTGGCCGCCGGGCGCTATCATCCGGAGCAGCGCAGCTACACGCTCGACCTAGCGCAATCGACCCCGCCCACGCCGGGGCAGGACAAGAAGCTGCCGATGGTCATTCCGGTCCGCATCGGGTTGGTCGGGCAACATGGCGACCTGCCTCTGAAGCCGAGCGGGGATGTGGCCCTCAACGGCGACGTGCTGATCCTCGACAGGGCGGCAGCGACCGTCACATTCCACGATATCGACGAGCCGCCGGCCCTGTCGCTGCTGCGCAACTTTTCCGCGCCGGTCAGGCTCGACGCACACCTTGGCACGCCTGAGTTGCTGCGGCTGGCCCGCATCGACAGCGATCCGTTCAACCGCTGGCAGGCGCTGCGCACGGTGATGACGCAAACCCTGCTGGCCGGAGCAGAGGCTGCGCGGACTGGAGCGTCTTTCCGGCCCGATCCGGCACTGGTCGAAGCCGTCGGTCAGGCGCTCGCCAGCCAGAGCCATGCCGAGCCGGCCCATGTGGCCCAGCTCATCAGCCTGCCCTCCGCCAGCGACATCGCGCGGGAAATGGCCAGCCATGTCGATCCGGAAGCGATCCAGACGGCGCTGGTGACCCTGGCCCGGACCATCGGCAGCGAACTGGCAGCCGACATGATCGCAACCCATGAGCGGCTGGCCACGACCGCGCCCTACAGCCCTGACGCGGTCAGTGCCGGGGCGCGCGCGCTGCGCAATGCCTGCCTCGGCTACCTGTGCCACGGCCTTGGCGCGACAGGTGCCGGACGGGCACTGGCGCAGTTCCAGGGTGCCGGCAACATGACCGACCGGCTAGGGGCCATGAGCGCCCTGACGCACGCGCCCGGCCCGGCCCTAGACGAAGCGCTTGCCGCCTTCGAGGAACGCTACCGCGATGATGCGCTGGTGCTCGACAAGTGGTTTGCGCTGCAGGCCACGATGCCCGGCGGGCAAGCGCTTGGGCGGGTCAAGACGCTACTCGATCACCCGCGCTTCTCGATGCGCACGCCGAACCGGGTCTATGCCCTGCTCTCATCGTTTGCGCACGGCAATCCGAGCGGCTTTCACCGCGCGGATGGGGCTGGCTACACTTTCATCGCCGACATCGTGGTGGCGGTCGATGCGATTAACCCGCAGGTGGCCTCTCGCCTCATGTCGGCCTTCCGCACCTGGAAGACGCTGGAGCCGCGCCGGCAGGCGCTGGCGAACGCCGCCATCCGACGGGTGGCGGACATGCCCGGCCTGTCGCGCGATGTCACCGACATTGCCGAGCGGGCGATGGCATGACCATCGCAATCGCGCCGATCACGGCGATGCCCTGACGCCAATGCCCCCAGATCGACCCGCCATCGACGGCCGAGGGTATTTTTCAATCGATTCAGCCAAAGGTTAACGGAATATTGCGCGCAAAAGATTCGAGCCGATTCCCCCTACCCGTCCAGGTTGCAAATCACCTACGACATGCACTTAAGGTCTAGACAGCATGATTCCCGAAGATTCATAGTGCGGGTGATTCGGGAGATGCGGCACGTCTTCCCGGAAAGACGAACAGAGAACTGACCAAGGGGGCCCACCATGGCGCGTGCAAACGCAGCCAGCACTTCCGCACGCGTGGGTACGATCATGGGCGTGGCCCGTTCGATGTCCAACCCGTTGCAGATTGCGCTGCATCGCTCCGAGCCCTGGCTGAAACTGGCCATTCCGATCCTGGTGGCCGTGTTCGCAGTCCTGCTCGCCCTTGCCGGGGCCATGTATGTCTCCGTCAGTCACCACGACACGTTGGAAGACGCGAGCAACGACATGGACGTGATCGCCAGCCTTGTGGCCCGCGAAATCGCAGCCAATCCTGGCAGCATCACGGCTGGAGCGGCCTTGACCGGCGCGATGTCCGGGCTGCACCCGATGACCTTCGGCAGCGGTCGGCAACTGGTCATCACCAACGTCTCCGGCACGATCATCGCCAGCCAGCCGCCGGTGCGGGCTGGCCAGACCACGCTGATCGATGTCCTGGGCTCCAGCCAGCCGCTGACAACCTTTGCCGAAAAAGCCGGCGTGATCAGCATTGCCGTGCCAGGCTCGCGCGCCGAGACCCTTTCCTCCGGCCCCCAGGCACTGGCGACGGTGCGTAATCTGCCGGCGCCGCTTGGCCAGATGGCGCTGGTCCAGCCCACCCGGATGGCCCTGCAAAGCTCCGACACACGGGCAAACCTCGTGGTGATGCTGCTCACGGCCTCCGTGCTTGTGCTGACGCTGCTGACAACCGCCTTCCTGATGCAGACCGGGCGAGCCCGTGCCGCGGACCTTGACTGCGAGAGGGTGCGTCAACGCATCGATGCCGCGCTGAACAGCGGGCGCTGCGGGCTGTGGGACTGGGATCTCTCGCGCGGCACGATCTACTGGTCGGACTCGATGTATGCCCTGCTCGGCTATGGCAGGCGCGGGGAGTTCCTGTCCTTCGGCGATGTCAACGCGCTGGTCCACCCCGAAGACGCGGACCTCTACCAGATGGCCAAGCTGCTCGCCGACGGCAACCGCAGCGAGATTGCCCATGATTTCCGCATCCGTGACGCCGATGGTGCATGGCTCTGGATGCGGGCGCGGGCCGAACTGGTGGTCGATCAGAGTAGCGGCCGCAAGCATCTGGTCGGGATTGCCGTCGACATCACCGAAGAGCGCCGCATCGCGGATCAGTCGGCCACGGCGGACCTGCGCCTATGGGATGCGATCGAGGCGCTGCCGGAGGCGTTCGTGCTCTGGGATGCCCAGCAAAACCTGGTGACCTGCAATTCCCGCTTCCAGAAGCTGCACCAGTTGCCCAACGATGCCATCCAGCCAGGTCTGCACTACGACATGGTGATGGCGAAGGCGGCACCCCCGGTCATCGCCGAGGACATCCTGCGCCAGAACAACCTCGAAACCCGCTCGCGGCTCAGCGAGGTGAAACTCGAAGACGGGCGCTGGCTCCAGATCAGCGAACGGCGGACCAAGGATGGTGGTTCGGTCTCTGTCGGAACCGACATCACCATGATCAAGGAACACGAGCACAAGCTGATGGACAGCGAGCGCCGGCTGCTCGCCACCATCACCGATCTCAAGGCCTCGCGCCGCCAGATGGAAGCCCAGGCCCAGCAGCTTACTGATCTCGCCGAGCGCTATCTCGAACAGAAGGCCGAGGCAGAGATCGCCAGCCAGGTCAAGACCGAGTTTCTGGCTAACATGAGCCACGACCTGCGCACGCCGCTCAATGCCATCATTGGCTTCTCGGACGTGATGCAAAGCGGGGTGTTCGGCACGCTCGGCTGCGACCGCCACGTGAGCTATTGCCGCGACATCAAGAACAGCGGCGAGCATCTGCTCTCGATCGTCGATGACATTCTCGACATGTCGCGGATCGAGAGCGGCAAGGTCCGGATCGTGCCGCAGCGCGTGGCGCTCCAGCCGCTGATCGATGACGCTGTGGCGAGCACAAGGCCGTCGTTCGAGGACAAGGACATCGCGCTCAACGTCGACATTCCGGACAATCTGGCTGCCTTTGCCGACAGCGCGGCACTGGGACAGATTCTTGGCAACATCCTCCAGAATGCCGCCAAGTTCACCCCGGAGGGTGGCGAGGTTTCGCTGCGCGCCCGCAGTCATGGCGAGATGCTGCACATCTACGTGGCTGATACGGGCATCGGCATTCCCGCCGAGCGGCTGCACCGGATCGGACGGCCCTTCGAGCAGGTCGAGGGCGGCGCCACGGCGCGCTCGCACAAGGGCTCGGGGCTGGGTCTGGCGATCGCCCGCTCGCTGTGCATGCTGCATGGCGGGGCGCTGCGCATCCGCTCGGAAGTTGGCGTGGGCACAGTCGTGATGGTGCGCGTGCCGGCCGCTGCCGAAGAGCCGGCGCTGGTCAGCTGATCAGGATCGCGGGCCGGCCCGCACCACACGCTCGAAGACGCGGCGCGCACCCGCCCGACCTTGCGCCAGCGTGGCAGCCAGCACCTTCTGGTCTGGCGCATGCGCGGCCCGCGCGATCAGCCGCATCACCGGTCCGGGCACCGTCTTCGGATCGAAGGCACCATCGATGGTCAGCCGCTGCCACTGGATGACGTCATTCATCAGCCGGTGGCCCCTCGTCAGGATGTCGGCTTCCTCCGGCGTCAGCAGCCCGGCTCCGGCCGCCACCGCGAAGACGCGGGCGATATCGCTGGTGAGCAGGTCCGGGTAATCGGCCGCATGGGCCAGGATCAGCGCCTCGGCACAGAAATCGATGTCGGTGAGACCGCCAGCCACGAGCTTCAGATCCCAGACCTTGTCGTCGCCCTTGCTGTCGGCAATCGTTGCCCGCATCTCGCGCACCGCGCGTGCCACCATGTCCGGATCACGGCGACGGGCGAGCACCTCGGCGACAACGTTCATGGCCGCTGCGCCCAGTACCTCGTCCCCGGCCACCACGCGGGCCTTGGTCAGCGCCATGTGCTCCCACAGCTCGGCTTGCTCGATCTGATAGGCCACGAAACTGGACAGCCGTACGGCCAGCGGGCCCTTGCTGCCGGAGGGGCGCAGGCGCAGATCGACCTCGTAGAGTGTGCCGCGCCGGGTTGGGGCGGTGAGTGCCATGACCAGCCGCTGGGCGAAGCGCTGCGCCCACGTCACCACATCCAGCGGGCGGGGGCCATCGCTGCGCGCCTCCATGTCCGGAGAGTCATAGAGCACGACCAGATCAAGATCGGACGAGGCCGTGAGATCGCGCGTGCCCAGACGGCCAAGCCCGAGGATGGCGAGGCGCACGCCCGCCACATCGCCATGCACGGACACGAGATCGCGCCGAGCCTCGTCCAGCGCCACGCGGATGATGCCGTCAGCAACCTTGGCATAGGCGAGACCGGCCCGGTCGGGCGCATAGATGCTGGAGAGCAGACGCGCGCCGATCAGGAAATTCTCCTGGCGGGCAGCATCGCGCATGCGGTCCAGCGCCTCCTCGAAGGATGGGGGCGGATCGCCGACAACCGAGCGGATCCGCGCCGCGATGGCATCACGGTCGATCTCGGTATTGCCGAAAGCCGGGTCGATGACGCCGTCGAGGACATGCGGATTGGTGGCGACGATGCGGGCCAGCCGGGGCGCACTGCCGAGGATGATCGCGAACAACGAAAGCAACGCCTCGTGCGAGATCAGGATAGACAGCAGTTCGACGGCAGCAGGCAGGCGGGCAAACGCGCTGTCGAGTGCATTCAGAGCTGCATCCGGATCTCCGGATCGGCCGAAGGCGACCAGCAGGGCTGGCGTGAGTTCGGTCAATGCCTCGCGGGCGCGGGCGCTGGTCACCGCTGGCCTGCGCCCGAAATGCCAGCCGCGCACGACCTCGGCAGCAGCAGCCGCGTCGCGGAAGCCGAGACGCTGCAAGGTGGCGAGGGTGTCGGGGTCGGCGTCCGCCCCGGTAAAGCTGAGCGTGCCGGCATCCGCCGCCAGCGACGGGCCTTCCTCGAAGAGCAGCGCGTAATGGCCTTCGACGCAGCGGGCGACGGCGGTGAAGGCGGACGAGAAGGCTTTGGTGCCGGCATGGCCGGCAAAGCGCGCAAAGGCTGCGAGATCATCGGCATCGACCGGCAGGCGCTGGGTCTGCTCGTCATGCCGCATCTGGAGCCGATGCTCGATGGTGCGCAGGAAGCGGTAGGCCGCCGCCAGTTCATCGCGCGCGGCCAGCGTGATCCAGCCTTCCGTGGTCAGGGCTGCGAGCATGTCGAGCGTGCGGCGCCCGCGCAGCACCGGCCTGCGCCCGCCGAAGACCAGTTGCTGCGTCTGAACGAAAAACTCGATCTCGCGGATGCCGCCGCGCCCCAGCTTCACATCATGGCCGGCGACCGCGATAGCCTCGTGGCCCTTCACGGCCTGGATCTGGCGCTTCATGGCGTGGATATCGGCAATCGCGGCGAAATCGAAGTACTTGCGCCAGATGAAAGGCCTGAGATCGGCCAGAAAGGCCTGGCCGAGGGCAAGATCCCCGGCGATGGGGCGGGCCTTGATCATGGCCGCGCGCTCCCAGTTCTGGCCGACGCTCTCGTAGTAGGCGTAGGCGGCACGGGTCGAGACGGCGGCCTGCGTCGAGGCTGGATCGGGGCGCAGCCGAAGATCGACGCGGAAGACATAGCCATCCGCCGTGCGCTCTTGAAGGATGCGTGACAGATCGCGCGCGAGGCGCACATAGAAGCTGGACGGCTCGGCAATGCCGGCAGCCTCGGCCACCTCGACATCATAGAATAGCACGATGTCGATGTCGGACGAGTAGTTGAGTTCGCCCGCGCCATGCTTGCCCAGCGCCAGCACGATCAGGCCAGAGCCCTTGCCGGGATTGGCCGGATCGGGCGGCTGCCAGGCCCCGCGCGCGGCGGCCTTGGCGAGGAACATGTCGATGGTTGCCGCGACGGCTACATCGGCGGTCAGGGTCAGCGCCGCAACTGCCTCGTCGATGCTCCAGACACCTCCGCAATCGGCCAGTGCGATCAGCAGCGCGGCCTTCTTCTTGAGATGGCGCAAGGCGCGCATGATCTCGGCCTGATCCTCTGCCAACGCGGCGGCGGCCTTGGCCTCGTCGAGCCACAGGCGCAATTGCTGCTCGGGAGGGTGGGCGAGCGCGGCCGCCAGCCAGTCCGGATGACGCCGCATGATCTGACCGAGAAACGGCGAATGGGCCAGGAGCCCGGCCACCAGCGCGCGGGCAGGCTCGCCCGCCAGCAGCGGCGCCAGCATGGCCGCCTCGTCGGCATCGAGGTGGCCGAGCAAGCTGTCCGCCAGCACCGTGGCAGCGCGCTGGCGGGGCAGCAGCAGCGGCGCCGCAGCGATCCGCGCCAGCAGGGGCTGCGCCATCATGTCGGGCTTAATCATGGCGGACTCATCGGCCATCGGGCTCTCCGGACGCGCGCGCCGCAGGAATGGACAGCACCACCGACAGGCCCGGCGCGTTGTCCTTCAGGTCCAGGGTGCCGTCATGAATCTGTGCCACGGCCCTGACCAGACTGAGCCCGAGCCCGAAGCCGGGCTGCGAGCGGCTGCTGTCGAGCCGTCCGAAGCGCGCCAGCGCGCGGCTGTGCTGGTCGGGCGGGATGCCGGGCCCGTGGTCGGAGACGCTGAACACCACGTTTGCGCCGTCGCGGGCAATGCCAAACGCAATGGTAGGCGCACCGCCGGCGGCGGGACTGCCGTATTTCAGGGCATTGTCGATCATGTTCGACAGCGCCTGCCCCACCAGTTCGCGGTTGCCATGGGCGGTGATGCCCGGCGCGATGGCGCAGGTGAAGCTGGCACCGGCCTCCTCAGCCAGCGCCTCATAAAGTTCAGCGACGCCCTCGGCCGCGGCGCTGGCATCGAACGGGGCCATGACCTCGCGGGCCTGGCCTGCTTCGAGCCGGGCGATCATCAGGAGCGCATTGAAGACGCGGATCAGGTTGTCGGCATCATCGGTGACGCCTTCGAGAGCGCGGCGCATGTCCTCAGGCGTGGCGGTGGGGCGCAGGGCCTCCTCGGCGCGGTTGCGCAGGCGCGTCAGCGGCGTCTTGAGGTCATGGGCAATGGTGTCGGATACCTGCCTGATGCCGCCCATCAGCACGGTGATGCGGTCGAGCATGGTGTTGAGATTGCCGGCCAGCCGGTCAAGCTCGTCACCATTGCCGGCCAGCGGCAACCGGTCCTTGAGATCGCTGCTCATGATCGACAGGGTCGTGGCGCTCATCGCATCGACGCGCTTGAGGATGCGGCGGGCGATGACAAAGCCGCCGAGCACGCCGAGCACCAGCACCACCCCGAGCGACCAGCCGCCTGCCCGGCGCACCACGGCCCTAAGCCGGTCGCGCTCGCTGGCATCGCGGCCGACCAGCACGCGGAAGCCTGCCGGCAGCAGGTAGACACGGACGATGGCCACGGCGGGGCGTGCGGCGGGCTGCTCCTCGCCATTACGCGAGAACGGGATCTCGCTCTCGCCGGCCCGGTCCAGAAGGCCGACGGGCACCTGCTCGACATTACCCGCCAGCCGCTCGCCGAACGGGGTGGTGACCAGATAGAGCGAGGCTCCCGGCCCACGGGCGCGCTGCTCGATGACGGTCACGAGCCGCCGGATGCCGCCTTGCCGGAACTGCTCTGACAGCCCGGTGATCTCGGCATCGATGGTCTGGCGGATCTGGTCCTCGATCAGGCTGCGGGCGTTCCACGCGACGTAGCCGAGCGCGAAGGCCGCGAAGATCGCGAACACGCCCATGTAAAGCAAGGTCAGGCGAAAGGCGGTGGACCGGAACAGCGCCGACCGGGGTGCAGGCACCTTTGCTGCCCCTTTGGCGAGCGCTTTCGCAACCCCGCCGGCAGCGGCCGGTGTGCTGGAAGCAGCACCGGCACGGGGCTCCACGGGCCTCACCTTGCCTCGACGCGCAGCGAGTAGCCGGCACCGCGCACGGTCTGGAGCAGCGGCACGGCCTGGCCCTTGTCGAGCTTGGCGCGCAGGCGGGAGACATGGACATCGATGACATTGGTTTGGGGATCGAAGTGATAGTCCCAGACATTCTCCAGCAGCATCGTGCGCGTCACCACCTGGCCGGCATTTCGCATCAGGTATTCCAGCAAGCGGAACTCGCGCGGCTGGAGGGCGATGTCCTCGCCGGCGCGGGTGACCTTGCGGGTCAGCCGGTCGAGTTCCAGATCGGCCACCTTGTAATGGGTCGGCTCGGCACTGGCAGCGACGGCCCTGCGGCGGGAGAGCACCTCGACACGGGCCAGCAACTCGGAAAAGGCATAGGGCTTGGGCAGGTAATCGTCCCCGCCGGCCCGCAGGCCCTTGACGCGGTCATCGACCTGCCCGAGCGCGGACAGGATCAGCACCGGGGTCGTGTCGTTCTGGGCGCGCAGGGAGCGGATCAGCGACAGCCCGTCCATGCGCGGCAGCATGCGATCGACGACCAGCACATCATAGCCGCCGCCCTCGGCCATGGCATAGCCTGTCAGCCCGTCAGCGGCATGATCGGCCACATGCCCCTCCTCGCGAAAGGCCTTCGCGAGGTAGATGGCAGAATCCGAATCGTCTTCGATGATCAGCAGACGCATAAAGAACATCTAACATGACAGGGCCGGGTAACGACACCCGGCCCTGCGCTTGTGCCGGGAAATGGGAGGCTCAGACGGCGGGCTGGCGGCCCACATCGAGCGATACCGCGCGTTCACGTCCCTCGCGCCAGACCGTGATCTTTACTGTCTCGCCGGGCTTGAAGGTGGCAACGCGCCGGGAAAGATCGCGCGCATCCTTCACCGCTTCGCCGTTTATGGCGCGGATCGTGTCGCCGCGCCGGATGCCGGCCCGCGCGGCCGGACCGTCGGGCGAGGCATCGGCCACCAGCGCGCCGGTTGCGCCGGCAAGGCCGATGGCATCGGCGAGTTCCGGCGTGACAGGCTGAATCTGGACGCCGATGAAGCCGCGCGAGACGCTGCCCTTCGCCTTGAGATCGGCCACCACGGCCTGAACCGTGGCTGCGGGAATGGCGAAGGCAATGCCGACATTGCCGCCGGATGGCGAGACGATGGCGGTGTTGACGCCGATCACATCGCCGGCGGCGTTGAAGGTCGGCCCGCCCGAGTTGCCCCGGTTCACGGCGGCGTCGATCTGGAGATAGTCGTCATAGGGGCCAGAGCCAATATCGCGGTTGCGCGCCGACAGGATGCCCGCCGTGACGGTGCCACCGAGGCCGAACGGATTGCCGACCGCCAGCACCCAGTCGCCGATGCGCGGATTGCCGGACGCGAGCTTCACGAACGGGAACGTGCCAGCGTCGTTGACCTTGAGCAGGGCGAGATCGGTGCGCGGGTCGGTGCCCACCACCTTGGCATCCAGCGTGCGGCCATCATCGGTGACAAGCTGCACCTCGACGGCGTTGTCGACGACATGGTTGTTGGTCACCACATAGCCATCAGCGGAGATGAAAAAGCCCGAGCCCTGCGACATCTGCGCCGGGCGTTCGCCACGGCTGCGACCGCGCGCGCCGGGGCCGGCACCGTTTTCACCGAACTGGCGGAAAAAGCGCTCGAGGCCGGGCGGAATGTCATCAGGCAATGCGCCGCTGCGCTGGCTGGTGGCTTCGGCGCGGGCCTTGACGCGCACCGACACGACCGACGGCTTCACCTGATCGACCACATCCGCAAAGGACGGCGGGCTGACGAACGAGACGGCGGACTGGGCTGCAGCGGGGGGAGAGCCGGTGGCTAGGCTGGCACCGAGGCCAGCCACAAGGCCGACGGACAGGGCGGCGGCACCGGCGAGCAGGGCGGCGCGGCGCAGCACCGAACGGGATGCACTCACGGAACGGGGGGACAGGTCAGACATGCAATGATCTCCATCTGGCCGGCACGAAGGATGCCGGGCGTGGACGGGACCATGCAGGGGGCCGCGTTACGCCGGGATGGGAGACGGATTAAAGCTTGGTAAGGTCGACTGGCTGCGCCCTATTCCGCCGGCTCGGCCAGCTTCGCGGGTTGCGGGTTCTTCGCCATCGGGTTGTTGGGGTGCTCCATCCAGGTGCGGTGACCTCCGACCGGCGTGCCGGTGCGCGGATCGACACCTTCGGTCAGCTCGACCATGGTGATGCAGTTCTCCACCGGGCAGACGACCGCGCACAGGTTGCAGCCGACGCACTCCTCCTCGATCACCTCAAAGTGGCGAACCCCGTCGACCACGTTGGTAATCGCCTGATGCGAGGTGTCCTCGCAGGCGATGTGGCAGCGGCCGCAGCTGATGCACAGGTCCTGGTCGATCCGGGCCTTGACCACGTAGTCGAGGTTGAGATGTTGCCAGTCGGTGACCCTGGGCGCAGCCAGCCCCTGAAAATCCGCGATGGTGCGATAGCCCTTCTGGTCCATCCAGTCGGACAGGCCGGCTTTCATCTCCTCGACGATCTTGAAGCCGTAGACCATGGCGGCCGTGCAGACCTGCACCGTTCCGCAACCCAGCGCCATGTATTCGGCGGCGTCCTTCCAGCTTTCGATGCCGCCGATGCCGGACATGGCGATTCCGCGTGTGGCCGGCATGCGGGCGATCTCGGCCACCATGTTGAGGGCGATCGGCTTGACCACCGGCCCGCACATACCGCCATGGGTGCCCTTGCCGCCAACATGGGGCCAGGGCGACATCACATCGAGATCAACGCCCATCATCGAGTTGACCGTGTTGATCAGCGAGACGGCATCGGCCCCGCCCTTAACTGCAGCCTCGGCAGGGCGCAGGATGTTGCCGACATTCGGTGTCAACTTGACGATAACCGGCATGCGCGTGTTCTGCTTGCACCAGCGCGTGACCATCTCGACATATTCCGGCACCTGACCAACCGCAGCGCCCATGCCGCGCTCGCTCATCCCATGGGGGCAGCCGAAATTGAGCTCGAAGCCATCGCACTCGGTCCACTCGACGCGCTTGAGGATCTTCTTCCAGCTCTCCTCGTCGCAGGGCACCATCAACGACACGACCATGGCGCGGTCCGGCCATTCCTTCTTGACGCGCTTGATCTCCTCCAAATTGACCTGAAGCGGCCTGTCGGTGATCAGTTCGATGTTGTTGAAGCCGATCACGCGCCGGTCCGAGGCGTGCAGCGCGCCATAGCGCGGCCCGCTGACATTGACGATCGGCGGGCCGTCCTCGCCCAGTGTCTTCCAGACCACGCCGCCCCAGCCCGCCTTGAAGGCGCGCACGACGTTGTATTCCTTGTCGGTTGGCGGGGCGGAGGCCAGCCAGAACGGGTTGGGTGCCCGGATGCCGGCGAAGTTCACGCGAAGATCGGCCATGGTGTGCTCCTCTGGTCTGCGTCCGGGGTTTACTCGGCAGCCTCGGCGGCTGCGGTGCTGAGGTAGCGATCGATCGACATGGCGGCCTGCTTGCCGTCCTCGACCGCTGTGACGGTCAGGTCCTGGCCGCCCGCCACGCAGTCGCCGCCGGCCCAGACACCCGCCCACGAGGTGCGGCGCTCGGCATCGACGAGGATGCGGCCAGCCTGCATGGCGATGCCGGTGCCCACATCGGCGATATCGGCCGGAATGAACACCTGGCCGATGGCTTTGAACAGCTGATCGCAGGGCATGGACACGGTCTCGCCGGTGCCAACGAGCCGGCCCTGCTCCAGCCTCGTGTATTCGAGGTCGACGCCGCTCAGGGCTCCGGCCTCGGACATGAGGCGCACGGGGCGCATCCAGTGGCGGATGGTGACCCCGTGGGTCTGGGCCACGTCCTGCTCGTAGGGCGAGGCGGACATCTGGTCCTTGCCGCGCCGGTAGACGATGGTGACTTCCTCGGAGCCGAGCTTGCGGATCTGGGTGGCCATGTCGATCGCGGTCATGCCGCCGCCGATGACGACGACGCGGCGACCGACCGGCAGCGCGGCCTTGTCCGGTGCCTGACGCAGGGCCGCGATGTAGTCCACCGCATCGAGCACGCCGGCAGGTTCGTCGCCGAGCCCCAGATCGTTGGTGTCACCAAGGCCCATGGCGAGGAATACCGCAGCGAAATCGCGTTTGAGGCCGCTGACGGTGATGTCGCGGCCCAGCCGCTTGCCGTGTTCGACCGTGATGTTGCCGACCTCCAGGATGTAATCCACCTCGCGCCGGGCAATGTCATCGGTGGCTTTGTAGGTGGCGATGCCGAATTCGTTGAGACCGCCGGCCTTATCCTTCGCCTCGAACACCGTGACGGCGTGGCCCAGCGTCGCCAGCTTGTGGGCGCAGGCGAGACCTGCCGGTCCGGCCCCAACCACGGCGACCTTGCAGCCTGTGCTGGCACCGGCGCTGTAGAACTGCCGACCGGCCTCGAAAGCCGCATCGGTGGCATAGCGCTGGAGACGGCCGATCTCGATGGCCTTGCCTTCGGACACCTCACGCACGCACACCCCTTCGCAAAGGTTTTCCGTGGGGCAGACCCTGGCGCACATG
>JAPLOV010000197.1 GCA_026400565.1 Hyphomicrobiales bacterium | reverse complement strand
CTCAAGGGGCGGGCGAGGGGTTTTGGGGCCCTGCGAGCGGCGGCTTTTTCGGCCAAAGCCTTGCGTCTTGGGGAAAGCTCCCCTATAAGCGCGCCCATCCCACAGGCGGAGCAGAGGCGTTCCTGATCCAAGGATCGCTCCGGTGGCTGGATTCTTCCGGCCAAATCCTCCGCCGAGGCATAACCGGAGAAAGACAGATATGGCATTGCCCGATTTCAATATGCGTGGCCTTCTCGAGGCCGGCGCCCATTTCGGCCACCAGGCACATCGCTGGAACCCGAAAATGGCCCCCTATATTTTCGGCACCCGCAACAACATCCACATCATCGATCTGGCGCAGACGGTTCCGCTGCTACATCAGGCCTTGAAGGCTGTTTCGGATACGGTCGCCAAGGGCGGTCGCGTTCTCTTCGTCGGCACGAAGCGTCAGGCAGCCGATCAGATTGCTGATGCTGCGCGCCGTTCGGCCCAGTATTACATCAATTCGCGTTGGCTCGGCGGCATGCTGACCAATTGGAAGACGATTTCGGGTTCGATCCAGCGTCTGCGCAAGCTCGATGAGATGCTTGCGGTCGGGGCCCAGGGCCTCACCAAGAAGGAGCGCCTGATGCTGTCGCGTGAGCGCGACAACCTCGAAAAGGCCCTCGGCGGCATCAAGGACATGGGCGGCACGCCGGACATGATCTTCGTGATCGACACCAACAAGGAGCAGCTTGCCGTCAAGGAAGCCCAGCGCCTGAACATCCCGGTCGCTGCGATCGTTGACACCAACTGCGACCCCGATGGCATTACTTTCCCGGTTCCTGGCAATGACGATGCCGGCCGTGCCATCTCTCTGTATTGCGATTTGGTGGCACGCGCCGCTCTCGATGGCATCGCACGCGGCCAGGGCAACAGCGGCGTCGACATGGGCGCATCCGAAGTCCCGATGGTCGAGGTACTGCCGGTCGAGACCGCGGCCACCGGCTTCGAATTGCTCACCGCTCCGCGTGGCGCTCCGGACGATCTCACCAAGCTGACGGGCGTTGGCCCTGAGCTTGAGAAGAAGCTGAACGAGGGCGGCCTGTTCCACTACTGGCAGTTTGCCGCAATGTCGCCAGCCGACGAGATGACGGTCGATGCGTCTCTCAAGCTCAGCGGGCGCATTGCGCGCGATGGCTGGATCGCCCAGGCCCGTTCGCTCGGCGACGCCTGAGGCCACGGGGCGTCCTTGAGCGCCCCGGCCACGCCAGATCCACACGCGCCGGCGCGCCTTCAGGGTGCGCCGGTTCTCGTTATCAGCATGCCCGGTTCAGCCGGGCCCTCCGTTTGAAAGGTGTAAAGAGATGTCCGTGATTTCGGCTGCTCTGGTAAAGGAACTGCGCGACAAGACCGACGCAGGCATGATGGACTGCAAGTCCGCGCTGGTGGAAACCGGCGGCGACATGGAAGCCGCCGTGGATTGGCTGCGCAAGAAGGGCCTCTCCAAGGCCGCCAAGAAGGCCGGCCGCGTCGCCGCCGAAGGCCTCGTGGCCATTGCGGTTGCCGGCACGAGCGGCGTGGTTGTCGAGGTCAATGCCGAGACCGACTTCCTGGCCAAGAACGAACAGTTCCAGACGCTGGCGCGCAACGTCGCCGGTGTCGCGCTCAAGGTCGGCGACGATGTGGAAGCCGTGAAGGTTGCGGCCTACCCGGGCGGCGGCACGGTGCAGGATGCCATTGCCAACGCCATCGCCACCATCGGCGAGAACATGGCGCTGCGCCGCGCCAGCAAGTTCGATGTCTCTGCCGGCGTGGTGGCCTCCTACCTGCACAATGCCGCTGGCGAAGGCCTTGGCCGCATTGGCGTGCTCGTGGCGCTTGAATCGCCCGGCAGGGGTGACGAACTGGCCGCCCTCGGCCGCCAGCTTGCGATGCATGTGGCCGCTGCCAACCCGGTCGCGCTGGATCTGGCCTCGGTCGCTCCCGAGGTACTGGCACGCGAGAAGGCCATTCTGGCCGAGAAGAACGCGGGCAAGCCGGCCCATGTCATGGACAAGATCGTCGAGTCGGGGATGAAGTCCTACGCCAAGGAATACTGCCTGCTCGAGCAGACCTACATCCACGATGGCTCGAAGTCCGTGAGCCAGGCGCTCAAGGATGCCGAAGGCAAGGTCGGCGGCCCGATCAAGCTCACGGGCTTTGCCCGATTTGCACTCGGCGAGGGAATCGAGAAAGAGGAAAGCGACTTCGCGGCGGAAGTCGCGGCGGCGGCAGGCGGCAAAGCCTGACAGCCTGGACCACCAAAGCGGCGCCGGGTGCGCCGCTTTTTTTTGACCGATGCAGGGCGGCGTTCGCCCTGATGCAGGAGGAGGCCGGGGCATGACCAGGTTCAAGCGCGTGCTGATCAAGCTCTCCGGCGAAGCGCTTGCGGCGCCGGACGGCTACTGGCTTTACCCGCCCGTGCTCAACACGCTGGCTGCTGACATCGCCGAAGCGTCCAGCGCCGGCATCGAGATCGCGCTGGTCATCGGCGGCGGCAACATCATTCGTGGCGCCCGCGTCAGTTCAGCTGGATGGATCGACAGGGCCACGGCCGATTCCATGGGCATGCTGGCGACCGCGATGAACTCCATCGCCCTCGAGAACGCCGTCAATGCCGCCGGCGTCACCGCTCGCACCATGTCGGCTGTGTCCATGCCCACGATCTGCGAGACTTATGCCCGCCAGCCGGCATTGCACCACATGGAGCGCGGCCACGTGGTCATCATTGCGGGCGGCACCGGCAATCCGTTCTTCACCACCGATACCGCAGCGGTGCTGCGGGCCGCGGAACTGAAATGCGAGGCCGTGTTCAAGGCAACGCAGGTCGACGGCGTCTATTCCGCCGACCCGAAGAAGGATCCGACCGCCACGCGCTATGACCAGCTCACCCATGCCGAAGCGATTTCGAAGGAACTCGGCGTGATGGACACCGCAGCCTTCGCACTGGCCCGTGATGCCCAACTCACCATAGGCGTGTTCTCGATCGCCCAGCCCGGTGCGATCTCGGCCGTGCTGGGCGGCAATGGCCGTGCCACCTATGTTGTCCCGTGAAGACATTTCGCCGCCAGGTACAGAAGGCTTGACCGGCTCTGGTCCGATCAGCATGGTCATCCGGGATGCGTCGCGCATGCAGGGGCTGGCCATCGTCCGGTTGTCCCGCGAAGCACGGTCCCCGCTCCAGATGCCAAAAGAAGGCCCCGTCCATGGCTCCTCCGATCTTTGATCTCAATGACGTCAAGCGCCGCATGCAGGGCGCGGTGGCCTCGCTCAAGCACGATCTCAACTCGCTGCGCACGGGCCGGGCTTCGGCCAGTGTGCTCGACCCGATTATGGTGGATGCCTACGGCTCGAAGATGCCGCTGAACCAGGTGGCAACCGTCAGCGTGCCGGAAGCGCGGCTACTTAGTGTCATGGTCTGGGACAGGGCCATGGCCGCTGCGGTCGACAAGGCGATCCGTGATTCCGATCTTGGTCTCAATCCGCAGACCGAAGGCCAGACCATCCGCATCCGCATTCCGGAACTGAACGAGCAGCGCCGCAAGGAACTGGTCAAGGTCGCTCACAAGTATGCCGAAGAGGCGAGGGTGGCTGTGCGGCACGTACGCCGCGACGGGCTCGAAATTCTGAAGAAGCTCGAGAAGGATGGCCACATGTCGGAAGACGATGCGGCCCGTCAGTCCGATCAGGTACAGAAAGCCACGGATCAGTCGGTCTCAGACATTGATACGGCCTTGGCAACAAAGGAAAAGGAGATCATGCAGGTCTGATTCTGCTGGTCTTCATGGTGCTGACACTGGTTCAGGCGGCGCTTTGGCCTCAACCGGTTCATCAAGTGCCTGTGTTGCGTGCCGTGCCGATGGCTTGACGTCGGCTTTCACCGAACCACCTCTGACGGGATCATGAGCCCTTCACCAGAACCCCTTCGGCAAACGCCCGAGCCGGCCGCAATCGGCCCGCCGCCGCCGCGCCATGTTGCCATCATCATGGATGGCAACGGGCGCTGGGCACAGGCGCGCGGCCTGCCGCGCACGGAGGGGCATCGCCGCGGCGTCGAGGCACTCCGGCGCACGGTGCGGGCGGCAAGCGATCTGGGCGTATCCTACCTGACGATCTTCAGTTTCTCGACCGAGAACTGGCGCCGGCCCGCCATGGAGGTCAGCTTCCTGCTGGCGCTGTTCAAGCGCTTCGTCCGCAATGACCTGGCCGAACTGCATGCCTCGAACGTGCGCGTCCGGATGATTGGCGATCGCGATGGCACGCCGGCCGACATCCGCGAATTGATCGATCAGGCGGAGGCGCTGACGCGAGACAACACCGCCCTGACGTTGATCATCGCGTTCAACTATGGCGCCCGCGACGAAATCATGCGCGCGACCAACCGGTTGCTGGCAGATCGGCTGGCGAAGGGCGATGACACGCCGGTCACTGCGGCAGAGATCTCGGCCTGTCTTGACACGGGCGATTTCCCTGATCCGGATCTGGTCATCCGCACATCCGGCGAGGTCAGGCTGTCGAACTTCCTGATGTGGCAGGCAGCCTATTCCGAACTTGTGTTCACGCCGGTTCTCTGGCCCGATTTCGATCACGGGGCGCTGGAGTCTGCGATTGCCGAGTTCCGCATGCGAGACAGGCGCTTTGGCGGACTGGCACAGAAGTCCGTGTGAACGGGAATGGTATGGAGAGGGTCCTGCCGGTCGGATGAATTGCCGGAAACGGCCAGTTAAGGTCAGGAATACCCCATGTCCGGTGACGCCAAGTCCGGTGATGTGCCTTCAGGCCAGACTTCGGGCCCGACGCCGCCTGTTGCCGCGTCCGCAGCGCGCAACGAGTTGAGCCTCAGGGTCAGGTCGGGACTGGTCATGGTTGCGGTCGCCTTGCTGACCTTGTGGTGGGGTGGCTGGCCCTTCGCCCTGCTCTGGATCGCCGTCGGTGCCGTTGCCGCCATGGAGTGGCTCAAGATTGTGGCGCCAGATGGCGAGCGCCCTGTCCGGCTGCTGGCTGCAGCGGGTGCGGCGCTGGCCGGCATTACGGCCCATCTCGGCTGGGAATCTGCCGGGCTTGCCGCCTGTGCGCTGACAGTGGGCGCGGTGATGGCCGCCACGCCAAAGCCACTCCGGCTGGTTGCAGGCGCAGGCGTGATTTACGCCACTGCGATCGCCATGGCCCCGATCATCGTTCGTGCCGAGGTGCAACTGGGTCTGGCCCTCATTGCCTGGTGCTTCGCCGTGGTCTGGTCAACCGACGTCGCTGCCTACTTTGCCGGGCGGGCCATTGGCGGGCCCAAGCCCTGGCCGGCAGTCAGCCCCACGAAAACCTGGTCCGGCGCGATCGGCGGCGCGGTTGCCGGCATTGCTGCCGGGCTTCTTGTGGCCTGGGTGTCACGCCGCCTCGGCGCTGCCTGGAACCTTGGCCTCATCGCCACAGCAGGTTGCGCGCTGCTGGCATCGGTGGCAGGACAAATGGGCGATCTGCTGGAATCATCACTCAAGCGCCGTTTCGGCGTCAAGGATTCCGGCTCGATCATTCCGGGGCATGGCGGCGTGCTCGATCGCCTTGACGCCTTCGTGGTTGTGGTCACACTCGTCGCCATCGCAGTGGCGATCTGGCGATAGGCTGCGGGCAGGGCACGCAAGGACCGATCATGAGGCGTGTCACCATTCTGGGAGCCACCGGCTCGATCGGACGTTCGGCGCGGGATGTGATCCTATCCAATCCCGGTCGTTTTGCGATCGAGGCCGTGGTGGGCGGGCGTGATGCCGCGGCTCTTGCTGCGATGGCGCGCCAGCTTGGTGCCCGGTTCGCGGCGCTTGCCGATCCTGCCGCCTTGCCGGCCCTGCGCGAACATCTTGCTGGCAGCGGAATCGCCTGCGGTGCCGGCGAAAGCGCCGTACATGATGCCGTAGACAGGCCATGCGACGTGGTTGTCGCCGGGATCAGCGGCGTGGCCGGCCTCAAGCCGACGGTCGCAGCCCTCAAGCCCGGCCGCCGCATTGCTCTGGCCAACAAGGAGACGCTGGTCTGCGCTGGCGCGTTCTTTATGGCCGAAGCGCGGCGCATTGGTGCGATCATCCTGCCGCTGGATTCAGAGCACAACGCCGTGTCACAGGCTCTGGCCGGCCGCTCCCTTGCCGATGTGACGCGCATCACGCTGACCGCATCGGGCGGGCCGTTCCGCTCTTGGAGCAAGCCCGAGATCGACAGCGCCACGTGCGAGCAGGCGCTGAAGCACCCCAACTACGCCATGGGCGCAAAGATCACCATCGACTCGGCCAGCCTGATGAACAAGGGGCTCGAACTGATCGAAGCCCACCATATCTTCGGCATCGGGCCTGACCGGCTGGGAGCCGTCATTCATCCGCAACAGATCGTGCATGGCCTCGTAAGCTTCAGCGATGGCAGCGTCATCGCGGGCATGGCGCTGCCGAACATGCGCGTGCCTTTTGCCGATTGCCTGTCGGACGGAAGGCGCCTTGTCAGCGGTGTCGCACCGGCAAACCTTGCCAGCATCGGCACCATGACCTTCGATGAGCCGGACCTCGCGCGCTTTCCGTCGCTCGGTCTCGCGCTGGCGGCAATGGCCGCGGGCGGTGCCGCCTGTGCCATCCTGAATGCTGCCAATGAGGTTGCCGTGGCCGCATTCCTCGGTGGCCGGCTGAGGTTCGGCGAGATGGCAAACGTCGTGGCGATGACCTGCGACGTTGTGGCAAAACATTGCCAAGATGCACCATCGTCGGTTGATGAAGCGCTCGAGATCGACCATATCACGCGCAGCGCTGCGCAGGACGTGTTGGCGTGTCGAGGTCACGGTTCGGCCTGATTGACATGGTTTGAGATCTGGTTTTTGGCGCTCGGCGGGAGTTGTGAATGGATCTTCTGACGTCTCTCGTCACCCTTGGGTCGAACGTCCTGTTCTATCTGGTGCCGTTCCTGTTCATTCTCACCATCGTCGTGTTCGTGCACGAATACGGGCACTACAAGGTCGGCCGCTGGTGCGGTGTCGATGTCACGACTTTTTCCATTGGCTTCGGCAAGGAGATCTTTGGCTGGACCGACAAGCATGGAACCCGCTGGCGGTTCGCTGCCATTCCGCTGGGCGGCTATGTCAAGTTTGCCGGAGATGCCAACGCAGCCAGCCAGCCTGATGCCGAGGCTGTCACAGGTCTTTCACAGGCGGAACTCAGCCGCACCTTGCCCGGCGCAACAGTAGCCCGCCGCTCTGCCATCGTGGCCGCAGGCCCGGTGGCCAACTTCATCTTCGCCATTCTGGTGTTCGCCGCAATCGTCATGGCCTTTGGTCGCACGACCATCGCACCGCGCATCGACCGCGTGACGCCTGCCAGTGCGGCTGCCCAGGCCGGCCTTGCGCCGGGCGATCTGATTCTGTCGGTGGACGGGGTGCAGATATCCAGTTTCGACGATGTCCGGCGGATCATCACCATCAATGCTGAGAACACGCTGCGCTTTGTCGTGGTCCGCAACAGCATCGAGACCACCATCGATGTCACGCCGGCGCTTGTCGAGCGCCGCCACGCGCTGGGCGTCGAGCGTGTCGGCGTCATCGGCGTCACCGCGGCGAACCAGCCCGAAGACGTGCGTCTGGTCAGCTACGGGCCAGTCGAAGCCATTGCCTATGGCGTTCGCGAGAGCTGGTTCATTGTCACCCGGACTTTTGATTATCTTGCTAAGCTGTTGACCGGGCGCGAGAAAGCCGACCAGCTTTCCGGCGTCATTCACATCGCGGAGGTGTCGGGCCACGTCGCCTCGACTGGTGGAATCGTCTCGCTTTTGACCCTTGCGGCCGTGCTTTCGGTCTCGATCGGGCTGATGAACCTGTTTCCGATTCCCATGCTCGATGGTGGGCATCTGGTGTTCTATGCCTTCGAAGCCTTGCGCGGACGGCCCCTGAGCGAACGGGTTCAGGAATTTGCCTTCAAGGCAGGGATCGCCTTCGTGCTCATGCTGACGGTTTTCGTTACATGGAATGACATCACGCGGATTGTGAGCAGGGCGGCGGTAGGATAAGCAGGCGGGCGCGTGGCTTCCGTGTCACGCCGCGCAACATTTGATTTATCTGACCGGTTTGCGTGTTTGCATCAGGTTGGAAACTTTGTAGAAGCAATTTGACTCGTATTGTCTATAGCCGGGGATACCCGGTTCGTGGTTAACGAACGGTGTATTGATCCAATGAAGATGACGGTGCCAAATCGCCGACTTGCGGCACGCCTCAGGGTGTCAACGGCCATGGGCCTTGCCATTCTGGCCCTCACAGGGACCGCCGCTCTCGCCCAGGCCGTTGTGGTCCAGGGCAATCGCAGGGTCGATGCGGAAACCATCCGTGGCTATGTGAGCCGTGCCGGCTCTCCTGCCGCCATCCGTGGCGAGCTGATGAACACCGGCATGTTCTCTTCAGTGAACGTATCGCGCCGTGGTGGCCAGACTGTGGTCACCGTTCGTGAGAATGACTCGATCAATAACGTTGCCTTCGAGGGCAACAAGCGCCTGAAAAGTGATTTTCTCTCCGGCGAAGTGCAGTCCAAGTCCCGCGGCCCGATCAGCGACAGCCTGATTGCCTCCGACGTCGAACGCATCCGGGCGCTTTACCGTCGCAGCGGCTATGGCGTGACGGTGAGCTCGCGCATCGTCCCGTTGCCAAATGGCCGGTCCGATGTGGTTTTCACCATCGTCGAGGGCGGCAAGACAGGTATCCTGTCGATCAATTTCTCCGGCAACTCGGAATACGGCACGTCGCGCCTCAAGGGCCTGATGAACTCAACCGAGATGAACCTGCTGAGCTGGTTCAAGACCTCCGACGTTTATGATCCGGACCGCATCGCTGCTGATCTTGAGCTGGTCCGCCGCTTCTACCTGCGCAACGGCTATGCCGATTTCCGCGTCGTCTCCAGTGATGCGACGTTCAACGCCGAGCGCGGCGGCTATGCGGTCAACATCGTGGTGGAAGAAGGCAGGCGCTACCGCATCGGCGGCGTCCAGATCTCGTCGCGCCTGCGTGATGTCGACCCGGACACGCTGCGCCGTGTCGTCAGCACCAACGAAGGCGACACCTACAACGCCGAAGCTGTTGAGCGGTCCATGTCGGCCATGACGGTCGAGGTCGCCCGTCGCGGCTACGCCTTCTCGCAGGTTCGCCCGTCGGGCCAGCGCGATCAGATCAACGGCACGGTCTCGATCAACTACGTGGTTGATGAGGGCCCGCGCGTCTATGTCGAGCGCATCAACGTGCGCGGAAACACCCGCACTCTTGATCATGTCATCCGCCGCGAGTTCGACCTTGGAGAGGGCGACGCTTACAACAAGGTGTTCATCGATCGTGCCGAGCGCCGCCTGAACAATCTTGGCTTCTTCAACCGCGTCAGGATCACCAACGAGCCCGGCAGCGCGCCGGACCGCGTGGTCATCAATGTCGATGTCGAAGACAAGGCTACCGGCTCGTTCTCGATCGCCGCCGGTTATTCGACTGCTGACGGCATCCTCGGCGACGTGTCTTTGTCGGAATCCAACTTCCTCGGCCGTGGCCAGTTCGTGCGCATCGGCGGGTCGCTGGGCCAGCGCACGCGCGGCCTCGAATTCTCGTTCACCGAGCCCTATTTCCTCGGCTATCGGATCGCGGCCGGTTTTGACTTGTTCTCGAAGTTCTCCGACAACAATGATACATCGCGCTTCACCAGCCAGACCACGGGTGCAACGATCCGTGCGACGCTGCCGATCACCGAAGAATTCTCGGTCACTGCGCGCTACTCGCTCTACCAGACCGAGATCAAGGTGCCGAACACGGCCGATCGCCCCTACAATGACTGTCTTGTGGGCGTGAATGGTGGTGCTCCTAACCCGCCGCCGTTCTGCTTGAACAACGGGGAGGCCTCGATCGCGATCAAGGAGGCCCGCGGTGAGCAGATCACCTCGCTGGCCGGCCTGACCTTCGCCTACAACTCGCTCGATAATGCCAGGAACCCGCGCAACGGCTTCTACGCCGAGCTGCGGCCCGAGTTTGCCGGCCTGGGCGGAGATTCGAAGTTCTTCCGCATTTCCGGCGACGCGCGCTACTACCGCGAAGTCTACGATGACGTGGTCAGCTTCGTGCGCCTGCAGGGCGGCCACACCATGGGCTTTGGTAACGAGCCTCTGCGCATCATCGACCACAGCTTCCTCGGTCCCAATCTCGTCCGCGGCTTTGCGACGTCCGGCATTGGTCCGCGTGATGTGTCGAGTCCGTCTACGGCATCGACGGCGGCCCTTGGTGGCACCACCTATTTCGGGGGCTCGCTCGAAGTGCAGTTCCCGATCCCGTTGCTGCCGAAGGAAATCGGCATTCGTGGTGCCTTGTTTGCAGATGCCGGCACCTTGTTCAACTTCGATGGCGGTCGCTCGGCAGTGGGCGTTTGCCCGGCTGGCTCGAAGGCACGCTTCTTCGACGTGAACAACAACGGCGTGGCTGACCCGGGCGCTGTTGGCATCAGCGAGGTGGCTTGTGTGCGCGACAAGAACACGCTGCGCTCGTCAGTCGGTGCCGGCATCCTCTGGCAGTCGCCACTGGGCCCTATCCGCTTCGACTATGCCTACGCCCTGACCTACGACAAGGGTATCAACACCCCGACCGGTCGTTACGGCGGCGACCGCCTGCAGGCGTTCCGCTTCTCAGGCGGCACCAGCTTCTGAGGAGCAGAGGGGCAGCACTGAGCCGCCACTTATGCGGCAACCGGCCAGCGCGCCGGGCGGGACGTTGCTCCTGAGCCCTGATCGCGGACCGTGTATCCCGTGCCCGGTTTGTCCAGCGGGCAGCGCGGGTCTCCCGCTCAGAATCGAGTGACCATGCCAGCACCCGTTTTCTTCCATGATGTCAGATCGTTGACGCTCTCCGGCGTCGCCAGTCTGGTCGGCGCGGGCTTGCCTCAAGGACTGGACCCGGATCGGCTCGTCGCGTCCGTTCGGCCCCTCGATGAAGCCGGGCCACACGATCTCTCGCACATGGACAATCCGCGCTATCTGGACCAACTGGCCGCCACGCGCGCCGGCGTGGTTCTGGTCTCGAAGCGCTATCGGGCGCGCGTTCCAGCTACGTCGATCGCGCTCGAATGCGAGGATCCCCAATGGGGCTACGCACGCTGCCTTGCCGTCATGGTGCCTGAGGCGGCGCGGCCTGCCACATTCTTTGCCAGCACGGCCATCAGCTCCGGAGCCATGATCCATCCGACCGCCCGGCTCGAACATGGGGTCGTGATTGATCCTGGCGTGGTGATCGGCCCTCGCGCCGAGATCGGCGCGGGCACTGTCATTGGCGCACAGACGGTCATCGGCCCCGATGTGCGCATTGGCCGCGATGGTGCGGTCGGTCCGCATGTCACCATCCAGCATGCCCTCATCGGCAACCGCGTCATCCTGCATCCGGGTGTGCGCATCGGGCAGGATGGTTTCGGATTCGCCATGGGCGCAAGCGGCCATCTCAAGGTGCCGCAGATCGGGCGTGTCATCATTCAGGATGACGTAGAGATCGGGGCCAACTCCTGCGTCGACCGCGGCACGATCCGTGACACCACCATCGGCGAGGGCACCAAGATCGACAATCTCGTGCAGATCGCCCACAACGTTGTGGTCGGTCGCCACTGCGTGCTTGTCGCCCAGGTCGGCATTTCTGGCTCCACTGTCCTGGAAGACCATGTCGTGCTTGCCGGCAAGGTTTCGGTCATTGGCCATGTGCGCATCGGAAAGGGTGCGCAGATCGGTGCCACAAGCAATGTAGCCACGGATGTGCCGGCCGGCGCACGCTGGGGCGGAACCCCGGCCAAGCCGATGCGCGAATGGATGCGTGAGATTGCGCTTGTCAACCAGCTTGCGACCCGCAAGGACAAGGCGGCAAGATCAGGTGGACTTGAGGAGCCATCCGAATGAACGATCAATCACCTGGCAGCGGCAGCGGAGCCCCGGAGACGCTGGCGACAGCCAACATCCTGAAGATTATGGAGTTGCTGCCGCACCGCTATCCGTTCCTCCTGATCGACAAGATCGTGGACATGCGAGGCGACAGCTATGGCGTCGGCATCAAGAACGTCACCATGAACGAGCCGCAGTTCCAGGGCCATTTCCCGGCCCAGCCGGTCATGCCCGGCGTCATGATCATCGAAGCCATGGCCCAGACGGCTGGCGCGATGTGCGTCTACGGGCGCGGCACTGACAGGCCGCCGCCGAAGCTGGTCTATTTCATGACCATCGACGAGTGCAAGTTTCGCCGCCCGGTCGTCCCGGGCGATGTGATGAAACTGCACATGACCAAGCTTCGCCAGCGCCGCAACATGTGGTGGTTCAAGGGCGAGGCCCGGGTTGATGATGAACTGGCGGCCGAAGCGATGATTTCCGCCATGCTCGTCGAGAATGATGCCTGAGCCTTCCGCCGGACCAAACTGATGGCCATTCATCCCACTGCCCATGTCGCCAGCACAGCCCGGATCGGGCAGGGCACTTCGATCGGTCCATTTTGCGTGATTGGCCCAAAGGTCGAAATCGGCGAGAACTGCGAGGTGATGAGCCATGTCGTCGTCGAGGGCGTGACGACAGTCGGGGCCCGCACGCGTATCCATCCTTTCGCCGTGCTCGGCCATGCACCGCAGGATTCAAAACCGATCTCGGAAGAATCGCGTCTGACCATCGGGCAGAATTGCGTTATCCGCGAGCACATCACGATGAACACCGGCACTGTTCGGGGCGGCTCCCACACCCGGGTCGGCGACAATGGCTACTTCATGGTCAACGCCCATGTCGCCCACGATTGCGTGGTCGGCAACAACGTCACGCTGGTCAACAACGTCATGCTCGCCGGTCATTGCGTCATCGGCGACAACGTCATCATGGCTGGCGCTTCGGCTGTCCACCAGTTCACGCGCGTCGGACGCAACGCCTTCATCGGCGGCATGGCGGCGGTGGAGCACGATGTTATTCCGTTCGGAATGGCGCTTGGAAACCGGGCCTATCTCGGCGGCCTCAATATCATCGGGCTGAAGCGAAGCGGCATGGGCCGGCCCGATATTCACGCCTTGCGTCACGCGTTTCGCATGTTGTTCCATGCCGACGGCACCTTGCAGGATCACCTCGGCGCGGTCGAGGCGCAGTATCCTGACCACGCGGTGATTGCCGAAGTGCTGGCCTTCGTCAGGGCAGGCGGACGGCGCTCGATCCTGACACCGCGCTCCGGCCAGCAGTCTGACGAAGGCTCGGCGCAGCAGGACGGCACCGCGTGAGCATTGCGCCGCCGCGCGCGATGAAGCCTGGCCCTGTGGCCATCATTGCCGGCTCAGGCACCTTGCCCCTGCATGTTGCGGCAAGCGCGGAGCGCGCTGGCCATACGGTGTTCGTGGCGCTGCTGGCTGGATCGGCGGATGCGGCTGATTATGGTGCGTTCGACCATCAGACCTTTGGTCTTGGGCAGTTCGGTGCCCTGTCGAAAGCCCTGACCAGCCGGCGTATTCTCGACGCGGCGTTCATTGGTGCCGTGGTCCGTCCGGGCATCACCGACATCCGGCCCGACATGGGTCTCATCCGCCATTGGCAGACCATCACGGCGGCATTCCGCAAGGGGGATGATGGCCTGCTCAGCGTCGTGGTCGACATTCTCGAAGCGCACGGCGTCAGGGTCGTGTCGGCGCTTGATCTGGCACCCGACCTTTCGATCGCCAATCCCGGTCCAGTCGGGGCCCGTCAACCGGAAGGGGCAGCGCGCGGCGAGATTGACCTCGGCCTTGAACTGATTGCGGCTTTGTCGCCTTTCGATGTCGGCCAGTGCGTCGTGGTCAGCGATGGCAGGCCGGTGGCGATCGAAGGAGCGGAGGGTACCGATGCCATGCTCGCTAGGGTGGCCGAAATGCGCCGGAATGGCCGGCTGAAGCGCGAGACGGGCGGCGGCGTGCTAATCAAGGCCCCCAAGCGCGGCCAGAACATGCGCATCGACATCCCGACCATCGGCCCTGAGACCGTGCGTCGCGCCGCCGAGGCAGGCTTGCAAGGCATCGCCATCACGGTCGGCGAAGTCATCGTCGCAGACCGCCAGGAGACCATCGCATTGGCCGATGCCCGCGGGCTTTTCATCGAGGCCACGCGATGAAAGAGCCGCTTCCATCAGGCGAGGCGCCGTTCAGGTTGTTCGTAATCGCCGGCGAGCCTTCAGGCGACCTTCTGGCTGCAAGCTTTATCACCGCTCTCAGATCCCGCCTCGCACCGAGGGCGCTGGAGATCAGTGGCATTGGCGGCCTGCCGCTGCAGCGGTTGGGGCTGGTCTCGCGTTTTGCGCAGACCGACATCCAACTCATGGGCGTGGTGGCCGTTCTGAAGAGCCTGCCGACCCTGTTGTCGCACATCACCGACACGGCAGATGCCATCGTCGATCAGCGCCCTGATCTCCTGCTGACAGTGGATGTGCCGGACTTCTCGATGCGGGTGGCGCGCAAGGTACGCAAGGCGGACCCGTCCATTCCCATCATGCACTGGGTGGCGCCGTCGGTCTGGGCCTGGCGGCCCGGGCGGGCCCAGGCCATGGCGCCTCATGTCGACCGCCTGCTGGCGCTGTTGCCGTTCGAGCCGGCGGCATTCGAGCGACTGAAGGGGCCGCCCACTCTCTATGTCGGCCATCCCCTGCTTGACAGCGCGGCCAGCATCCGTCCCGACTTGGACGAGCAGCGCCTGCGCGACAATGCCCTTGCGCCCGTCATCCTTGTCTTGCCTGGCAGCCGCCGCTCGGAAATCCGGCATCTGCTGCCCGTGTTCCGCGAAACGATCCGGCTTGTCGCTGCCCGCTACCCGCACGCGCATGTGCTCATTCCCGCCGTGCCGCACCTGGCCGAGGCCATTTCTGCCGATGTCGCCGGCTGGCCGGTCAGGGTAGAGGTTGTCATTGGCGAGGATGCGAAGCGTGCCGCATTCCGTCGTGCGAGGGTGGCGCTTGCCACCTCCGGCACGGTGACGCTCGAACTGGCGATCGCGGGCATTCCGCTGGCCGGAGCCTACCGCGGCAATGCCTTCGAGGGCTGGCTGGCGGGCAAGTTGGTGAAAAGCCATAGCGTGCTGCTGTGTAACCTCGTCCTTGGCCGCAACATCGCGCCGGAGTTCATGCAGAATGCGGCGACAGCACCGGCCCTGGCGGCAGCGTTGATGGCGATCATTCCGGAAGGCCCGGTCCGTGACGCGCAAACGCGCGCCTTCGCCGAACTCGATGGCATCATGGCACTGCCGGATGGCCAGGCATCGGCCGATGCGGCGGTAAGCGCCGCGCTGGAGCTGGTGGCAAACCGGCGCAAGGCCTGACGAGATCGGACTGCCCAAAGAAAAGGGCGGGACCGAGCCCGCCCTTCCAGTTCGGATGCCTTGTCTGCCCGGCCTAGCGGCGCTTGCCGATGGGCGCATAATCCCGCTGCGGAGAGCCGGTGTAGAGCTGACGCGGACGGCCGATGCGCTGCGATGGGTCCTCGATCATTTCCTTCCACTGGGCAATCCAGCCGACCGTGCGCGCGAGAGCGAACAGGACGGTGAACATGGAGACCGGGAAGCCCATCGCCTTCAGCGTAATGCCTGAATAGAAATCGATGTTCGGATACAGCTTCTTCTCGATGAAATACGAATCGGAAAGCGCAATCCGCTCCAGTTCGATGGCGACATCGAGCAGCGGGTCGTCCTTGATGCCAAGTTCATTGAGCACCTAATGGCAAGTCTTCTGCATGATCTTGGCTCGGGGATCGTAGTTCTTGTAGACCCGGTGGCCGAAGCCCATCAGACGGAACGGATCGTTCTTGTCCTTGGCCTTGGCGATGTATTTCGGGATGTTGTCGACATGCCCGATCTCTTCGAGCATTTTCAGCGCCGCCTCGTTCGCGCCGCCATGGGCAGGGCCCCACAGGCAGGCAATGCCCGCCGCGATGCAGGCGAACGGATTGGCCCCGGATGAACCGGCAAGCCGGACAGTCGAAGTCGAGGCGTTCTGCTCATGATCGGCGTGCAGGATGAAGATCCGGTCGAGTGCACGCGCCATAACCGGGTTGACCTTGTAGTCCTCGGCCGGCACGGCATAGCACATGCGCAGGAAGTTCGAGGAATAGTCAAGGCTGTTCAGCGGGTAAACGAAGGGCTGGCCGATGGTATACTTGTAGGCCATGGCTGCCAGTGTCGGCATCTTGGCGATCATCCGCATCGACGCGATCATGCGCTGCTGCGGGTCGGAGATGTCGGTCGAGTCGTGATAGAACGCGGACATGGCGCCGACCGCGCCAACCATCACGGCCATCGGGTGCGCATCGCGGCGGAAGCCCTGATAGAACCGGGCCATTTGCTCATGGACCATTGTGTGGCGCGTCACACGGTAGTCGAAGTCGGCCTTCTGGGCCGCTGTCGGCAACTCCCCGTAAAGCAGCAGATAGCAGGTTTCCAGAAAGTCCCCGTGCTCGGCGAGCTGCTCGATCGGATAGCCGCGATGCAGCAGGATGCCTTCGTCGCCGTCGATATAGGTGATCTTGGATTCGCAACTTGCGGTCGAGGTGAACCCGGGATCATAGGTGAACATGCCCGTCTGGCCATAGAGCTTGGCAATATCGATCACGCTCGGCCCGATCGTGCCTTCCTTGACCGTGACTTCGACCGTCTTGCTGTCGACGACAATCTGCCCCGTCAGTCCGCTCATTGTATGGTCACCTTTCCCACAGGCTTTTCGCCTTGTCTTGTCATGTTGTCAGGCTGCAAGCAGTCCCGGCTTCCCGACGAGGAGACCCAGCTTCGCTGCCCCGAGACCAAGTGCTAGCGCATCCGCCGCAGTGCAGCAACAGCGCCAAAGGTGTGAGACCGCGCGCCAGAAGCAGGGGGGCTCAGGCGGCCACGTCCCTGAGGCGCAGGATGCTTTCCTGGCGCCCGAGCACGGCCAGCACATCGAACAGGCCCGGTGATGTCGACTTGCCCGTCAGGGCCGCCCGCAGAGGCTGCGCCACCTGGCCGAGCTTGAGGCCATGGGCATCAGCAAAGGCGCGCACCGCCGCCTCGGTCGTCTCGACCGTCCATTCCCCGATGGCTTCCAAGCTGCCGATCAGCAGCCCGAGCCGCTTGCGAGCCTCGCCATCCAGCAGGGCCGCCGCCTTGTCCTCCAGCGCCAGCGGTCGTGGGCTGTAGAGATAGGCCGCGCTGTCGAGCAGTTCCACCAGCGTTCTTGCACGCTCCTTGAGCCCGGGCATCGCCATGACCAGCCTGGCGCGCACATCGCCTGACAGTGCCTGACCCAGCCCGCGCGGCGGCCCCAGTTCCGGCATCACCTGATCGAGCGCTGCCAGGATATCGTCGTCAGGCGCGGCGCGCATGTAGATGCCGTTAAGGTTCTCCAGCTT
>JAPLOV010000215.1 GCA_026400565.1 Hyphomicrobiales bacterium | reverse complement strand
GCCCTGGCGCAAGCACGACAACATTCCGCTGTGAGCCTGCAGTGGCGTGCGACATCAACGGATCATTGATCCACGTCACGATCCGGGTTCAGATATGCGACTAGGTTGGCGGTGTTTTCTCCTGCTCAGAAGAGGCTCCGCATGACCAGTTCCCCCCAGTCCCCCGCCGTGAAGCACCTTGCCGACATCGCCTGCGTGATCCGTGTTGGCGAGAGCCTGCCCGATGCCGCGCTGCAGCAGGCACTGGCACTTGCCACACGGCACGGCGCACACTTGACCATCACGCTCGCGGCCCAGCATCTGGCCACACCCTATTCGCCAATGTGGATGACGCTGGCGTCATCTCTGGTGGCGGACCTCAATGCCAAGGCCAAGGCCAAGGCCGATGAGGCTGCCGACAAGGCCCGCACGGCAGCGCGGATTGCCGGCGTCATCGCCGATATCTCCGTGATGATGGACCATGGCGGCGATGCCGGGGAAACCGCGATCCGTGCGGCGCGGGCGTCGGATCTGATCATCGTCGACCAGCCCGAAGCGGCGATGGACTCGCGCGCCATGATCTTGGAAGAGGCGTTGTTCCGTTCGGGCAGGCCAATTCTGGTGGCAACCCCGAAGCGGGCACCGATCTCCGGTGCCAGCAAGGCGATGCTGGCGTGGGATGGCACAGCGCATGCGGCACGGGCCGCGTCCGACATGCTGTCCCTGTTCGAAAGCATCAAGCATGTCGATATCGTCTCGGTGCTGGGCGACAAGGATCTGTCGAGCACGCTGCCGGGTGCCGATTTCGCGCGGCACCTGTCCCGCAAGGGTGTGCATGCCAACATCGTCGAACTCTCTGTTGCAACCGGCCCCGTGGCCCGGCAACTGGACGACCATGCCACGGCATCCGGCGCGGACCTGATCGCGATGGGCGGCTATGGCCACTCGCGCCTGCGCCAGTTCATGCTTGGCGGCGTGACGGTCTCGATGATCCAGCAGGCGGCGACACCGCTGCTCATGGCCTATTGAGGACCTTGGCCTATTGAGGACCTTGGCCTATTGAGGATCTTGGCCAATTGAGGAACGGCGAGGGACTCGACGCCCTCGCTGACACAGGCTAATGCGCAGGTGATGAACCTGATCACGACCACGGCGGATTTGGCCGCCACCTGCGCACGCTTGGCAACCCACCCGTTTGTCACAATCGACACGGAGTTCCTGCGCGACTCGACCTATTATCCGAAGCTGTGCCTGCTCCAGATGGCGTCTCCGGATGAAGGGCTGCTGGTCGACCCGCTCGCGCCTGAGCTTGATCTCGCCCCGTTCTTTGCCCTGATGGCCGACCAGCGCGTGATGAAGGTCTTTCATGCCGCGCGGCAGGACCTCGAAATCGTCTGGAACCTCGGCAGGATGCTGCCGACGCCGCTGTTCGATACCCAGATCGCCGCCATGGTCTGCGGCTATGGCGACTCGGTCGGTTACGAGCAACTCGCCAACGACCTCGCCAAGGCCAGGATCGACAAATCCTCGCGCTTCACCGACTGGTCGCGCCGTCCGCTCAGCGAGGCGCAACTCGTCTATGCCCTGTCGGACGTGACCCACCTGCGCGACATCTACATCGCCCTCAAATCCGACCTCGAACAGACCGGCCGCACCGAATGGCTGGTCGAGGAAATGGCCGTGCTCAATCATCCAGGCACCTACGAGACCAAGCCCGAGGATGCCTGGATGCGACTCAAGGGCCGGGTGCGCAAGCCACGCGAGGTGGCCCTGCTGATCGAGATTGCGGCATGGCGCGAAACCGAGGCCCAGAGCAAGGATGTGCCGCGCGGACGCGTCCTCAAGGACGACGCGCTGATGGACATCGTGCAGCGCGCCCCGCGCGAGCCTGAGGCGCTGTCGGACCTGCGGTCGCTGCCGCGCGGCTTCGAGCGCTCGCGCGCCGGGGCCGATGTGCTCGCCGCCGTCGAGCGTGCCCTCGCCGTCGACCACAAGACGTTGCCGCGTCTCGAACGGCCGGAGCGCCACGGCGGCAACGGCGCGGTGCTGGATCTGATGAAGGTGCTGCTCAAGGCGGTATCCGATTCAGAGCGGGTCGCGCCCAAGATCATCGCCACGGTCGATGACCTCGAAGCCATCGCGAACGATGACGGTGCCGACGTGCCGGCCCTCAAGGGATGGCGGCGCACGCTATTTGGCGAGAAGGCACTGGCCCTCAAGACCGGGCAGCTTTCTCTGCGCATGCGCGACGGCAAGGTGACGGTCGAGGCCTGACCACAGCCAACGCCCTAGCACTTGTCGCCGTCATCCTGGCCCCGGAGCCGGGATAACATGCGGCACAGCGCATTGAGGTGGCTGGCATCAAGCCCGGCAGCGCGGCGCGCAGGCTGATCCCGGCGCAAGGCCGGAATGACCGGGAAGGGATGATGGCTGGCTGAGACGTCCTCACGAGCTTGCGCAAGGGTGAATCAAGCGTTGCGAGCTTGAGTCATGAATGATCCATGAATCGTTGATTTGTTTGATCAATCCGCGCTTTCGCGGTTTCTGGAAGCTGAATCTGCCTTGCACCAAACCGGCTGTTTACGGACAATTTAGCGCGCATTTTAGACAAATTTTCGCATCTCCCACCCATGATCATGCCAACGACCAGCGCAACAGAACGGCTGGCGACTTCGGCAGTGGACAAACAGACAGGGTGGTTCAGATGGCACGTCAGATGGTGGAACAGACCGATGCGGTTGCGGCGGCTCCGGCTGCGATGACGGGGGAAGCCTGCTACGAGCTTGGCCTCGTCTATGCTTCGGGCCGCACGCAGCCGATCGATCTGGTCGCAGCGCACAAGTGGTTCAACGTGGCCGTGATGCAGGGCTACCGCGAGGCGGTCCAGCGCCGGGCGGAACTCGCCTCCGAGATGACACCGGACGAGATCGCCGCAGCGCTGCGCGAGGCAAGGGCCCTGATCACCCGTCATTGAACCGACATCTGGATGCGGCACAAGAAGCGGCCCCGAGGCTGCCAAGCCGCATCCGTCATGTCGTCCGCAAGACGGTGTCAATCCCCGCTTGTGGGCTTCGGTTGCGGCGGCTATAAGCCCGCTTTCCGAATTTGGACCACATCAAGGATTGTTCCATGGCCATTCAGCGCACTTTTTCGATCATCAAGCCGGACGCCACGAAGCGCAACCTGACCGGCGCCGTCAACGCCGTGATCGAGAAGGCCGGGCTGCGTATCGTCGCCCAGAAGCGAATCCTGATGACGCGTGCCCAGGCCGAAACCTTCTATTCCGTACATGCCGCACGCCCGTTCTTCGGCGAGTTGTGCGACTTCATGACCTCCGGCCCGGTGGTCGTGCAGGTGCTCGAAGGCGAGAACGCCATTGCCACCTATCGTGACGTGATGGGCGCAACCAACCCGGCCAACGCCGCGGAAGGTACCATCCGCAAGCTGTTCGCCCTGTCGGTCGGCGAAAACACGGCCCATGGCTCCGACGCGCCGGAGACGGCAGCGCAGGAAATCGCCCAGTTCTTTGCGGGCAACGAGATCGTCGGCTGAGATCATCGCCGCAGGTTGTTCACAACAGCCGCCTTAGGGCGGCTGTTATCGTTTCAGGCGAAAGAAGCGGCCTGGCGCCCTCGCGCCGCGCTACTGTTCGAGCCTGATACCGGTCGCCCGTGACAGTTCGATCAGCCCGTTGCGGTCGGCTGCCATGTAGCGGGTCGTCTCGGCAGCGCTCCATGCGACCGGCTGGATGACCAGTTCTTGATAACGGCTCACCAGAGCGTCGCTTTGCATCGCGGTGTTGATCGCTGCGGTGAGCCGCGCCAGCACGCCCGGCGGGGTGGCCGCGTGCGCCACGATTGAGGCCCATCCGGGATAGACCAGATCGACGCCGCTTTCTTTCAGGGTCGGGACGGATACCAGAAGCGGCTGCCGATCGGCTGTGGTGACCGCCAGCGCTTTCAGCTTGCTGCCCTGGATATTGCCCAGACTGGCTGCGAGCGAATCGACCATGACCTGCACCTGACCGCTCATCACATCGGCCTGCGCCAGCCCCGCGCCGCGATAGGGCACATGGGCCAGCGTGATGCCGGCGGCGCGCATGATCATCTCGAAGACGAGATGATTGGTTCCGCCGACGCCGGCCGAGGCGAAGTTGAGCTGGCCCGGGCGGGCCTTGGCATAGGCGATAAACTCCGCCAGCGTGGCCACCGGCAAGCCAGGCGCAACATTCAGAACCAGCGGAAACAGCCCGAGCATGCCGACAGGCGCAAAATCCTTCCCGACGTCATAGGGCAGCTTCTGGCCCAGCGCGGGCGCGGCCGCGAAGCTGGCCGCAGTCGCCACAAGCAGGGTGTAGCCATCCGGATCGGCCTTGAGCAGCGCTTGCCCGGCAACGATGCCGTTGGCACCGGGCCGGTTCTCGATGACGATGGTCTGGCCCAGCGTTTGCGACAGACTCTCGCCCAGCTGGCGCGCGGCGATGTCAGTGCCCCCGGCGGCGGCAAACGGCACCAGCAAGGTGATCGACCGGGAGGGATAGGCCTGAGCGCGGGCACGGCCCGACTGGGAAGCTGCTGCCACGCTGGCCAGACCCACCAACAGGGTTCTGCGGTTGAACATGTCAGGCTCCAGCGGCTCACCGACGACCAGTGTCAGCGAGCGGCGCAGAACAAGCAACCGGCAATCGCCCGGGCACGCCCGCCGGAATGAATCGCGTCGTCAGGCCCCGCTGCCGCCGACAAGTGCCCGTTCAATGGCGGTGATGACGCGCGGGTCGGTTGGCTCAACCGAGGTCGGAAACACCGCCGCAATGCGCCCGTCGCGACCGATCAGATACTTGTGGAAGTTCCAGCGTGGCGTTTCTGACGGACGCTGACCGGCTGCCCAGCGATAGAACGGATGCGCGCCTTCACCAAGTACGACAGACTTTGCAGCGAGCGGAAAGGTTACGCCGAAGCGGCTGGAACAGAAGCCGAGAATATCCTCGTTCGAGCCGGGCTCCTGACCGGCGAAGTCATTGGCCGGGACGCCGACCACGGTCAATCCGCGCGTCCTGTAGCGTGTCCACAGGCTTTGCAAGCCGGCATACTGGCCTGTGAATCCGCAGCGTGAGGCGGTGTTGACGACCAGCAGCAGCTTGCCGCGATGCTGGCCCAGATCGATGTTGCCACCCTCGATCCCCTCGAAGCTGAAGGCGTAGGCTGTGCTGACCGGTGTGGTCGCATCCGCCCGTCCTGCGAGCATCAGTGCAAGTCCGCTTCCGAGAACCATTCGCCGATCCGGCATGGCGCGCTCCTGACAAGATCAACTAGTTTAACGGTCTTTACGCGCAATCCAAGCCGGTGGATGCAGCGGCGGTACAATGTCGGCCAGCGCCAGCCGAACCGTCCAGGGGCCGGATCAACTTGCCTTGTCCTCGAAGCGCCGTGCGCCCCAGCTGGCGGCCAGCCCGAGGGCCACAAAGACCAGTCCGGAAGACAACGTCATCACGGGACGTGCATCGATATCGCCGCGAACGAACTGCACCAGGGTGAGCAGCAAAAGCAGCCCGCCCGTGATCCAGCACAATGCCCGCGTCACCGTCAGGCAGGCGATGGCCATGGAGCGGGCAAAGGTGAGGTTCACGCTCCGGTCCACCAGCGCTGCTGCACGGAAAACCGCCCTGCGGCCTGCTCGATCACTTCGGACAGGGAGAACAGCGTCTCCTCGTCGAACGGCCTTCCGATGAGCTGGAGACCGAGCGGCAGGCCCTCGGCATCGAGCCCGGCCGGCACCGCGATGCCCGGCAAGCCGGCCATGTTCACGGTCACGGTGAAGATGTCGTTGAGATACATCTCGACCGGGTCTGCGGATCCCTTTTCGCCGATGCCGAAGGCAGCGGATGGCGTGGCCGGTGTCAGGATGGCGTGGATGCCGGCGGCGAAGACGTCCTCGAAATCCTTCTTGATCAGCGTCCGGACCTTCTGCGCGCGCAGATAGTAGGCATCGTAGTAGCCCGCCGAAAGCACATAGGTGCCGATCATGATGCGGCGCTGGACCTCGCGGCCAAAGCCGGCAGCGCGGGTCTTTTCATACATCTCGGCGATGTCACGACCCTGTTCGCGCAAGCCGTAGCGCACGCCATCATAACGCGCGAGATTTGACGAGGCCTCGGCCGGCGCGACAATGTAATAGGCCGGCAGGGCATAGCGGGTATGCGGCAGGGAAATGTCGACGATCTCGGCACCGGCGGCCCTCAACCAGGCAATGCCGGCGGCCCAGAGCTTCTCGATCTCGGCCGGCATGCCGTCGAGGCGATACTCCTTCGGGATGCCGATCTTCATGCCCTTGACCGAGCGGCCGATGGCTTTCTCGTAATCGGGCACGGCGATGTCGACAGAGGTGGTGTCCTTCGGGTCGTGGCCGGACATCGAGCGCAGCATGACGGCGCAGTCGCGCACGGTCTTGCCGATTGGGCCAGCCTGATCCAGCGACGAGGCGAAGGCCACGATGCCCCAGCGCGAGCAGCGGCCATAGGTTGGCTTGATGCCGACCGTGCCGGTAAAGGCCGCCGGCTGGCGGATCGAACCGCCGGTGTCGGTGGCGGTCGCTGCAAGGCAGAGGTGGGCTGCCACGGCGCTGGACGAGCCGCCCGAGGAACCGCCCGGCACCAGATGGGTGCCTTCAACGTCTGCGGCTCCCACGCTGACATTACTGCCAGCCCGCCGCCAGGGGTTGATGACCGGCCCAAAGGCCGAGGTCTCGTTCGACGAGCCCATGGCGAACTCGTCATTGTTGAGCTTGCCGAGCATCACCGCGCCATCGCGCCACAGTTGGCTGGTGACGGTCGATTCGTAGGTCGGCACGAAGTTGCGCAGGATGTTCGAGCACGCCGTGGTGCGGGTTCCAGCCGTGCAATACAGGTCCTTGATGCCCAGCGGCAGGCCTTCGAGCCAACCGCCCTCGCCCTTCGCCAGCCGGGCGTCGGAGACCTCAGCCTGCTTGAGTGCGATCTCTGGCGTCTCCAGCACATAGGCATTGAGCACGCGGGCCGCCTCGATCGCGGCGACATGGGCCTGCGCCAGTTCGGTGGCGCTGAAGGCCTTGGCCTTCAGCCCGTCACGTGCCTCGGTCAGTGTCAGTGTGGTCAGGTCGGTCATCGTCGTCTTTTCGGGAAGTGCTGGCAGCAAGTGCCGGAATACGGAACGGCCGGGGGGCCGATGCGGGGCCTGGGGTCAATCGGCACCAACAGGCGGCTTACTCGACCACTTTGGGCACCATGAAATAGTCATCCTCGGACTGCGGGGCATTTTGCACGATCTGTGCCGCGATGCCGCCATCGGTCACCAGATCAGCGCGCTTTTTCATCACCATCGGCATAACCGACGTCATCGGCTCGACGCCATCGACATCAACCTCGTTGAGTTGCTCGACGAAGCCGAGCATGGCGTTGATTTCGCCCTGCATCCGCGCGACCTCGCCCTCGGGCAGGGCGATCCGGGCCAGATGGGCGACACGGCTGACAGTCTTTGCATCAACGGACATGGGCGTTACCTCTCGAACGCTGTCAAACCGGCTGCTGCCGGGCGCGATCCTGATCGGGCTATAGCGGCCCTGCCGGATTGCCGCAATCGCAGACCGGCGCTTGCCGCCATCTCGCGGCAAGGCGCGCGCAACGGCAAATGGCCCGCAGGTGCGGTTGTAGCGTGGGGCGTGACGGCCTAAGAGCGATGCCACTGACCAGCACACCCAAACCGAAAGCTGCTCCTTGCCCGTTGTTGCCCTTACCGACCTGCCCGAGCACATGGCGCACCACCAGCGCGCGCTTGGCCTCGATCTCGGCACCAAGACCATCGGGCTTGCCCTGTCGGATGTGGAACTGACAATTGCAAGCCCGCTGGAGACCATCCAGCGCGTGAAGTTCAGCAAGGACGTGGCGTTGCTGCTCCGGATCGCGGCGCGCTACGGCGTCGGCGGGCTTGTGGTCGGCCTGCCGCTGAACATGGATGGAACGGAGGGACCGCGCGCACAATCGACCCGAGCCTTCGTGCGCAATCTTGTGCCGCTGACGCCGCTGCCCATCGCCTTCGTCGACGAGCGCATGTCGACGCTGGCGGTGACCCGGACACTGCTTGCTGCCGATGCCTCACGGGCCCGGCGCGCCGAGCTCGTCGATAAACTGGCCGCGGCCTATCTGCTGCAGGGAGCGCTGGACACGATGCGCTGAGGGCTACGCCCGCTTGGGCGCAGCAAATCTGGCCAGCTCAGGCCGACAAACGAAAGGCCAGAGGCTTCCCTCTGGCCCTGGTCAAATCAGAATGACCGCCCGCAGTGGCTTGTCGCTCAGCGGAACGGATCGATCGGCGCACGCCGCGGATGATAGCCATAGCCGTATTGATGCTGGTAATAATACTGTTGGGCCTGACGCTGCTTGAACTCGATCTTGGCCCGTTTCTTGGCGATGCGCTGCTGTTCGCGGATCTGCGCATTGGTCAGGCCGGGGTTGTAGTAGCCAGGCTGCTGGTCGTAGTAACCGGGCTGCTGGTAGTAGTAGCCGGGCTGCCGGTAATGCTGCACCGGGGCCGACTGATAGATGGGTCGGCCATAGGCATCCACCGGCCTGCCATAGTCGTCGGAATAGTAAGTGCCGCGGCGCTCCTGCCGCTGCGAGGCTGCAGCTGCAGCGGCGAGACCGAGAACACCGATGCCCACGATGGCGGCGGCAGCGGCGGCATTGTTATTGCGGCGGCGCACCGGAACAGCATAGCGGGCACGCGGTGCCACGCCGACGCGGCGACGGTATTGCACCGTCTCGACGAGTTCTTCGGCCGTGACATTCGACGCCCCGATCGTGGCGAAGGGCGCAGCCATCGCCTGGGTGGACAGGCCACCTGCGGCCATAAGCACGGTCGTGGCCACCGCTGTCAGCTTGAAACGCCGTGTTGACGTCAGCATCTGGGGAACTCCTCGGTCTGGAAGAGCGGCACAGACATGGCCGCTGGAGAACGTTCTTGAAGGGAGACTAGAAGCAATGACCCGGTTTCACAACCGAGGCATTGCCGGCACGGTAAATCCGTAACGGATCAGCCGCCGCCATTGTTCCCGCGCATCGGGAAGATGTCGCCGGTCTGCGTCTGGAAACTGCCCTGCCCGCCGCGCATGCGGCCCTTCGGATCGCCGCGGTAGCCATAGACCGACACATGGCGCGGAGCCTGATAGACCGGCCCGTTACCATAGGAAGGCTTGGCATAGACCGGCCCATAGCCATAGGCCGGAGCCTGGACATAGGCCGGTGCGTAAGTCTGCACCGGTGCGTAGCCGTAGTCGTAGCCGTAGCCGTAGGAAGGCGGCGGCGCGTAGCCATAACCCGGTGCGTAGCCATAGCGTGGCTGGCTGGCGGCGACCGCGGCTGCGATGCCCAGAAACCCGAGGCCGACAGCGCCGGCAATCAGCACGCCGTTGCGGCGACCGCGCCACGACACATGCTCAACCGGCAGGGAGCCTGCGGAAAGCCCTGCTGCTGCGGATGGCGCGCCCCACGGTGCGGCCTCGGCCGGCATGGTGGCGATCAGCATTGCAAAGGCCCCTGTGGCAGCAATTGCCAGCGCAGGGCGGGGGGTGTTCTTCGAGATGGCCATGGCACATTCTCCAGTTCGTGGCACAGACATCCTGCACCTGTTGTATGGTTAACTAGGGGTTTGCGATTGAACTTTCCCTGAACCAATTGCGTCGAAACTGTGCGAACAGAAGCCGGCAGACGTGCCGTTCATCACCGCCCATCAGCCACCAAGCCTTGACCCGCTGCTTTCGCGCCAGGGGCGGGGCGGCTGCGCGCCGAGCGCAATTGTGAAGCCGGTTGCGAACGGGCATAGGTCGGAGACATGGCGAGCCTGACATGACCGCACTCCTGACCAGCCTTATCTCCGTCTTTCTCGTCATCCTCGCCGGATTTGCGGCGCGGCAGTCCCGCTTCATCGAGGATGGGGCATGGCGAGGCTTCGAGGCCGTGACTTACCATATCCTGATCCCGGCGCTGGTGATCCACACGCTTGCGTTCGTGAAACTCGATGGTCTGCCGGTTGCGCGCATCGGGGGTGCGCTCGTGTTCGGTGCTGTGACCATGACCGCGTTGACGCTGGCCCTGCGCGGGCTGCTCGCCCGGCGCGGCGTCGACGGCCCGGCTTTCACCTCGATCTACCAGGGTGCCGTGCGCTGGAACACGTTCATCGCGCTGGCGGTGGCCTCGCACCAGTTTGGGCAGCACCGGGGTCGCACTGATGGCCGTGGTGATCGCGACGTTGATCCCTGTCGTCAATGTGATGAGTGTGCTGGTGCTGTCGCGCCATGCCCGCGGCGAGCCCTTCGATCTGCGCGCCACGGCCCTGACGCTGATGCGCAACCCGTTCATCTGGTCTTGCGCGGTCGGCATCGCGCTCAATCCGCTGTCTGGGTTCATCCCCCAAGCATTCGGCAGTGCTGTCGAGATTCTCGGGCGCGGCGCGCTGGCTGCGGGCTTGCTCGTGGTGGGCTCGGGACTCGACTTGAAACAGCTTGCGAAACCGGTCCTGTCGCACTGGTTGGCAACCGGCCTGAAGCTGCTGGTAATGCCGGCGCTGGTGTTGGGGGCCGCCACAGTGCTCGGCCTTACGGGAGCTGCGCTGAGCGTGGCGCTGATCGCAGCGACGGTGCCGACGGCAGCCGCCTCCTACATCTTGGCACGCCAGATGGGTGGAGATGCGCCGCTGATGGCCGAGATCATCACCCTGCAGACCGTGCTGGCCATGATCTCCATGCCGGTCATCCTGCTCACCTTCGTGATGTGAGGTCCAAGGGCGGGGCCGCGATGTCCATGCGGTGATCTTTCTTAAGCGTTTCGTAGCGTCCATCATGGCTGTTCGCGTCGTGAGACTTGCCAGAGCGATGATGCAACCTTAAATTGCATTTGAAATGGTCAGTTGCGCTGGAGACCCTCTGCATGTCGCGCTCGCCCCAGTCGCCGCCTTCCGAAACCGGTGGGCTCCGGACAGCTTCAGCCGAGTCAGGTTTCGATGATCGCGACGTTGACGCAGGAAGTGTGGTGAACGCGCCACAGCCTTATGACGAAGAGAAAGCGACGCCGCGTCTGGAGGCTGCAGCCTACATCGCGCTGATGAGCAGCGAGCTTGGGACCATGGCGAAGGGCGCAGAGCTCACCTTGCTGTCGTATTTTCTGGAAATGGCAACGATAGTGGCGCGTGAATCGAGCACCAACCTGGCCAGGATGATGGGTCTTCCCCAGCTGCTGGCGCAGCAGGCCGATCAGGCGCGCACATAGCCTCCGGACGGATCGCGGCGCGCCTGCCCGTCTATCTCAAGTTCGACGAGGAGGCCTTGCACCTCACGGGCGCGAAGCCCGCTTTGGCGGACAAGGCCATCAACCGAAAGCGGCGCAGCACCCAGCAGATCGGCAACGATGTCGCAGCTTGCTGATGCGGCGCTGTCTCCCGTTTCCGGCATCAAGGCGGCCTGAACAGGCCCGCGCCCTAACAGGCTCCCTTGGGCGCCGGACGTCCGGGGGAGCATCAGATGCGCGGGCTTGCAACCGGGGGCCGTCGTCTGCCATCAGCCAGTCGAGCTTATCGAGGCCAAGATCGTCACCGGAGGAAATATCGCCGTGTCGATCTGCGTCGTCACCCGCACCATCGAACAGCGCGGGGCAGCGGGGCGGCTGGCCGATCTGCGGCCGCAGTTCCTCGATGATGTCGGCGGCGGAGCGACACAGCCGGGCAAGACCGGCATGGACAAGGTCATTGGCTCCTTCGGCACGCGGATCAAGCGGCGCGCCTGGTACGACGAAAACCTCTTGGCCCTCTTCCTGCGCCAGCCTGGCGGTGATCAGCGAGCGGACTTGCGGGCCGCCTCAACCACGATGACATCGAGCGACAGCCCAGCAACAAAGCGGTTGCGGCGCGGGACGTCCCACGCCCTCAGCTCGACGGTGAAGGGCAGCTCCGACACAGCGCAACCGGTGGCGATCAGTTCCTCGACCAGCGGCTTGTTCTGCGGTGGATAGATCTGGCCATGGCCACCGGCCAGCACCGCCACCGTGCCGGTGGCAAGCGCGGCGCGATAGGCGGCGGTGTCGATACCGCGCGCCAGGCCGGAGATGACGACGAACCCCGCCTCCCCCAGTTCGCGCGAGAGCTTCTTGGTGAACTTCAGCCCAGGCCCCGAGGCGTTGCGCGAGCCGACCAGGGCCACAATCGGGCGCGCCAGCCACGCACGGCCAGCAGTGGCGGCGCGGTCTGGCATGCTGCCAGCGGCACGGGATAGCCCGCCTCGCCGAGCGCCACGAAACGGACACCGAGTTTGCGGGCCTGTTCGATCTCGCGCTCGATATCGCCAGGCGGCGGCAGCGTGATCCATCGTCCTGCCGCACGGGCAAGGTCAGGCAGTCCGGCGAGCGCGGCTCCGGCCCCGCCAAAGCAGCTCATAAGGCTGCTGAACGTGCGCGGGCCAACGCTTTCGGTCCGGATCAGGCGTAGCCAGTCGAAGCGCTGCTGTTCGGTGAGCTGGATGCCGGACATGGGTCAGACTCTCCGTCAGCCCTTCTGGCCGATCTTGCCTTCGGTGCCGGCCAGCAACCGGCTGATGTTATCACGGTGCATGATCCAGAGCAGCACAGCCAGAACCGCCATCAGCGCGGCAATCCGGCCATAGCCAAGCACCATCAGCACGACGGGCGTGAGCGCCGATGCCAACAAGGCCGAGAGCGACGAATACTTCGAGAGCTTGGCACTGGCCAGCCACACCAGTGCGAATGCCAGTGCGCCCACTGGCGCAAGCCCCAGCACCACGCCCAGATAGGTCGCGACCCCCTTGCCGCCCTTGAAGCCTAGCCAGACCGGAAAGAGATGACCGAGGAAAGCCCCAAGACCGGCGGCCAGCGCCGTGGCTTCCCCGCCCAGCGTGAAGCCAAGCAAGGCTGCCAGCGTGCCCTTCAGGGCATCGCCGAGCAGGGTCAGGGCAGCAAGCTTCTTGTTGCCGGAGCGCAGCACATTGGTCGCGCCGATATTGCCCGAGCCGATCGAGCGCGGATCGACCCCGCCACCCAGCCGGGTGACGATGATGCCGAACGGGATGGAGCCCAAAAGATAGCCGACCACGAAGGCCAGGATGACGTGAAAACCATAGGCGGCGGCCAAGACGCGCTCCTTCTGGCAGGCTGATGCTTCCAACCTAGAGCATGTCACGCCAAAGGGGAAACCGGATCTGCGCCATCCGGCATGTCAGAAAGACGTTGGCTGGCCCGGTGGTTCGGCGCCCGAAAGGCTCACGGCTGCGCTGGTGGGAGCGGGGCCACCACGCGGCGATAAAGGTGCCAGGTGGCATGGCCAAGAACCGGCAGCACCACCAGAAGCCCCAGGAACATCGGCAGCGACGCGACGATCATCAGCACGACCACGCAGAGCGCCCAGCCAAGCATCACTGCAGGGTTGAGGGCCACGGCCCGGAAACTGGTGATGATCGCCGTCACGACATCATGGTTGCGGTCGACCAGCAGCGGGAACGACACCACCGTGAGCGTGAAGGCCAGCGCCGCCAGCAGCGCGCCGACGATGTGCCCGACGCCCAGGAACATCAGCCCTTCGGGCGTTGACGTGATGACGCTGACGAACTCCGCAATCGACGAGAACGAGCGCAGGCCGAGGAACAGCGCAATCAGAAGGCGCACCTGGTAGAGCCACATGATCAGCAGGAAAATCGCGACGAAGGCCATCCAGCCCATCTCGCGGCGGCGCTGCTCCCATACCGACCAGAGCACAGCCGAAAAACTGAGCGGCTGGCCAAGCTCGCGGCGGCGGCTGACCTCATAAAGCCCTGTGGCCACGAACGGCCCGATCATGGCAAACCCCGCAGCCAGCGGATAGGCAAGATAGGCCATGTCGAGCCAGCCGAGCGTTGCGACAATGGCGATCCCGCCAAGCGTGTAGACCGCGCCGAAGAACAGGCCATAGAGAGGGGCCGCGCGGAAGTCGCGCAGGCCGGCAGCCAAAGCCTCGACAACATCGTGGCGGCTAATCTGCCGGACGACCGGCTCAGGCAAATGCTGTTCGGAGCCGCTGGATGGTGCGGGATCGGCGGCGTCTGGCTGGGCAGGCTGGATCATGGCGTTGATTGCAGCGAAGTTCGAAGATGATGTCCTTGATGCGGATCAAGGGCGAAACGCCGTCCGACCCGACGTTCGCCGGCGGCATGGGCAGCCTCAGCTGGCTAGGGGCTTGCTGGACGGTGCCTTCTTGGTAGGAGCCTTCTTGGTAGGAGCCTTCTTGGCGGCTGTTTTCGCGGCAGGCTTTTTTCCAGCAGCAGCCTTGGCGGTCGCAGCGCCTTTGGCGGGTGCCTTTGCCTTCGCGGGTTTGCGACCGGCTTTTGGCGGCGGGCCGCTGGCGATCTTGGCGCGGATCAGATCCATGGCCTGATCCAGCGTCACGCCTGCCTCGGTGATGCCCTTTGGCAGGGTGGCGTTGACCGCCCCCCAGTTCACATAAGGGCCGTAGCGCCCTGCTCGCACGGTGATGGCGCCGCCCTCGGGATGCTCGCCAAGCGCCCGGCCTGCCGGCGCGCCGCCGCCGAAGCGCCGCCCAGCCCCCGCGCCGCTCTCCTTGGCGACGATCAGGTCGATGGCGCGGTTGGCCCCGATTTCGAGGATGCCATCATCCTTGCCGATGTTGGCGTAGGTCTTGCCATGCTGCACGTAGGGGCCAAAGCGGCCGATCCCGGCGAGGATAGGCTCGCCCGTCTCCGGATGCTTCGCGACCTCGCGCGGCAATGACAGCAGCACCAGCGCGCGATCGAGCCCGACGGTGGCGGGCGTCACACCCTTGGGCAGCGTCTGGCGCTTCGGCTTCTCGCCCTCGCCAAGCTGCACATAGGGCCCGAACCGGCCATCGCGAACCGTGACATCGAGGTTGGTCACCGGGTCCTTGCCCAGCAGCTTGACACCGGGCTGGCCGCCGCCCTCCGTTGTGCCATCACCGTCGGCGGAAGGAGCAGCCATGGGCCGGGTGTAGCGGCATTCAGGGTAGTTCGAACAGCCGATGAAGCCGCCGGTCTTGGAAAAGCGCAGGCCCAACCGACCGTTGCCGCAGGTGGGGCAGCGGCGCGGATCGGCCCCGTCGGCGCGCGCCGGGAACAGGTGCGGCCCAAGGGCCTCGTCCAGCTTGTCGATGACCTCGCCGGTGCGCAGATCCTTGGCGCCGGCAATGGCCGCCGAGAAATCGGCCCAGAATGCCCGCATGATCTCCTTCCAGTCGACCTCGTGGTTCGAGATCCGGTCAAGGTCGTTTTCGAGGCCTGCGGTGAAGTCATACTCGACATAGCGGGCGAAGAAGCTTTCGAGGAAGGACGAGAGCACGCGTCCGGTATCGTTCGGCACCAGCCGCTTCTTGTCGATGCTGACGTATTCGCGGTCGCGCAGCACCTGGAGGATCGAGGCATAGGTCGAGGGCCGGCCGATGCCGAGTTCTTCCATGCGCTTGACGAGGCTGGCTTCCGAGTAGCGCGGCGGCGGCTCGGTGAAGCTCTGGGTGGCCGTAATCTCGCGGGTGCGGAGAGTTTCCGCCGTGGTCATCTGCGGCAGGCGGCGGCTTTCCTCGTCGTCCTCGTCGTCGCGGCCTTCCTGATAGACCTTGAGGAAGCCGTCGAAGAGCACGACCTGGCCGGTGGCGCGCAGATCGAGCGTGCGCCCGCCAGCCGTGGCGGTGATCTCGACCGTGGTCCGTTCGAGCTGGGCCGACTCCATCTGGCTGGCGATGGTGCGCATCCAGATCAGCTCATACAACTTGGCCTGATCGGGTTCGAGCGACCGGATGACATGGGCCGGAAGCCTGCCCATGTCGGTCGGGCGGATGGCCTCGTGGGCTTCCTGGGCGTTCTTGGCCTTGGTCGAATAGCGGCGCGGCACTTCGGGCACATAGCCCGCGCCGAACTCCTTGCCGATGACGCGGCGGGCGGCGGCAATGGCCGAGCCGTCCATGTCGACGCCGTCCGTCCGCATGTAGGTGATCAGGCCGACAGTCTCGCCGCCGATATCGACACCTTCATACAGGCGCTGCGCAAGCTGCATGGTGCGGGCCGGTGCGAAACCAAGCTTGCGCGACGCTTCCTGTTGCAGGGCCGAGGTCTGGAATGGGGGTGCGGGGTGACGGCGCACCGGCTTGGCCTCGATGCTGGCCACCTCGAAGGTGGCCTTTTCCAGCGCAACCTTGAAGGCGGCTGCCTCGTCGGCCTTGCCGACATCGAGGCGCGTGATCTTCTTGCCGTCCGCGCCGACCAGCCGCGCCTCGAAGGCGTGGCCGCGCAAGGTGGCAAGCTGGGCCACGATGGTCCAGTATTCACGGGCGCGGAAGGCGTCGATCTCGCGCTCGCGGTCGCAGACGAGGCGCAGGGCCACCGATTGCACGCGCCCGGCCGAGCGGGCACCCGGCAACTTGCGCCAGAGCACCGGTGACAGGGTGAAGCCGACGAGATAGTCCAGCGCACGCCGCGCCAGATAGGCATCGACCAGTGCGCCATCGATCTCGCGCGGGGCCTTCAGCGCCGCCGTGACCGTGTCCTTGGTGATGGCGTTGAAGGTCACGCGCTCGACGGGCATGCCCTTGAGCACCTTCTTGTCGTTCAGCGCCTGCAGCACATGCCAGGAAATCGCCTCGCCTTCCCTGTCCGGGTCAGTGGCGAGGATCAGCTTTTCGGCACGTTTAACCGCCTTGGCGATTTCCGAAAGCTGCTTGGCCCCACGGCCTTCCAGCTCCCAGATCATCGCAAAGTCGTCATCGGGATTGACCGAGCCATCCTTGGGCGGCAGATCGCGGATATGCCCGAAAGAGGCCACGACATGATAGTCGGAGCCGAGATACTTGTTGATCGTCTTCGCCTTGGCGGGCGACTCAACAACGAGCACTTTCATGGGCTTGGGTCTGCTTCCTGCAACGGAGAATCACGCCAGACGCCTTCCGGCGGTGGCGGCGCGCTCGGGTCGGAGCGGGGCGCAAACTGGTCCAAGGCCAACCAGAAGTCAATTCGGCCCGGCGATGCTACCGGTCATTGTCCGATCACCCCTGGCGCGTGTTGGCTCCAGGGTCCGCCGTGATGCAACCACAGTTGCCGCCCAGTGTCTGCGCGCTGTCAGGCTATGGCCATGTGGCCCGTATCTTGAATGTTAAGTTTCGAGCGCTACCTTCAACTGACGTGTCCGGAGGCTTTCGACTTGTCACGCGACCCACTGCACCGATTGCTTGTCGTGAACCTGCTGAGCGGGGCGCTGATCGGAGTGCTGTTCGTCACCGGCCTGCTCTGGACGGATGCCTATGGCTTGCGCACGCTGATGATGCGCGACAGCGACGGCATGATCGCACTTCTCGCCCTGTGCGCCGGCTGCATCATCACATCGGCAAGCGTCGTGGCCGGATCGGCCATCATGATGAACCGTAAATCCGACGATGATGACGATCATCGTGGCGGTCCGGGCATCCACGAACTGGTGCCTGTCAAGGTTCGCGCCCGGTCCTGAGCGCAGCGCTCAGGCGGCCATCAGGGCGCGATCTGGGGACAGTCCGCACGCGGCGCTTGCGACTCGGTCGCATCGCGCCTATCCAGCCATCTTCAATGACATATCCCGGACACCCGCCCGTGATCTTCGCGCGCCGGCATCTGCTGGGCATCCAGGGCCTCAACCGCCTTGAGATCACCAGCTTGCTGGACCTCGCCGATTCCTATGTCGAGTTGTCCCGGCAGGTCGAGAAGAAGAAGGCGACACTGCGCGGGCGCACGCAGATCAACCTGTTCTTCGAAGCGTCGACCCGCACGCAGGCCTCGTTCGAACTGGCCGGCAAGCGGCTCGGCGCCGATGTCATGAACATGAGCGTCGGAAATTCCTCCGTCAAGAAGGGCGAGACCCTGATAGACACGGCGGCGACACTCAACGCGATGCACCCGGACATCATCATCGTGCGGCACCACGCGGCCGGCGCGGTGGAACTGCTCTCGCGTAAGGTCGATTGCTCTGTCGTCAATGCTGGCGATGGCGCGCACGAGCACCCGACGCAGGCGCTGCTCGACGCGTTGACCATCCGCCGTAACAAGGGCGGCATCGAGGGGCTGGTGGTCGCGATCTGCGGCGACATCCTGCATTCGCGCGTGGCACGCTCCAACATCATCCTGTTGTCCGCGCTGGGCGCGCACGTCCGGCTGATCGGGCCGTCGACGCTGATCCCGCCAGGCTTCGAGGGCCTTGGCCTGCCGATCTTCACAGACATGAAGAAGGGGCTGGAGGGCGTCGACATCATCATGATGCTCAGGCTCCAGCGCGAGCGCATGAGCGGCTCGTTCATCCCCTCGGCCAAGGAGTACTTCCGATATTTCGGTCTCGATCTGGAAAAGCTGAGCCGCGCCAAGCCGGATGCGCTGGTAATGCACCCCGGCCCCATGAACCGCGGCGTGGAAATCGCCACCGACGTGGCAGACGGCGCGCAATCGCTTATCCGCGAGCAGGTGGAGATAGGCGTCGCGGTGCGCATGGCTGTGCTGGAAGCGCTGGCGGGGGGGATGCGGAATGGGTGAGGCGCTGGAGTCAATGTGGCTGCTGATCGCCTCATTTTTGAGCGGGAATGCCGGCTTTGCTGTTTTTTTGTCACTTCCTATTGTCTTTGGAGTATTAGGCTATTCATTCAGGCATACTGCCTTATTTTCAATCGTCTTTTATCCTTTGATCAATATCGACGGGCCAAAAGCGTACTATCTCCCCGAAGAAGGCGCACGATTTCTTTTCTCTCAATTGATGTATTTGTTTGGATTTTGGATTTTGCATAAAGCTGCGCAATTTCTCTTTAGACCCACCATTCCAATCCATAAATGGATTATAGATAGTTGGCTTTCGCGCAAATGATCACTGATGGATTAGCGTTAGCGGTCCTCCCCGGCGGTGCGGCACGCGCCGGGAAGGGGATCCTTTGTTTTGGTGCATTGTGGCTTCCCTTCCCGCGCTTTTGGCGCGCCGGGAATGACACCGAGGTTGCCTGCACCGTGGAGACTGCATGAATGAGCGCTATGCGGTCTACATGCTCGCCAGCAACACAAACGGCAAGCTCTGCATCGGCGTCGCTGGCAATCTGCCCTTGCGCATTGAACAGTAAGCTGCCGGCGTCGGCCCGGGCTTCACGCAGCGCTATAGCGTCACGCGGCTGGTCTGGTTCGAGCGCCACCGCGATATCCACGAAGCCATTGCGCGGAAGAAGCAACTCAAGGGCTGGAACCGCGCCTGGAAGATCAGGCTCATTGAAGCGGGGAACCCTGATTGGCTGGAGCTTGACGCATCAGGCTGATCCTTCTGGTGTCATTCCCGGCCGGAGAGCCCGAAGGGCGTGGAGGGGTAGGGAATCCATCATCGTGCACTGGAATGGGTCCCCTTCCCGGCGCTCCGCGCCGCTGGGGATGACATCGAGGCTTGCGTTATGACCCTCGCCCTCACCAATGCCCGCCTGATCGACCCCGCCACGGGCCTCGAAACCCATGGTGGTGTGCTGGTGCGCGATGGCCTGATCGCTGCCATCGGGCCGTCGGTGAAGCCAGGCGCACTGCCCGCCGATGCCGACATCCGTGATTGCGGGGGCCTTGTTCTCGCCCCTGGCCTGATCGACCTGATCGCCTTTGCCGGCGAGCCGGGCGCGGAGCATCGCGAGACCTTGCGTACGGCGTCAGAGGCTGCGGCGGCGGGCGGTGTGACCACACTGGTGTGCCGGCCCGACACCGACCCGGTGGTCGATGACCCTGCCATCATCGATTTCATCAAGCGCCGGGCGCGCGACAAGGCTGTGGTCAATGTGCGACCTTCGGCAGCGCTGACCAAAGGCCTCAATGGCACCGAGATGACCGAGTTCGGCCTCCTGATGGAAGCCGGAGCGGTGTTCTTCAGCGATGGCCCACGCTCGGTGATGAATGCCCAGGTGATGCGGCGGGCGCTGATCTATGCCCGCGATTTTGGCGCGCTGATCGTGCATCACCTCGAAGACCCGAACCTGCGCGGCGAAGGCGTGATGAACGAGGGCGAGTTCGCCTCGCGCCTCGGGCTCCATGGCATTCCGCATGTGGCGGAGACGATCATCCTCGAACGCGATCTGGCGCTCGTGGCGGCAACGGGCGGGCGCTATCATGCGAGCATGATCTCCTGCTCAGGCTCGGTCGCGCTGATGCGCCGGGCCAAGGCGGCGGGGCTGAATGTCACCTGCGGCGTCTCGATCAATAATCTCACGCTCAACGAGAACGATGTTGGCGCCTACCGCACCTTCTGCAAGCTGAGCCCGCCACTGCGCCACGAGACCGAGCGGCTGGCGCTGGTCGAAGCGCTGGCCGACGGCACCATCGACGTGATCGTATCGGACCATGATCCGCAGGACGTGGAAACCAAGCGCCAGCCCTTTGGCGAGGCGGCCAATGGCGCGGTCGGGCTCGAGACGATGCTGTCAGCGGCCCTGAGGCTGCACCATTCCGGCGATGTCACGCTCCCCCGCCTGCTGGCGGCGATGAGCACCGCTCCTGCCGCGCTGATCGGCTCGGCGGCCGGCAGGCTCGTGGTGGGTGCGCCAGCCGACCTGATTGTGGTCGATCCGGATGCGCCCTACGTGCTGGAAAAGGCCCGGCTGAAGAGCCGTTCCAAGAACTCGCCCTTCGACGAAGCCCGCATGGAAGGCCGCGCCGTGGCCGTCATGGTCGGTGGCCGTCTGGTCGTCGGCTGACATTCCCGCCCTGCGGCCGGCATGCGGAGCGCGGCAACTGCCAAGCACGTGTGATCTTCCCCACTTGACGGCAGGGCCTGCTTGCGTGTCTTGTGCTGTTATTGGTCAGACCAATTGGCCAGCAAAAGGATCTTCCGACCAAGGAAGGCCATGGGGAAACAACAAGGCGGAGCAAGGAAGGCCATGGGGAAACAACAAGGCGGAGGCCGCACGGCCATGCCCATCGAGGCCATCATTCCGCGCCGGCTTTACCGGCAGGTGGCGGACCAGCTCCGACAGCTCATCGATGCTGGCGAGTTCCCCGTCGGCTCGCGGCTGCCACCGGAGCGCGATCTGGCCATGCAGCTCGGCATTTCGCGGCCCACAGTGCGCGAGGCCCTGATTGCGCTGGAGGTCGACGGGCGCGTCAGCATCCGCGTCGGCTCCGGCATCCATGTGTTGCCGCCACCGCCGGAGACCGGCACGCCCGCAGAGCCCCAGCCCGTTGCCGGCCCGTTCGAGGTGCTCAAGGCCCGTGCCCTGATCGAAGCCGCGGTCGCCGAGGAAGCGGCGCTGATCGCGACGCCGGCGACGCTTGCCTCCGTCGATGCCGCCATCGCCGAGATGGCCGCCGCCATCCATCCGGGTGCGCAGAGCATGGTGCATGATCGCGCATTCCACACCGCCGTGGCCGACATGCTCGGCAACGACGCGGTGACCAAGGTCGTTGGCGATCTTTTCGACCAGCGGCTCAACCCCTACTTCGCGCAGCTTGCCAGCTATTTCGAGGATGCGGAGAGCTGGCGCGCGGCGCTGGCCGAGCATGAGGTGATCCGTGACCGGCTGGCGGCGCAGGACAGCACCGGTGCGCGCCGCGCCATGAAGATGCACCTGCACAATTCGCAACTGCGCTTTTCCAAGAATTTCGGCGAGGTCTTGCCCATCGCGCCGAAAAAGCCCGGCATCGGAAGAACCCGCCAGGGCTCACCCCGGCTGCCGCAAGCGGTCCGCCTTCGCACCACAACAAGAATCCAGATCAGGAGAGAACGTCCATGCTGAGAAGAAGCTTCACCGCCCTCGCCGCCCTTGCCGCAGCCTCCGTGCTGGCGGCACCCGCCATGGCCCAGACCAAGCTGAAATGGGCCCATGTCTATGAGACCTCGGAAGCCTTCCACACCGAGTCGGTCTGGGCTGCGCAGGAATTCGCCAAGCGCACCAACAACAAGTATCAGATCGAGGTGTTTCCAGCCTCGCAGCTTGGCAAGGAAACCGACATCAACCAGGGCCTGTCGCTCGGCTCGGTTGATATCATCATCTCGGGTTCGAGCTTCGCGGCGCGGTCCTTCGCGCCCATCGGAGTGACCTATTATCCGTTCACCTTCCGCGATGCCGACCACCTTCTCGCCTACACCAAGAGCGACATCTACCGTGAGCTCAACAAGGGCTACGAGGACAGGACCGGGCACGTGATCACGGCCACGACCTATTATGGCGTGCGTCACACGACATCGAACCGCCCCTTCAAGACCTGCGCCGAAATGCGCGGCCTGAAGATCCGCGTGCCGGACGTTCCAGCCTATCTGGCCATGCCGCGCTCTTGCGGGGCCAACACCACGCCCATCGCCTTCGCGGAAGTCTATCTGGCCTTGCAGAACGGCACGGTCGAAGCGCAGGAGAACCCGCTGACCACGATCGAGGCCAAGAAGTTCTACGAAGTCCAGAAGCACATCGTGCTCACGGGCCACATCGTCGACCACCTCAACACCATCGTTGCCAAGGGCACCTGGGCGAAGTTCACCCCTGACGAGCAGCGCATCTTCACCGAGGTCAGCCAGGAGGCGGCAGCCCGCGCCACCCGCCTGATCAAGACCGATGAAGCAAAGCTCGTCCAGTTCTTCAAGGACAAGGGCCTGACTGTCACCGAGATCGACCGCAAGGAATACATGGACGCGGTGGCGAAGGCAGTCACCTTCGAGCAGTTTGGCTATCGCAAGGCCGACTGGGACAGGATCCAGGCCGTCAAGTCCGGCACCGGCAGCTGAGGCGGGCAGATCCCGTCCCTTGCCGATCGAACGGCGCGCCCGCGCGCGCCGTTCATCCCTCCAGACATCTCCCCGTATCCCGCTCCTGGGCGGGCATTCCAGCAAGGCTGATCCGTGCACAGTCCAAACCCCAGCGAGATCCACACGCCGATCTCCACTGAAGAGATCGCCCGGACGTTCGACGAGGCCCCGGTCTCGGATGACGTCTCGGGGCATGGCGTCGAGGACTGGATCACGCTTGCCGTCTTCTGGCTGATGTGCGGCTGCGTCTTCCTCCAGTTCTTCACGCGCTATGTGCTGAACAACAGCTTCGCCTGGACGGAGGAAATCGCGATCTATTGCTTGGTAGCCGTGGTCTTCCTCGGCTCGGTCATGTGCGTTCGCACCACGCGTCACATCCATGTCGACTTTCTCTATCGCTACCTGTCGCCGGGCGTGGCGCGTGCGCTGGCCCTGTCCGTCGACGCTATACGGATCGCATTGTTCGGTTATCTGGCTCTGCTGGTTTGGCGCTATGCGGCCATCATTCACGATGAACGCATGACCACGATCGATTTCCCCAAGATGCCGCTGTTCATGCTGGTCATGGCCGCCTTCATCCTCATGGCGCTGCGGGGACTGCAGGTCATGATCAGCAACATCCGGCGCGGATACTCGGTGCTGGAACGGCCTGCCGCCTTTGACGAACCCGAAGCGCCCGATCTGTTGGCTTCATCGCGCACCGGGGAGCCACGCTGATGCTGGTCCTGCTGGGCGGTTTCCTTTTGCTGATGGTGTTGGGCGTGCCTGTGGCTGTGGCCATGGTGACAGCCTCGCTGGCCTATCTACTGGTCCATGGCGGCGCGCCGGACGTGATCGTGGCACAGCGCATGATCGCCGGAGTGGAGAGCTTTCCGCTGCTGGCGGTGCCCTTCTTCATCCTGGCCGGCAACCTGATGAACATTGCCGGCGTAACCGGGCGCATCTATGCGTTTGCGGTTGCTCTCGTAGGCTGGATGCGCGGCGGGCTGGCTCAGGTCAACATCATCGGTTCGGTGATCTTCTCCGGCATGTCCGGCACCGCGATCGCGGATGCGGCCGGCATCGGCACCATTGAGATTAAGGCGATGAAGGACCATGGCTACCCGATCGAGGTGGCCGTCGGTGTCACCGCCGCCTCCGCCACGCTCGGGCCGATCATCCCGCCCTCCCTGCCTTTCGTGATCTACGGCATGATGGCCAATGTCTCGATCGGCTCGCTTTTCCTCGGTGGCGTGATCCCCGGCGTGCTGATGACCGGCATTCAGGGCTGGCTGGGCGGCCGCCTGCCGTTCACCCTGAAGCACAAGAAGGCGGATTACGAGGGCTTCGGCATGGAGCAGAACGCCGCGATCTTCCTGGCACTCGGCATCGTTCTAGCGCTTGACTACCTGTTCAAGTTCTCGGCCGTGATGGCGCTGATGACGCCGGTGATCCTGATCGGCGGCATGACGCTGGGTTGGTTCACACCGACCGAGGCCGCTGTTGCCGCTGTGATGTGGTCGCTGTTCCTCGGGCTGGTCCGCTATCGGTCGATGACCATGAAATCGCTGGCCAAGGCGACGTTCGATACGATTGAGACCACTGCCTCCGTGCTGTTCATCGTCACGGCAGCGTCCATCTTTGCGTGGCTGCTGACCGTCTCGCAGGCGGCAAGTGCCCTGTCGACGCTGATCTTTTCGATTACCGACAACAAGTATGTGTTCCTCGTCCTTGTAAACCTGCTGATGCTATTTGTCGGCTGCTTCCTCGACACCATCGCAGCGATTACGATCCTTGTGCCGATCCTGCTGCCCATTGTGCTGAAACTTGGCATCGATCCGGTGCATTTCGGGCTGATCATGACGCTGAACCTGATGATTGGGCTGTTGCATCCGCCGCTGGGCATGGTGCTGTTCGTTCTCAGCAGGGTTGCGAAGCTTTCGGTGGAGCGCACCACGATGGCAATCCTGCCCTGGCTGGCGCCTCTTTTTGCGGCCCTTATCGCGATCACTTTCGTGCCTGAGATTACGCTCTGGCTCCCGCGTACGATGGGCATGGTGCGGTGAGCGCCAGCCACCAGCAGGCGGCGACCCTGTTCGGGCCGCGCGATCTCAGGCTGGTGGCGGCACCGATGCCCGCGCTGGCACCGGGCATGGTCCGCGTCGCCTTCGGGGCGGGCGGGATTTGCGGCTCGGACATGCACTATTTCCGCCATGCCCGCACCGGCGATTTCGTGGTGACATCACCGCTGGTGCTCGGACACGAGATTGCCGGCACCATCATCGACATGAGCGGGGCGGCTGGCGATCTGGCGATCGGCGACCGGGTGGCGATCAATCCGTCGCGCTGGTGCGGCACCTGCCGGCCCTGCCGGTTGGGGCGGCCCAACCTGTGCGAGAACATCTACTTCATGGGGTCGGCCTCGAAGACCCCGCACATGCAAGGCGGCTTCGCGAAGCACATCGATGTTGTTCCGGCGCAATGCATGCCGGTTCCGGCGCATGTGCCGTTCGCTGCCGCTGCGCTGGCCGAGCCGCTCGCTGTCTGCCTTCATGCGGTGGCGCGGGCCGGGCCTTTGTCGGACACATCGGTGCTGATCATCGGCGCAGGTCCCATCGGGTTGCTGACCATGCTGGCGGCGCGTCAGGCGGGAGCGGCGCGCGTTGCACTGGCCGACATTGCCGCCGCCCCGCTGGCCTTTGCGGCACGGCTTGGTGCCGATCAGGTCATTGACCTCGCCGCTCAGGACGACGCCCTGATCCAGGGGGGAGCAACCACCCCGTTCGATGTGGTGTTCGAGGCCTCTGGCGCTCCGGCTGCTCTGGCATCGGCGCTGCTGGCGGTCAGGCGCGGCGGCATCGTCGTGCAGATCGGCAACCTGCCCGGCGGGCCGATCCCCCTGCCCGGTCTTGCGGTCATGGCGCGCGAGATCGACCTGCGCGGCAGCTTCCGCTTTGGCACCGAGTTCAGCCGCGCCGTGACGCTGATTGCCGAGCGCGCCATCGATGTCACCGACATCATCACCGCCAGCCGTCCGTTATCGCAGGCGCCGGAAGCGTTTGAACTGGCGCTCGACCGCAGCCAGAGCATGAAGGTCATGCTCCTGCCTGACGACGAAGCCGCCTGAAAGGAGACCGCCGTCATGGCCAGGATCGAACGGGTCGAAGTGCTGCTGGTCGATCTCAAGCCCAAGGTGCTGCGCACGGATGCAATCCAGAGCTTCGTCTGCCAGGAGACGCCGATCGTGCGCATTACCGATGCCGATGGCGCGGTGGGCATGGGCTATTCCTATACCATCGGCACGGGCGGATCGTCGGTGCTCGCGCTGCTCAACGATCATCTGTGCCCGCTGCTGATCGGGCGTGAGGCCTGGGACATCGAGGCGATCTGGCGTGCGCTGTTCTTCCACACCCATGCGACCACAGTCGGTGCCCTGACATCGATCGCGCTGGCCGCCATCGACACCGCCCTTTGGGATCTGAAATGCCGCAAGGCCGGGCAGCCGCTCTGGCGCATGGCCGGCGGGGCGCAACGCTCGATCCCGCTGTATTCGACAGAGGGCGGCTGGCTGCACATCGCACCCGAAGCGCTGGTGGACGACGCGCTGGCGGTCAAGGCGCGCGGGTTTTCCGGCACCAAGATCAAGATCGGGAGACCGCATGTGGCCGAGGACGTGGCGCGGCTGTCAGCGGTCCGCGAGGCGGTGGGGCCGACGTTCGAGATCATGACCGATGCCAACCAGGGCTTCAACTTGTCAGAAGCGGTGCGGCGTGCCCGTCATTATGAAGCGCTCGACATCGCCTGGTTCGAGGAGCCGATCCACGCCGACGATGTGGGCGCGCATGCGGCGCTGGCCCGCTCGACCACAGTGCCCATTGCGGTCGGCGAATCGCTCTACTCGATCAGCCAGTTCAAGGATTACCTCGCCCAGGGAGCCTGCTCGATTGTGCAGGTTGATGTCGGGCGGATCGGCGGCATCACGCCGTGGCTCAAGGTCGCCCACATGGCCGAAGCGCACAACGTGGCGGTGTGCCCGCATTTCCTGATGGAGCTGCATGTCGCGCTGGCTGCAGCCGTCCCGAACGGGCGTTATGTCGAGTATATTCCGCAACTGGATGACATCACGCTGAGCCGCATGACAGTGCGCGATGGCCGCGCGATGCCATCGGACGAGCCGGGCCTTGGCATCGAGTGGGATCATACGGCGATTGGGAGGCTCGCCTTCGGGCAGCGGCTGCACAAGGCATGACGGCGCGCCTCAGGCAGAGCGGGCCGGCAATGCGGCGATCCAGCGCGGCCTGCGCACCCGCCAGATCGAGTGCCAGCAAGCCGCCCATGAAGCTGGCCGCGTCAAGCCTGCCGAGCATGAGGTTGACGTCGGTGACCGTCGGCTCGGTGCCGCCGCGCCCGTCGCAGACAGGGCGGGGCCTCGCGCCGGCACTTTGCGGGCCAACCTCGAGCCGGCCCGAACTGTCGAGCCAGATCACGGGCCGCTGCCCGCGCCGATGGTGCGCATGTCAACCATGGGCACGCGCACAGGAAGCCCATCAATATCGCCCTGCGCGATAACTGAGCGGCGACCATTCTGGATGATGGTGATGTCGTAGCTCGTGCCGCCCATGTCGACAGCCACGATGTTGTCGCGGCCAGCGGCGGCAGCTACCTTCTGCGCGGCCAGCACGCCGCCGGAAGGGCCGGAGAGCAGCAGGTTGACGGGTGCCGGGCCCACCTGCTCGGGCGACGTCGCCCCGGTATTGGACTGGACGAGATAAAGCGGTGCGGCCAGCCCAGCTTGCCTTGTCCTCGCCAGAAGGCCGGCCACATTGCGCTGGACGACAGGCATCAGCAGCACGTTGAGCACGGTTGTGGAGGTGCGCTCGAACTCACGGATCTCGGGCGACACCTCATGCGAGCATGAGCAGGGTAGCCCCGGCAGGCGTTCGGCAAACCTCTCACGAATTGCGATCTCGTGTGAGGGATCGACGAAGCTGCCCAGCAGCGACACTGCCACGACGCCAGCGCCGCACGCAGCTATGCGGTCGATACCCGGTCAAGATCGACCATGTCGAGTGCCGTCAGAGCGGTGCCGTTGGCGCTGATGCGTTACCTGAAGCCGAAGCGAAGGTGACGTGCGGCGAGCACCGTGCGTTCCTCGGGGCAAAGCCCAATAGACATCGCGCCGCGCATGCCAGCCGATTTCCAGCACGTCCTCGAAGCCTGCCGTGGTGATCAGCGCAGCGACTGGCAGATCGCGGGTCAGCACAGCATTGGTGGCTATGGTGGTGCCATGGATCAGCAAGGTGATGTCATCGAGCGTGAAGCCATGGCGGCTGGCCGCCGAGGTGATGGCATCGAGCAGGCCGATAGACGGGTCTTCCGGCGTTGTCGGCACCTTGTGGCTGAGGATCGCGCCGTTGTCCTCGTCGAGGCATTCGAGATCGGTGAAGGCGCCGCCGATGTCGACAGCGACCCGGATGCGTCAGGACTGCACCGGCCTGTCAGGTCCCGTTGCTGTGGCGGTCATCAGGGCTGATCAGTTCTCTGCGGGGCCAGAGAGTGCGCGGACCAGATCATTGCGCGCACCCTGCAACTCCGACAGCGCCATGCGCAGGACGGTTCCGGCATCAGCGCTGAGCGGCTGGCCTGCCGCCCGCCTTGCCGGTTGTGCGGCTGGCTTGGGAGCAGCCCCTGGCGCAGGAGCAGCGGGCCGCATGGCTGCTGCGCCATCATGGCCGTCACCGGGCAGCGCCGCTGGTACCGCTCCGCCGCGCCCCACGGCCTGTACGGCGCGGGCCCCCTGCTCTTTCAGAATGCGCTGGACGCCCTTGATGGTGTAGCCCTGCCCATAGAGCAGGATCTTCAGGCCCGTGATCAGCGCAACATCGTCCGGGCGATAATAGCGGCGGTTACCGCCCCGCTTCAGCGGCTTGATCTGGGGGAAGCGCGTCTCCCAAAAACGCAAGACGTGCTGGGGCAGATCGAGGTCTTCAGAGACCTCGCTGATGGTCCGAAAGGCATCCGGGCTCTTGTCGACCATCGGCTCCTCCTCGGCCGGAAAGGCCGACATGTGGCTGGCCTGGAAGCTCAATCGTCCTCGCCCGCAGCATCGAGGCCGTTGACGCGGGCCTTCATCACATTGGACCGCACGATGAACGAGCCGAAGGACGAGAGCTTGACGTTTTCGCCGCGCAGGATGCAGTCGCTGATCTCGCCCAGGACGGTCTCAACCAGCGCTGCCGATTCCGTGCGTGACAGGCCGATCTTCTGGTAAACCGCCTCGCTCAGATCGGCTCTTGTAATGGTTTCGTCAGCCATTGCCTTGCCTTGCCCCGCTGCCAGCCCTGCTCCCGAGGAGCAGCCCTGCTGACAGGCATTACCGGATATCGCGAAGTGCCTGTCGCCAAGCACAGAATCCTGCCACAACGCCAATCGTAAAGTGGGTGAGACGGAACGGTCAATGCCCTTGAACAGATTATGTTTTTTGGCCTGACACCGGTGTGCGGAAGCGCCGGTTACCACCGGATCAGCGCAGACCCCCAGGTGAACCCGCCGCCCATCGCTTCAATGAGCACGAGTTGGCCGGGCTGGATGCGGCCATCGCCCACGGCTCGGGCCAGCGCCAGCGGGATCGAAGCGGCGGAGGTATTGCCGTGGTCCTGCACGGTGTAGACAACGCGGCTTTCCGGAACGCCGAGCTTGTGGGCCGTGGCATCAATGATGCGCTTGTTGGCCTGATGCGGCACAAACCAGTCGATGTCACTGCCCTTGAGGCCCGTGGCGGCCAGCGTCGCCTCGACCGTGTCGGCCAGATTGATCACGGCATGCTTGAAGACCTCGCGGCCCTCCATGCGCAGATGGCCGACCTGGCCGTTGGAGCCCGCCCCGCCATCGACAAAGAGCTTGTCGCGGTAGCGCCCATCCGAGCGGATGTGGGTGTGCAGGATACCCCGGTCGGCATTGATGCCGGCGCCGTGTTCCGCTGTCAGCACCACCGCGGCGGCCCCGTCCCCGAACAGGACGCAGGTGCCGCGATCCTTCCAGTCGAGGATGCGCGAGAAGGTTTCGGCCCCGATTACCAGAGCTGACCGGGTCGAGCCCGAGATCAGGAACTTGTCCGCCACGGTGAGGGCGTAGACGAAGCCCGAGCACACGGCCTGCACGTCGAAGGCCGCACCATGGTGCATGTCGAGCGCGTTCTGGATCTGGGTCGCAGTGGCGGGGAAGGTATAATCCGGCGTCGATGTCGCGCAGACGATGAGATCGATGTCGGCTGGCACCATCCCGGCGCTGGCGAGGGCAGCGCGCGCGGCAGCGGTTCCCAGCACCGATGTCGTCTCGGTTTCGTCGGCAATATACCGGCGTTCGATGCCGCTGCGCTGTCGGATCCATTCGTCGGAGGTCTCGACCAGCGCCGACAACTCCGCATTGCTCACAACACGGCGGGGCAAGGCCTGCCCACAGCCACGCACGACAGACCTGATCCGGGACACTGCTTGCGCCGCCTCTGTTTAGCTGGCCACGGCCTCGCCCGAAGACAGGACGACGGGGACCGGACAGGCATCAATCATCTCGCGCACTTTGGTGAGAAGCTCGTAGCGCGCCATCTCGTAACCCAGCTCCACCGCGCTGGCAAAGCCGATCGCATCGGTCCCGCCATGGCTCTTGATGATAACGCCGTCAAGCCCGAGGAAGACCCCGCCATTGACCTTGCGCGGGTCCATCTTCTCCTTGAGGGCCGAAAAAGCGCCTTTCGCGAGCAGGTAGCCGAGCTTCGATAGCAACGAGCGGCTCATCGCTGCGCGGAGATATTCGGCGATCTGCTTGGCGGTGCCTTCGGCGGTCTTGAGGGCGATATTGCCGGTGAAGCCTTCGGTGACCACCACGTCGACGGTTCCCTTGCCCAGATCATCGCCCTCGACGAAGCCGCGATAATCGAGATTGGGCAGGTTCGCCTCGCGCAGCATCTTGCCGGCTTCCTTGACGGCTTCGACGCCCTTGATCTCCTCGACGCCGACATTGAGCAGGCCGACTGTGGGCCGGTCGATGTCAAAAACGATGCGGGCCATGGCCGCGCCCATGATCGCCATGTCGAACAGGTGGGCAGCATCCGCCCCGATGGTTGCACCGACATCTAGCACGATGCTTTCGCCGCGGATGGTCGGCCAGATGGCCGCGATGGCCGGGCGCTCGATCCTCGCCATCAAGCGCAGGCAGAACTTCGACATCGCCATCAATGCGCCGGTGTTGCCGGCCGACACAGCGACATGGGCCTCGCCGGTCTTGCAGGCCTCGATGGATTTCCACATCGACGACTTGTAGCGCCCCGACCGCAAGGCCTGGCTCGGCTTGTCATCCATCTTCACGGATACATCGGTGTGGTGAAACGTGGTGACCGCCTTCAGCCTGGGGTGCTGGTCGAGCAGCGGCAGCACCAGCTTCTCGTCACCGTAAATCACAAACCGGGTGTCTGGCCGGCGCTCCAAGGCCATCGCCGCGCCGGGAATGACAACGGACGGCCCATGGTCGCCACCCATCGCATCGAGCGAGATTGTGACGTGTGTGGTGGGGGCTTGTGCGGCCATGCCGGTACCTGTCTCGTCAACGCCGGGTGCGGAACAACGCAACCGTCCCGGCGCAGGATGGGAGCCGGACAATACGCGCGGTTCGTCAGACCGCAAGGCAGCACATCATTAATCTTGTGCAGCAGCCGCATTCCCGCAAGGGGTGCGCCCCGGAAATCGCGGCCATCGCTCATCGACCTGCAGGGTGGCGTGCTCAGGTCTTCGGCTTCAGGCCCTTGAGGACGGCAAACGGATTGCCGAATCCTTCGGGCTCGGGCGGTGCTTCGAAAGCGACACCGGGCTTGCGCGGATAAGGGTCGAGTTCGAGCGCCAGCGTATCGTAGGCGATGTGGCCGAAATCGATGCCGCCATCGAGGATGGGCTCGGGCAAGGCGTCGGGATCGTTGAGCATGGCGAGATCGATGGCGGCCATGTCGATGCTGGACATGTCGAGGGCGTCGAGATTGTCGGCATCAAACGCGTCAGGATCGGGCAGGCCGGCCTTGCGCATCAGCGCATCGGCTTCCTCCTTTGGCGCAAAGACGATCTCGATCTCAGTATCGATGGCCTCCTCGACAGGATCGAGGCTGACGACACAGGCCTGACGGGCGTGGCCCTTGATGCGGCCGGAGACGCGCACCCGGTCACCTTCCTTCACCGCGAGCAGATCAGCATCGAGCGCCTCGACCGACATGATGCCCATGGCTTTTGCGATCGCCTTGCGCTCGGCCTCGGTGGCGGACAGGCGCACCGCAGTGCCGACAGACGAGAGGTCCTCGATGCGGCGCACATGGCTGAAGGGCAGTTCGCGGGTCTGGGACATGGCACATCTCGGGTGGAGCGGATTGCGGCTCAGGCTGGCCGATGGCCGGCCGGTTCGGCCGGACCCGGCAGCGCGAACAACGTCGGCGCATTCAGCAGGTCATCGAGCGACAGAACCGACAACAGCCCTTCGCTTGCCACCAGATAAGGCACAAGTCGCACCGACGCCACACCGGGGATGTTGCGGTCGAGCGCAGCTGCGAGCGTCGCCTGATCGCCCTGATCCAGCGGTTCGGCATAGGCAGTGACGCGGCCATAGAAATTCTGGGCAATCTTCTTCATGCGTTTGGGCACCACGACATCGCCCACGCCAAGCTCGCGAAGACCATGATCAACGTGCTGGAAGAGCACGTCGATGAACTCCTGCGCCACTTCCGGAGCAGGATCCGGCAGTGCCTTCAGCCGGCGCATCACCAGCAACGCATGGAGAGTGAGCGACTCAAGCCGGCCTTCGACGCTGTCAGGCACGCCGGCGTCCAGATAGAGCCAGGGCGCACGCGAGGCATCTGCGACGCGCTTGTAGAGTGCCAGCACGATGTCGCGCCTTGGGTCTTTCTTGAACAGGCCAAACATCGTAACCTCGCTTCAGGCTTGGTGGTCTGCCTTGCAAATGGCTGACGCTGGGGTTACGCCAAATTACAATCTGCCGGCAAGCGCGACAAATGCGCCGCCGCCTACCCTGCTTGGACCGGAATCATTTGATGGCCTCCCTTGCCGCTTCCCTCGCCGCGTCTGCTCTTCGCTCGGGCCGCACTGTTGTGACCTGCGCCATCATGGGCGTCGCGCTTGCGGGCTGCGGCTCCGGCGGGGCCGACAATTTCGGCTTCACATTGCCGACATCGGCCGGTCTCAACGAGGAGATCAACCGCGGCTTCGTGATCGACCAGGAGGCCATCGCCAAGGTCAAGCCCGGCATGGATGTGCAGCAGGTGTTGCAGACGCTCGGCACGCCGTCGACAACCTCGACCGTCGGCAACCGCACTTTCTATTATGTCAGCCAGCGCACGCGCCGCACCTTCCAGTTCCAGAACCCGGCCGTTGTCGACCAGAACGTGATCGCGGTTTATTTCAACAAGGGCTTCAAGGTCGAACGCATCGCCAACTGGGGCCTTAAGGACGGTGTGATCTTCGATTTCATCAACCGCACGACCCCCACAGGCGGCGAGGAGCAGAGTTTCCTGCGCAACCTTTTCCGCGGCGTGACCCGTTTCAATCCGTTCGGCGGCTGAGGACCGTTCGAGCGGCAGTTCGGCTGCTCGCGACCGGCGACGTTCCGCCTCGCCTGCGGCAGTGCCTTGGCCCCGTGACTCCATGCTGCGCTGCATGCTAAGCGCCTCATTCGTTGATCCGCACGACGCAGCCTTGGCTGGTCGCTCAAACGGGGACCTTGCCATGAGCCGTGACACCGCAACCGCCGGACACCTTTCGAATTCGTTCTTCTCTGCGCCGCTGTCGGTGCAGGACCCGGAGATCGCGCGCGCCATCGACCTCGAACTTGGCCGGCAGCGTGACGAGATCGAACTGATCGCCTCGGAGAACATCGTCAGCCGCGCCGTCCTGGAGGCGCAAGGCTCGGTGATGACCAACAAGTATGCCGAGGGCTATCCGGGCCGGCGCTATTATGGCGGCTGCCAGTTCGTCGACATCGCCGAAAAGCTCGCCATCGAGCGCGCCTGCCGCCTGTTCGACTGCAAGTTTGCCAACGTTCAGCCCAATTCCGGCAGCCAGGCCAACCAGGCCGTGTTCCTGGCGCTGATGCAGCCGGGCGACACGTTCATGGGCCTTGATCTCGCCGCCGGCGGCCATCTCACCCACGGCGCGCCGCCGAACATGAGCGGCAAGTGGTTCAAGCCGGTCCACTACGGCGTCTGCGTCGTCGACCAGCGGCTGGACATGGACGCGGTCGAGCGCCTTGCGCTCGAAAGCAAGCCCAAGGTGATCGTCGCAGGCGGATCGGCCTATCCACGCCACTGGGATTTCGCCCGCTTCCGCGAGATCGCCGACAAGGTCGGTGCGATCTTCCTCGTCGACATGGCCCATTTCGCCGGGCTGGTGGCAGGCGGCGCGCACCCTTCCCCGTTCCCGCATGCGCATGTTGCGACCACCACCACGCACAAGACGCTGCGCGGGCCACGCGGCGGCATGATCCTGACCAATGACGAGGACCTGGCCAAGAAGTTCAACTCCGCGATCTTCCCCGGCCTTCAGGGCGGGCCGCTGATGCACGTGATCGCCGCCAAGGCCGTGGCCTTCCATGAGGCGCTCCAGCCGGAGTTCAAGATCTATGCCCGCGCTGTGGTCGAAAACGCCCGTGCGCTGGCGGAGACCCTGCGTTTAAGGTGCTTTGACCTGACCACCGGCGGCACCGACAACCACCTGATGCTGGTCGACCTGCGCTCCAAGAAGCTCAACGGCAAGATCGCCGAAGCGGCGCTGGGCCGGGCCCATATCACCTGCAACAAGAACGGCGTGCCGTTCGACACCGAAAAGCCGACCATCACCTCCGGCATCCGGCTGGGCACGCCCGCCGCAACCTCGCGCGGCTTCGGCGTGGCCGAATTCCAGCGCGTGGGCGATCTGATCGCCGAGGTGCTTGACGGGCTGGCCGCTAATGGCGAGGCTGGCAATGCAGCGGTCGAGGCCTCCGTAAAGGACAAGGCAACCGCCCTGTGCCGCAGGTTCCCGATCTACGGGTGACAAGGAAGCAGGCTACATGGCATCGTCGCGCAGTCTCGCTGTCATGATCGCCGTCGTCGGCGGATTTTCAGTGAGCCTGCCGGCAGCAGCCGTCGCTTCTGACATTGTTGCGCGTGGTGCCAGCAACACAGAGGGCAAGGGCCGCGGCCGGACACCGGATGGCGTACCAAGGTCACAGGACTATCCCGCCCAGTTGCAGCAGATGCTGCGCAGCGATGGCTGCCGCGCCAGCGTGACGAATGCGGGCATTGCCGGCAACACCACGGGCCAGATGTTGAAGAGGCTGCCTGGCGTGGTCAAACCCAGCACACGGGTTCTCATTCTTTAGCGCGGCGGCAACGAGGCGCGCCGCAGCGAAGCTGACGATGCCGCTGGCAATGTCGCGGCCATCCGGGACTTTGCCGCATTGCGGAACATCAAGGTCGTTATGCTGGAAAGCCTCGGCCGGCTGGCACCATCGTGCCGACTGCCGGATGGCCAGCATAACAGTGCCGAAGGCGATGCGGCCTTTGCCGCCTATCTGGCACCAATGATTCTCGCGTCAGCGGCCTGCCGCTGAGCGGCGCTCTTCAGGGCGCCCGCCGCACCATACCATCCTTGATGAAGACCTCCAGAGAGGTCGTGCCGGAACCGGTGCCGTCCTTGGTGCGCCACATGCCGTTGGCGCAGTAGGTGCCGCCATCGCGCGGGATTGCGGTCCATTGCACGGTCGCCGGATAGGTGTCCTTGCCATCGGGTAAGACGGTGACGAAATCGTTCCGGCAGATCGCGCCATCAACGACCGGGCAGTATTGGGTGACCATCCAGCCCCTGCCGCCGGTGCTCTGGAAGGTTTCGGGCAGGACCGGCCAGGACGATGGTCCCGGCTGGGCCAGGGCGCTGATGACGCTGGCCGCAAGCGCAAGGCCTGTCGCCAGCGCGCAGGCGATGGCCAGCAGGCCCGCATTGCGCCAGCCGGTACTGTCCTGATGGCCGGGAAGGTGAAGGGCTGATCTGGGCATGGTGTCATCTCCTGTCGCGGGGGATAACCAGCGGCGGGCACAATGGATGCGTGCGGGGTCAAAAAGTCCCGGCAGACCTGCGCAATCTTTGACTGGACCGCAAACCGGATTCACTGGCATGAGGTGGCCACCACATGACAGGCCAAGAGAACGCCCATGCGCTGCCCATATTGCGGATCGCTCGACACGCAGGTCAAGGATTCGCGGCCTTCAGATGATCACTCGTCGATCCGGCGGCGGCGGGTCTGCAATGATTGCGGCGGCCGCTTCACCACCTTCGAGCGTGTGCAGTTGCGCGAATTGATGGTGGTCAAGCGCTCGGGCAAACGCTCGCCGTTCGATCGGGACAAGCTGCTGCGCTCGGTCGAGATCGCCCTGCGCAAGCGGCCTGTCGAGCCGGAGCGCATCGAGCGCATGGTCAGCGGCATCGTTCGCCAACTTGAAAGCTCGGGCGAGCCGGAGGTGCCGACCTCGACCATCGGGGCACTGATCATGGCCGGCCTGCGCCATCTCGACGGCGTCGCCTACGTGCGTTTTGCCTCGGTCTACAAGGATTTCCGGGAGGCCAAGGACTTCGAGGAGATCCTGGGCGAACTCTCGCATGACGAGGCCGATCCGCTGCCGGCTGCGCGTATCGATGACGGGCGTCCGGATGATCCGCGCGACAATGATAATTGAGCGGCGCGCGTGACGCCCGACCCCGACGACGATGCCCGCTTCATGGCGCTGGCGCTGGCGCTGAGCCGTGAAGGGCTGGGCCAGACCTGGCCGAACCCCTCGGTCGGCGCGGTCGTGGTGCGCCAATCGGCCACCGGCCCCGTGATCGTCGGTCAAGGCGTGACGCAAGCCGGCGGCCGGCCCCATGGCGAGGCGATGGCGCTGGCCGAGGCGGGCGATGCCGCCGCCGCGGCAACCCTATATGTGGCGCTGGAGCCGTGCTCCTACAGCTCCATCAGAGGCGGCACGCCATGCGTCGAGCGCAGCCTGAAAGCTGGCATCACGCGGGTGGTGTCCGCCATCGAGGACCAGAACCCGCGCATTGCCGGTCTTGGCCACGCCCTTCTGCGCAGCGCCGGCATCAGGGTCGATGTCGGGTTGATGGCCACAGAGGCAGCACGGCTGCATCGCGGGCATTTCCGCCGGGTGCGCGAAGGGTTGCCGAGCGTAACCTTCAAGGTGGCGCGCACGGCGGATGGCTATGCGGGCGGGCCAGGGCGCGAGCGCGTGGCGATCTCGTGCGCCGAGGCCGGGCTCTGGGTGCATCGCCAGCGCAGCGAATACGACGCAATCATGGCCGGGATCGAAACGGTGCTCGCCGACGATCCGCAGCTCAACGTGCGCCTGCCGGGGCTGGAATGGCGCTCGCCGGTGCGCGTCGTGCTGGACACGCGCCTGCGCATGCCGGCGACCATCGTGCTGGCGAAAACGGCGCGCGATATCCCGACCTGGGTCATCGCGGCGGATGACGCCCCGACAACGCATGAAGCAGCCCTCGTTGCCGCCGGCGTCGAGGTGATGCGGGTCGGACGCGGCAGCGATGGCCACCTCGATCTCAGGGCCGCACTGACCTTGCTGGCGACACGCGGCATCACGCGCGTGTTCTCCGAAGGCGGGCCGACCGTCGGCGAACAGCTCGCGTTGCAGGGCCTTGCTGACGAGGTGATCGTCTCGACCTCGCCTGTGGTGTTGGGCCAGGAGGGCATCACGGCAGTGCGCCCTGCCCTCGGCGCGCTGCTGGCCGAGGGTCGGCGCTTCGCCCTTGCGCGCCAGGAGATGATCGGCCACGACAGCTTCGCTTTCTACGAAAGGATCGACTGATGTTCACCGGCATTGTCACCGGCATTGGCACCGTGGTCGAAACCGTCGCCGCCGGCCCGACGCTCACACGCCTCGCAATTGCCTCGCCTTATGAGACTTCGGGCATCGAGATCGGGGCCTCCATCGCCTGCGCCGGCATCTGCCTGACAGTGACGGCGCTGGAGCCGCGCCGCGATGGCCAGGCGGGCTGCATCTTCCGGGTCGAGGCTGCGGCGGAAACGCTGGTCAAGACGCGCGTCAGCGCCTGGCGCGTCGGTGAGCGCATCAACCTCGAACGCTCGCTGAAGATCGGCGACGAGCTTGGCGGACACCTTGTCACCGGCCATGTCGACGGCGTGGCCGAGATCGTGGGCCATGAGCCGATCATGCCCGACCCATCCGACCCCTGGGGCGCGACGGCCCGCTTCCATATCCGCACCCCGAAGCATCTGGCCGGGTTCGTGGCATCGAAAGGCTCCGTGTGCCTTGATGGCACCTCGCTGACCGTGAACACGGTCGAAGGCGATGTGTTCTCGGTGCTGCTGATCCCGCACTCGCTGTCCGTCACCACCTGGGCCGAGCGAAAGGTCGGCGACGGTCTGCATCTGGAGGTCGATCTGATGGCCCGCTATGCCGCAAGGCTTGCCGAGGCGCGCGCCGGGGGCTACTGACGCGCCTCATACCCGAACCGAAACGAGCATTCCCTCATGGCTGGTGCCAGCAAGGCCAAACACGACACCTCGCCGCTGACCGGCGCGCGCATCCTCATTGTTGAGGCGCGATTCTATGACGATCGTGATCACCGTGCCGGGTGCGCTGGAGATCCCTGCCGCCATCGCCATCGCGCTTGATGGCGCGGATCGTCAGGGCAGGCCCTATGACGCGGCCGTGGCGCTGGGCTGCGTCATCCGCGGAGAGACCACGCACTATGACATCGTGGCGGGCGAGAGCTGCCGTGCGCTGATGGACCTTTCCGTGCAGCGCCAGTGGGCCATCGGCAACGGCATCCTGACCGTCGAGAACGAGGCGCAGGCCTGGGCACGGGCGCGCAAGTCCGACATGGACAAGGGCGGCGGCGCGGCCGAAGCGGCCCTGAGCATGGTCGGGCTGAAGCGGCGCTTCGGGGCCTCAGCGTGAACGCGCGTCAGGAACAGCGGCTCGAGAAGCGCCGCGCCGCCCGTCTGGCCGCCGTGCAGGCGCTTTACCAGATGGATGTGGCCGGCAAGGGCCTGATCGAGGCCATGGCCGAGTTCGAGACCTTCTGGATGGGCAAGGAGGTCGACGGCATTGCCCTGCCGGCTGCCGAGGCCAATTTTTTCCGTGACGTGCTGAGCGGCGTGGTGCGCGAGCAGCGCCCGATCGACCGCGCCGTCGATGATGCGCTGGCAGATGGCTGGCCGCTAAAGCGCATCGAGACGGTGCTGCGTTCGGTGCTGCGCTGCGGCACCTATGAACTGATGTTCCGCAAGGATGTGCCGCCCAAGGTGGCCATCAACGAGTATGTCACGGTGGCGCGCGCCTTCTACGAGGGCGACGAGCCTGGCATCACCAACGCCGTGCTCGACCGCATCGCCCGGCTGGTCCGGGCCGAGGAGATGGCCTGAAGAGACAGGCCGCGCCCCGCCACAGCAACAGGCTTGCCGACGTGATCGCCGAAGATGCCCTGATCGCCCGCTACCTTGCGCCCCTTGCCGGGCCGGGCGCGCTTGGGCTGAGGGATGATGCGGCGCTGATCGTGCCGCCGCCGGGCATGGACCTTGTCCTGACCAAGGATGCGCTGGTCGCCGGCGTGCATTTCTTTTCCGATGATCCGCCCGCTTCGATCGCGCGCAAGGCCTTGCGGGTCAACCTGTCGGACCTGGCGGCCAAGGGGGCGACACCGGCGGGATTCCTGATGGCGCTCGCGTTGCCGGCGGACCTTGACGAGAGCTGGATCGCGGCCTTCGCCGCCGGGCTCGGCGAGGATGCGCGCACCTATGCCTGCCCGCTTCTGGGCGGCGACACGGTGAGAGCCGCGGGAGGGCTCAGCATCTCGATCACCGCCCTGGGCTGGTGCGATTCCGGTAAGATGGTCCGCCGCACGAGCGGTCGTGCCGGCCAGACGCTGCTGGTCAGCGGCAGCATCGGGGATGCGGCACTGGGGCTCAGGCTAAGGCTGGAGCCGGATGCGCCCTGGGCACGGGCGCTGCCCGGTCCGTTGCGCGCGCACCTCGCCGACCGCTACCTGCATCCCTACCCGCGCAATGCCCTGGCCGGGGCGATAACCGCGCATGCCGCCGCTGCGATGGATGTTTCCGACGGATTGCTGGGCGATGCCGTGAAGCTGGCAGCGGCATGCGGCATCAAAGGGCTTCATCCCCGCATCCTGCTGGACCGCGTGCCGCTGTCGCCGGCAGCGCGCGCAGCGCTGGCGCTGGCCCCGGACCTGCTCCAGACCATCATGGCCGGCGGCGACGACTACGAGGTCCTGATGGCTGCCGATCCGGACACCGTTCCAGCCCTGCTGGCCGCCTGCGCCGCAGCCGGCTGCGAGGCCAGCGTGATCGGCGAGCTGACCCTCGCGGAGGATCCAGCTTTCGTGGGAGCGGACGGCAGCGCGGTACCATTTTCCAGCCTGTCCTTCCAGCACGACTGGACCGCTTGACAGCCAAATCCCGCTGCAACGCCACATGTGCCGGGCATGATGCGCCGGCCTGCATGGCCGCCCCCGGATTTCTGCGGATGCGCGCTGCTGCAAATTGGGTTATCCGGCAGGCATGACCACGCCGAGCGCTCCCCCTGCCATGCCGCTGCCAGATGCCGGCGCAACCGGCGCTCCCGATGCGGTGGCGAAGCGCAATGTCCGCATTCTGACCGTCGCGCAGGCGCTGGGCGGAGCCACACCGCCGATCATCGTTTCGCTGGGCGGATTGATCGGCATGCAACTGGCCGATGACAAGGCTCTGGCGACGCTGCCTGTCAGCCTGCTCAACATCGGGCTTGCCTGCGCGGTCATTCCGGCTGCGTGGCTGATGCGCCGCCATGGCCGGCGCATCGGCTACATCATCGGTTGCCTCGCGGGCGTGATCTCCGGGATCGTTGCGGCAGCGGGCACCGCGCGGGGGGCCTTCTGGCTGTTCTGCCTCGGCACGTTCCTGTCCGGCTTCTACATCGCCTTCGTGCAGAGCTACCGGTTCGCGGCCATCGACAGCGCGAGCGAAAGCTACAAGGCGCGGGCGATTTCGCTCGTCATGGTGGGCGGCCTGTTCGCGGCCGTGATCGGGCCGCAGACCGTGATCTGGACGCGCGACCTGACACCGCTCTATCCGTTCGCGGCGAGCTTCCTCGCCTTGTCCGGCCTTGCCCTCATGGCGATGCTGGTCGTGTCGCTGCTCAATGCGCCTGCCCCGAAGAAGCAGGTTTCGGGCGGCCGGCCACTCGGCGAGATCATGCGCAACCCGCGCTTCGTCACGGCGGTGATCTGCGGGCTGGTCAGCTACGGGCTGATGGCATTTTTGATGACGGCGGCACCGATGGCCATGGTCGCCTGCGGCCACAGCATCGGTGAGGCCGCGCTCGGCATCCAGTGGCATGTGCTGGCGATGTTCGCGCCGAGCTTCTTCACAGGCGACCTGATCAACCGTTTCGGCAAGGACAAAATCACGGCAGCTGGCCTGCTGATGATCGCGGTTGCCGCCGTCGTCGGGTTGTCGGGGCTGACCGTCGCGCATTTCTGGATCTCGCTGATCCTGCTCGGCGTGGGCTGGAATTTCGGCTTCGTCGGCGCAACCTCGATGGTGACCGACTGCTATCGGCCCGAGGAGCGGACCAAGGTGCAGGCCGCCAACGATTTTCTCGTGTTCGGCGCGGTCGCCATGGCCTCGCTCTCGTCGGGCAAGCTGCTGCATATCGGCGGCTGGGATATCGTCAACTGGGTGGTGTTCCCCGCCGTCGCGCTGGCGCTGGTGATGGTGGCGATCCAGGCCAGAAGCCGGCCAGTGCTGGCGTTCTGACGCGGCTCACGAACGCAACGTGACCGATCCTTGCCACCAGAAGGCGTCTCAGACAAATTCCCGGTTTTACATTTCGTTTAAAGTTTGGCAGACACGCGGCACTCGTCTGAGAAGGCGCTGCCTGTTCGTGCCATTGGTGCGGCATGGCGCAGCAAAGCCGTCTCGCAGCAAAAAACAGGGATGGACATCGCCATGAGCCCACTGCTCATCATCATCGCACTTGGAGCGACCTCGCTCCTTTATGGAATCTGGGCCTACCTCGATGTCATGAAGCGTGACGCCGGCAACCAGCGCATGCAGGAAATCGCGGGCGCGATCGCCGAAGGCGCGCAAGCCTATCTCAAGCGTCAGTACATCACCATTGCAGGCGTCGGCATCGTGCTGCTGATCGGGCTCTGGTTCCTCCTCGGCAAGGAAGTTGCCTTCGGCTTCCTGATCGGTGCGGTGCTGTCCGGCCTTGCCGGCTTCATCGGCATGAACGTCTCGGTGCGCGCCAACGTCCGTACGGCGCAGGCCGCGACCCAGTCGCTGGCTGGCGGCCTTGACGTGGCCTTCAAGGCCGGTGCGGTGACAGGCATGCTGGTGGCGGGCCTCGCGCTCCTCGGCGTCGCGATCTACTACGGCATCCTGACCGGCCTTGGCCATTCGCCGTCCAGCCGCATCGTCATCGACGCGCTGGTGGCGCTCGGCTTCGGCGCTTCGCTGATCTCGATCTTTGCCCGTCTCGGCGGCGGTATCTTCACCAAGGGTGCCGACGTTGGCGGCGACCTCGTCGGTAAGGTCGAAGCCGGTATTCCCGAGGATGATCCACGCAACGCGGCGACCATCGCAGACAACGTGGGCGACAATGTCGGCGACTGCGCCGGCATGGCCGCTGACCTCTTCGAGACCTACGCCGTGACCACCGTGGCCACCATGGTGCTGGCGTCCATCTTCTTCGGTGCCAACGCCCTGAACATGATGCTGCTGCCGCTGGTCATCTGCGCGGTCTGCATCGTGACCTCAATCATCGGCACCTTCGGCGTCCGGCTTGGCCGCTCACAGAATATCATGGGTGCCCTCTACCAGGGCCTGATCATAACCGGCGTGCTGTCGATTGGTGCCATCTGGTGGGTCGTGAACACCCTTGTCCCGGTTCCGGTCACCACCGTTTCGGGCCTGACCATCACCGCCCAGTCGCTGTTCCTTTGTGGTCTGGTCGGCCTCGCGGTCACGGCGCTCATCGTCGTGATCACCGAGTACTACACGGGAACGGGCTTCCGGCCCGTGAAGTCGGTGGCCAGGGCCTCCGTCTCCGGCCATGGCACCAACGTGATCCAGGGCCTCGCCGTGAGCCTGGAGTCTACGGCGGCAC
>JAPLOV010000257.1 GCA_026400565.1 Hyphomicrobiales bacterium | reverse complement strand
GGTGGCCCTGCAGATGAACTGGTTCGCCTTCTTTCCGGGCCTGCACAAGGATCCGGCGGTCGGTGGCGACAAGATCGGCTTCTTCGTCAATCCCGGTGAAACCAGGAAGGGCTCGCAGCTTGGCGGGCAGGGCATCTCGGTGGTGGCGGATTCGCCAAACCAGGCCGAAGCGCTCGCCTACATCAAGTGGTTCGCCGCGCCCGATGTGCAGAAGAAATGGTGGTCGCTTGGCGGCTATTCGGCTCACAAGGCGGTTCTCAATGACCCGAACTTCAAGAACACCGCCCCGTTCGCAGCCGACTTCCTGACGGCCATGGGCGAGGTCAAGGATTTCTGGGCCGATCCGTCCTATGCGGCACTGCTGCTCGCCATGCAAAAGCGCATGCACGACTACATCGTGGCTGATCAGGGCACCGCCAAGCAGGCGCTCGACCTGATGATCCAGGACTGGACCAAGGTGTTCAAGGAAGACGGCAAGCTCTGAGGCTGATTCACGCTGCCAGCCCCGGCGGCCCCCGGGGCCGGGAAGGGGATCCACCAGCCACTGTGCTTGTGGATTCCCTTCCCCTCCGCTTCGCTCCGGCCGGGAATCACCATTGCGGACCCGACCCTGACGCGTATACCCCCGGCAGCCTTCGGGCCGGGCACGGGCTTCATATGCCACCGTGCTTGCGAAATCCCTTCTCCTCCGCTTTGCTCCAGCCGGGAACGATACCGGTGGATCGTCAGGAACGTCACCATGAATGCCCCCGCCAATCCCGCCACGCTGATCAACAGGGCCGCGCGCGCCACGCCGCCGGGCTTGGCCGGCAAGGTGCGCGGGCTGTCGGACAAGGCCATCGCCTGGCTGTTCATTTCACCGACGATCGTACTGCTCCTAGCGATCAACATCTTTCCGCTGATCTGGACCATACAGCTGTCCTTCACCAGTTACCGCGCCAACCGGCCCAACGCGCCGCTGCGCGATGTCGGCCTTGCCCATTACAACGACATCCTGACCAACCCGGATATCTGGGCTGCGATGCAGGTGACGGCGCGCTTCGTGATCGCCACCATCATCATCCAGACAGTGCTCGGGTTCGTGCTGGCCTGGCTGATCGACCGCAAGTTCCGTGGCTCGGGCTTCTGGACCACGGTGATCCTGCTGCCGATGATGCTCTCACCCGCCGTGGTGGGCAATTTCTGGACCTTTCTGTACCAGCCGCAGATCGGCCTGTTCAATTACATGGTCGCCTTCGTCAGCGGCATCCCGCCCTCGTCCTTCCAGATGCTCGGCGATGTCCGGCTCTCGCCCTGGGCCATTGTGCTCGTCGACAGCTGGATGTGGACACCTTACGTGATGCTGATCTGCCTGGCCGGCCTGCGGTCGATCCCCGACTACATCTACGAGGCGGCGGAGGTGGATCGCGCATCGAAATGGCGCCAGTTCTGGACGATTACCCTGCCCATGGCGATGCCCTTCATCATGCTGGCGGTCCTGTTCCGCGGCATCGAGAATTTCAAGATGTTTGACATGGTCAACCTGCTCACCGGCGGCGGGCCAGGCTCGACCACCGAGGTGGCCTCGATCACGCTCAAGCGCGAGGCTTTCGAGAAGTGGCGCACCGGCTATTCTTCCGCCTTTGCCATCATCCTGTTCGTCACGGTGTTCGGCCTGGCCAACATCTATGTGCGGGCCCTCAACAAGGTGAAGGCGCGATGAGCGGCAACAGCACGGCCTATTCCATCGTCGAGCCGTCGCGCGCCTCCAAGCGCATCGCCGGCACGATCGTGGTTCTTTATGCGGTCCTGACGCTGATCCCGCTTGTGTGGATCGTACTGACCTCGATCAAGAGCCCGCAGGATTCGATCTCCTACCCGCCCAAGGTCATCCCCTGGGTGCATTTCGAGCCGACCATCGAAGGGTTCTGCAACCTGTTCACCACGCGCTCTCGCCAGACGCCGGACTACCTTGCCACCTTGCCGCCACCAAGCGGGGCCTGCGAGGTGCAGGCGCGGGCAAAGAACATGGTGATCGTGTCGGAGTCCAAGTACATCCCGCGCTTCCTCAACTCGGTCATCATTGCCTTCGGTTCGACGGCCCTGGCGGTGTTTCTTGGCACGCTGGCGGCCTACGGCTTCTCGCGCTTCCGCGTTCCGCTGAAGGATGACCTGCTGTTCTTCATCCTCTCCACGCGCATGATGCCACCCATCGCGGTCGCGATCCCGATCTACCTGATGTACCGCGAACTCGGCCTGCAGGACACGCGGCTGGGCATGATCTTGCTCTACACCTCGGTGAACGTGTCACTCGCGGTCTGGCTGCTCAAGGGCTTCATCGACGAGATCCCGCGCGAATACGAGGAAGCAGCGATGATCGACGGCTACACGCGGCTGCAGGCCTTCCGCAAGGTGGTGCTGCCGCAGGCCGCTACCGGCATCGCCGCCACCGCGATTTTCTGCATGATCTTCGCCTGGAACGAGTACGCCTTTGCCGTGCTGCTCACCTCCGGAGACGCGCAGACCGCTCCGCCCTTCATCCCGATCATCATTGGCGAGGGCGGGCAGGACTGGCCGGCCGTGGCGGCGGGCACCACGCTGTTCCTCATCCCGATCCTGGTCTTCACGGTGCTGCTGAGAAAGCACCTGCTGCGCGGCATCACCTTCGGAGCGGTGCGCAAATGAGCCATCAACCCATCGTGCCCAAGGCGCCGACCCCGGCGCAACCGCAAAAGCGCCTGTCGCCGCGCAGCATCGCCGAGAATATGGCCACCGGGCTGATCGGCTGCGGCGTGGTCATGCTCATGCAGCCGGTGTCGCTCATGCTCTACAGCTGGTCCTTCGCGGTCACGCTGCTGGGAACGGTGTTGTTCATCGTCGGTTCGAAGTTTCCGGAATAGGCCGATGGCAACGATCGACGTCACCAACCTGCACAAATCCTTCGGCAGTTTCAGCGCCGTCAAGGATTCGACCTTCACCGTCCATGACGGGGAGTTCTTCTGCCTCCTCGGGCCGTCGGGCTGCGGCAAGACCACGACGCTGCGCATGATCGC
>JAPLOV010000056.1 GCA_026400565.1 Hyphomicrobiales bacterium | reverse complement strand
CTTGCCCTGAAGTGAACCGACGAGAGCCAGGGACACGAAGGTCATTGCCAGATCTATGACGCCGGCGGGCGCAAAGTCCCAGGCCGTGAACCCATGAATCTGCTGGGCGAAAGGCTTATCGGGGTCTGCTGCGCCCCAATCGCGGACCAGTTTCCGCACCGCAGAAATGACGCGATGTGCCAAACAGCAACGTCAAGAGCTGCTGGGAGACGCAGCTTCGATCTTGCCCATTTCTAGCTGGCGATGCAAAGTCACTGGCATGCTTCTACAAACAGGTGGGAAAACATGCCAAATCGCTTGTTCCGTTCGGTCGTTCTTGCCGGCGCCTTGGCTCTGGGTTCCAATCTCGCAATCGCCGCCGAGACAGTAACGGTCGACAATTTTGTGCGGGCCGAGACCGATTTGACACTCAAACGCTACGTGGCGCAGGGCGGCTTCGGCAAAATAGCTCATCTGCGTCAGCCCACGCCTATCGATCAGCAAAACGTCATCCGGATGAACCGGGATACGCTGTATTCATTCGGAGTTTTCGATCTAACGAAGCCAGTGACGATCACAAAGCCGCCCACCAGCGGCCGCTTCCAGTCGATGCTGATCATCAATCAGGATCACTCCATCTGGCCAGCCGTGCATGATGCCGGAAAGTTTACGCTGACACGGAAGATGATAGGGACGCGCTACGTCTTCGTCATCTTCCGCACCTTCATGGACCCTTCGAATCCCGCCGACCTGAAGGCGGCGAACACCCTTCAGGACAAGATCACGGCTGTTCAGGCTAACGCGGGTTCGTTCCAGATCCCCGATTGGGACGAGGCGTCCCTCCATAAGGTGCGCGATGCGATCAATGTGCTCGCCTCGACCAAGACAGACGCCTCGACCATGTTCGGCCAGAAGTCCAAATTGAACCCGATCGATCATATGCTGGGCGCGGCCTACGGATGGGGCGGCAATCCAAGATCTGCGGCAATCTATCTGAATGGCGTGCCGAAGGAGAACGATGGCAAGACGCCGCATGTGGTGACGGCGAAGAACGTGCCTGTGAATGGCTTCTGGTCCATCACCGTCTACAATGAAAAGGGCTTCATGGAGAAGAACGACCGCGACGCCTATTCCTTAAACAATGTGACAGCGAAGAAGGATGCTGACGGCGGCATCACCATTCACTTCGGCGGAGACCCGAACAATTCCAACTATCTGCCGATCATCAAGGGCTGGAACTACGTCGTGCGCCTGTATCAGCCGAAGAAGGAGCTTCTCGACGGCAAGTGGAAGTTCCCGGACGCTAGGCCGGTCAAATAGTGCTCATTGACATCTAACAATTCAGCCTTCGAATTTTTCGGTTCACGCTGCCATTGTGCTGGATTCAAACGCCTCCGTCGTGGGGTCTTTCGTTCTGGCGAGCTCTTTTTTGCCAATCTGCTGCCACAGTCATGCTCGTGCAGAAGATCTCCCCAAAGACCTTTTTTGGGCGGACTGCCTCCACCACCAAACCTTCCCATGCCGCCGCGAGGCGGCATTTTCGTTTTCAGCTCTCCCGTTTCCGCATCATGTCCGACACGACCCTTGCGGTGAAGTCGACCATGGGCACGATGCGGGCGTAATTGAGGCGCGTCGGGCCGATGATGCCGACCACGCCGACGATCTGCTGGCGGCTGTCCCGAAACGGGGCCGCGATCAGCGATGAGCCGGACAAGGAGAACAGCTTGTTTTCCGAACCGATGAAGATGCGCACGCCGTCGGCGTTTTCGGCGCGGGACAGCAGTTCGATCACTTCCTTCTGCGTTTCGAGATCTGCGAACAGCAGCCGGATCCGCTCCAGATCCTCCTGGGCCCTGAGGTCTTCCAGCAGGTTGGCCTGACCGCGCACGATCAGCTGGCGTGCGCCCTCGCTGCCGACGCTGACGGCAAGGCCCGCCTCCACCAGCCGGGCCGTGAGTTCGTCCAGTTCGTCCGTGAGCTGCGAGCGGTGTTCCTCGAGATCGGTGCGCAACTCGCTGATGGTCCGGCCATCGAGACGGGCGTTGAGGAAGTTTGTCGCCTCGGTGAGGGCCGATGCTGGAAGGCCCGGCGGCAGGGCCAGGATGCGGTTCTCGACCTGACCATCCTCGCCGACCAGCACGACGAGGGCCCGCGCCGGATCGAGCATCACGAACTCGACGTGCTTGAGCCGGGTGTTGGTCTTGCTCGCGAGGACGACGCCGGCGCCGCGCGACAGGCCTGACAGGAGACTTGATGCCTCGGCAAGAACGCCATCGAGCGAGCGGCCAGCCGCGGCCTTGACCTGCGCCTCGATGGTGGCGCGCTCATCGCCCGTGGGGTCGCCAACCTCCATCATGGCATCGACGAAGAAGCGCAGGCCCTTCTCGGTCGGCATCCGGCCGGCGGAGATGTGCGGCGCGAAGATCAGACCGGCTTGCTCCAGATCGGACATGACATTGCGCACCGAGGCCGGCGACAGCGTCATCGGTATGATCCGCGAGATGTTGCGCGAGCCCAGCGGTTCGCCATGGGACAGGTAGTTCTCGACGATCCGGCGGAATATCTCGCGCGACCGCTCGTCGATGGTGGACAGGCTCAGGGCCGGCGGGTGGACAAATTGCGTCATGGTCGGGCGTCACTTTCGGGGCCGGATCGCGGGCAGCATTGTTTCCGATCAGGTCACAGGCCCCATGTGGCCGTCAAGTTGCGGTTCCGGCAAGCGGATGACATCGTTTCTGGAGGCTGCTGTTTTCGGAGCAGCGGGCTTTCGCGATTCGCATTGCCTCAAAACCATGCCGGTGATATTGCAGCGCAGCGAATTAGGGGGGCGCGTGCCTGGCCGGGACAAGGCTCCGGCATGCGCCTCCCCTGTTTTTTGAACACGGCTGGCGCGGACCAAGCGTTGCCGCTTCCGCAGCATCCGGCACCGGCGCCCTGCTCAGTGTGCGGGATGCCTGTCTGAATGTCCGGCTTCCACGTGCGCCGTCATGGTGCGGGAGCCAAGTGCCACCTTGTAGCCTGTTCACACCGTATCGCCCGTCCGTTCTGTTCACGCCCGCCCTTTTCACGTCCGCCCTTTTCACGTCCCCGCGCCCTGCCGCGCCCGAAACGCAAAGTCCGCCACCATGTCGCTTCGCAATATCGCCATCATCGCCCATGTCGACCACGGCAAGACCACGCTTGTCGACAAGCTCCTGCAGCAGGCGGGCTCGTTCCGTGACAACCAGCGCGTGGTCGAGCGCGTGATGGATTCGAACGATCTCGAAAAGGAACGGGGCATCACCATTCTGGCCAAGTGCACGTCGGTGGTGTGGAAAGATGTCCGCATCAACATCGTCGACACGCCAGGCCACGCCGATTTCGGCGGCGAGGTGGAGCGCATCCTCAACATGGTCGACGGCGTGATCGTGCTGGTGGATGCCGCCGAGGGGCCGATGCCGCAGACCAAGTTCGTGGTCGGCAAGGCGCTCAAGCTCGGCCTCAAGCCCATTGTTGCCATCAACAAGATCGACCGGCCCGACGCCCGCCACATCGAGGTCGTCAACGAGGTGTTCGACCTGTTCGCAGCGCTCGATGCCACCGACGAGCAACTCGATTTCCCGATCCTCTACGGGTCGGGCCGCGATGGCTGGATGGCAACGGCTCCGGAAGGACCGAAGGATCAGGGCCTTGCCCCGATGTTCGATCTGGTGCTGGCCCATGTGCCGCAGGCCAAGACCGAGGAAGGGCCGTTCCGCATGATCGGAACGCTGCTGGAGGCCAACCCGTTCCTGGGCCGCATGATCACGGGCCGCGTCACCTCCGGGTCGATCAGGCCGAACATGCCGATCAAGGCGCTGGCACAGGACGGAACGCTGGTCGAAATGGGCCGCGTCTCCAAGATCCTCGCCTTCCGCGGCGTCGAGCGCACGCCCATCGATGAAGCTGTGCCGGGCGATATCATCGCCATTGCCGGCCTGTCGAAGGGCACTGTTGCCGACACGTTCTGCGCACCGGAGGTGATGGAGGCCATGAAGGCCCAGCCCATCGATCCGCCGACCGTGTCGATGTCGTTCATCGTCAATGACAGCCCGCTGGCCGGAACCGAAGGCGACAAGGTGACCAGCCGCGT
>JAPLOV010000153.1 GCA_026400565.1 Hyphomicrobiales bacterium | reverse complement strand
TATGCGTCGATCGCTCGGCCTGTCGACAGGCGACGTCGTCACGATCGAAATCCACGACGGCGACATCAGGATCCGGACACTCGATAAGGCGCTCGCGCGCGCTCGGGCGATCTTACGTCGCCATGTGCCGGAAGGGTATTCGCTGGTCGATGAGCTTGAGATGGAGCGGCGGGCGGAGGCGGAACATGACTGATGCGATCGTGCTCGATAGCTCTGCAATCCTCGCGCTTCTCAACGATGAGCCTGGGGCGAGCAAGGTTGAGGCGGTTCTCGATCGCGCCATCGTGGGCGCGGCCAACCTCGCTGAGGTTGCAGCCAAGCTTGGCGAGAAGGGTCTTGGCAAGGAAGAGGTTGAGGAGGTGCTGGCAGTTATCCATGACGTCAGACCAATGACCCAGGAGCAGGCGCTTGCCGCTGGCGCTCTGCGAATGCCCACTCGCAGCATGGGACTCTCAATGGGGGACCGAGCCTGCATCGCACTGGCGATGGAACTTGGTGCCACCGCGATGACCTGCGATCGAGCATGGAACAGCCTCGATCCCACCATCATCAGCGGTGCGCGTGTCGATATGCTCCGTTGATCCTGGCGCGTGACGAGCCTTTGGAGCAGCTTGCGCTGGGCAAACTCAAGATAGGCCGCGTCATGGACGGACAAGCCGAGCAGATCGGCAAGTTGTGTGGTCGCCCTCCAAGCATGCTGCTCGGTTTCGTCATCAACGGAGACATCGAGTTGCGCCAGATCGCAATCCGCACCTCGAGACGGCGATCCTCGAGGGCAGCAAACATGATCGCTCCATCCGGCTCGCGCTAGAGGCCTCCACCTTCTTTGAAATCGAAGAAGCAGAAGCCCGGCGAATGATCAGGGAAACGGCGCGGCGAATTTTCGGTGAATGGCGTGAGGCGCTTCGCAAGTTTGGCCTCGCTGGAGCGCCAGCGCGCGTGTACGAGGCGGCCTTCATGAACGATCAGACCGAGCTTGCGCTGACCCTGTGAAGGTTGCTGCAATGGCACTGTCAGGGCGAATTCCTGTAGCGGGACCGCCCATTGCGTTCCTCCAGCAAATCCAGCAGTTCACTCGCACCAGCGGCGTTTGGGTCAATCCGCAGGAACGAACCGTCAGCAAAAACCAGAACCGCCTGCCCCAGGAGGCTGAAGCGGACCTGCTGGACGTCATCAAAGCTCCGTTGCTCGGTCCCCGAACTCCCTGTGAACGAAAGGCGCGTTCCGCGCCATCGTACGCCACGTCGCTGCATCGCATGCATGGCGATCGCTGTTGCGATCGTCAACAGGCCGAAGACAATGATGAGCCAGGTAAGGATCATCATCTGTGATTCGGCGTCGGCCCGTGACGATCCGACAAACAGGCGAACGTAGGTCATCAGGAGACAGAGCCCACTACCAAGCCCGATAGCAGCCCAATGCATGGCGCTGGGCTTGAGATGCCGCCATCCCCCCATGTCGGGTGGCGACTTTGCTCTCGCCACCAGTAACGACAAAAATAATGTTGCGATACCGCACGCGACTGCTGCCATCAGTGCCTTGGCCAAATCCATTTGGTTCTCCGGATTTTGCAAGCCCATGACCTACAGGCGGGCGCTTCCAATCGCTTATAGAATGAAAAGGTGAACGCGTTATTGGCTACCCACGACCCCTCCAAAGGGGACTGGCAACTTGCCGAACGGCGGCCTTACGTTGACAGCACCCCTGCGGCACCAGCTTGCCGCGCACGGCCAGATCGAGCATGAGGCGGCGCAGGCGGGCAATGGCCTCGGGCGCGTCGGCGATCTTCTCGTCGTGCGCCGGCGGGCGATCCGCGTTCATGTCGAACCGTGCCGAGTTCAGCCAGCATGACGGCAACGGTCGCTTCCTGGCCGGGCAGGGCTGTCTGTGCGAGATGAAGGTCTGTTTCCTCGAGGCCGTGCTGCGCGATCAGCGCGACGGGACGATCGCAGACCTGCCGATCGCTGAGACCGAACTGCATGGTCGCCGCTATGCCGAGATCGAGATCAAGATCGTCCGTCCGCTGCGCATAGTCGATCTGCGCGACGACAGCGCCGTCATCATGGGCGTGCCGAGCGACGTCGCCAAAGCCACGAAGTGGGGGCCAATCAGGCAACCTGACAGTACCTCAGAAGGACGGTGATCGGCTTGGCTGGTCAGGGTTGCGCGGCGGCGCAGCAATGCGATCATGCTTAGACGGCTCCAGGCAACGGCAAGGGCCAGGCCAAGTCGCCCCGATTTGCAAAAATTAAGGATTAGCAGCAATGTATCGTGTACCAGGATCGGTCTAGGGTGACGTCGGCAACGCGCCTGTTCGTCTTGCAGGTTAGCTGCCTGTTCCCATGACCGGGACATGGCCTTTCGAAACTCCTTGGTTGTCAGCAGGATCGCTTTTGATGCAGGTTTTCGTCCAATCCGCGCCAGCCTTGCCGAAGCTTTCGGCGCGTCTCGTCCTTGCGCCGCTCCTGATCATGATGTCGCTCATGCTGTCCGCCTGCGGTTCGCGCCCGGAAACGGGCTTCCTGGCGCCTGTTTCCCAGTCGGAGCCTGGGGCTACCGTCCACACAGTTCTGGTCGCTACGACGCGGCAGCGTGATGACCGCCCCGGGACACTGTTCAATGGCGAACGTGCCACGCCGCTCGATTTCGCAAGGATCGCCGTGTCCGTACCGCCCGGGCACAAGGCTGGCGAGATCTCCTGGGCCTCGACAGCGCCGGGCGATCCCAAGACAGATTTCGTCGTTCGCGACGCGAGCTATATTGACGGCGACCGCGCTTTTGTGACGGAACTCAATGCCCAGCTTGCCGCCCGTCCCAAGGGCAAACGCAACGTGTTTCTCTTCGTGCACGGCTACAATACGATGTTCGCCGAGGCGGTTTACCGCTTCACGCAGGTGATCCACGACGCGAAGGCGCCGGCCGTGCCCGTGCTGTTCACCTGGGCGTCGCGCGGCCAGGTCTCGCAGTATATCTACGACAACAACAGCGCCACAGCGGCCCGGGACGATCTGGAACGAACCTTGCGCCTGGTCTTCGCAAGCCAGGCGGAACAGGTGACGATCCTAGCCCATTCCATGGGGAATTGGGTGACGGTCGAAGCACTGCGCCAGGTCAAGATCAGCGGAGGAATACGCCAGGTCTCCAAGCTTGGCGCGCTGTTCCTGGCCGCGCCGGATATCGATATCGATGTCTTCAAATCGCAGATGCGGCGGTTCGGTAAGCCAGCCAAACCGTTTTTCATTGTCCTGTCGAAGGACGACAAGGCGCTCGGTCTGTCGAGTTTCCTGGGCGGAGGCCAAGCCCGGCTCGGCGCCGACGACAATACGG
>JAPLOV010000163.1 GCA_026400565.1 Hyphomicrobiales bacterium | reverse complement strand
TTCTCTGCCGCCGCCAGCACCAGCGGATACTCGCTGTAGAGGAAGATCTTGGTGCCGAAGCCGCCGCCCACATCGGGCGTGATCACCCGCATCCGCGACGGATCGATCTTGAAGACACTGTTGCACAGAAGGTCGCGCACGCCGTGGCTGCCCTGGCTGCCCAGCGTCAGCGTGAAACGCTTTGTCTTCGCGTCATATTCGCCGATTGCCGCACGCGTCTCCATGTAGCTGGAGACCAGCCGATTGTTGACGATCGTCATCGACACGGTGCTCGCAGCCTTGGCAAAGGCGGCATCGGTGCGGGCCTTGTTGCCCTGCTCCGCCGTGAACGCGATGTTGCCGGGCCGGTCCGGCCAGACCTGCGGCGCACCCTTCGCAGTGGCCTCGGCAATCCCAGTGATGGCTGGCAGCACGGTGTAGTCGATGCCGATCGCTTCGGCCGCGTCGCGCGCCTTGTTGACAGTGTCGGCCACGATGAACGCCACCGCCTCGCCGACATGGCGCACGGTGCCCTTGGCCAGAATCGGGTGCGGCGTCGGCTTGACGGGCGTGCCGTCCGTGGTCTGGATCAGGCCCTTGCATGGCAGGTCACCAAGATGGGCAATGTCCTCGTGCGTGAGGATCAGCCTGACGCCCTTGATGGCCCGCGCCGTCGCCAGATCGGTGAACCGGAAACTGGCATGGGCATGGGGGCTGCGCAGCACGAAGCCATGCAGGGCGTTGGCGGGAATGAGATCGGAGGTGTAGCGACCCGAGCCGGTGATGAAGCGCTGGTCCTCGAGGCGGCGAATGGGCTGGCCGACTCCGAATTTCATGGGTCGCATGGGCAGGATGATCCCGATCTGAAAAAATGACGCTGCACTATATGGGCAGAAAAACCGCCCTGGCCACAAGCCCGGATTGCGCACTGCGTCCATGTGGCAAGATCAACGCGACCGGAGCAGGCGCGGCGTTCGACGATCCGGTGCGCGATGAGCTTGCCGCCCAAACGGCTCAGCCGCGTTCGACAGGCCCGCCAGCGCCAAACCAGTCCTTGAAACCGCCGCCATAATGGCTGTCATGGGCGAGACCAGCCGCCTTGGCCAGGGCAATCGCGTGCTGCGAGCGCACACCGGCCGCGCAGGAGAACACCACCCGGCGGCCCGGCTCGTCCGGCAGCGCCGACGGGTCGAACTGCGACAGCGGCATGAAAACCGAGCCGGGGATATGGCCAAGCGCGAACTCATGCGGCTCGCGCACATCGACAAGAATGATGCTGCCATCGGCGAGGCCTGCCATGACCTCGTCCATGCTCCAGTCCTGGATCATTCCATCCTCCGGTGCGCCGCGTGAACTGCCGTTCCCAAAAACTAGAGCATGGCGCAGAGCCGTGGCAACCGGTTTATGGCGCGGTCAGAGCGCCCCGACGAAGACCGCCGCCAGCGGCGCGCCCAGGCGGGAAACGAAGGCAAACTGGTGCTTTGTCACATTTTTATCTTTATCGACATATGCCCGTGACCTGCCCCTTCAGCTTTGCCCCTTCAGCTTTGCCCCTTCAGCTTTGCACTGTGCCTTGCCTTATCGCGATGGTCTCCGAACCCCGCCATCACCCGGCGCGCCGGAGCCCGCCCGCCCGGGGCATCTGGCGAAGCGGCTGGAACGGCTCAGGATTGCGGACCGGTCCATGGGTGCGGAGCGCCGCACGGGCCCGCGCATGCCCCATGCCTGCCGCGCCGTCATCAAGCTGGATGTCGTCGAGCATGCCACCACCACATCGATCCTGGTCATCAGGGGGGTGATGCTGGAGCGGCCTCCTGCCCTGTTGGCACTTGGCAGCGTCGAGGCCTTTGTCCACCTCGAAGGCATCGGCGCCTTCCTTGCACGTCTGGTCGCCCTCGACGTCCAGACCATGTCGCTGAAGCTGCTGCATCCACGAGACCCGGCCTCTGCCGAAAGACTGACGGCGCTGATGCAGCAACTGGACCTGGCCAGTGCAGCCGTGATCGCCACTGCGAGGCGCTTTGCCGATGATCTGGCGGGTGTCTTCGCCGGAGCACTGACCAGCCACAACATATCGCAGGCCGTGCTGTTCTCGAGCGAACTCAGCCCGGTTGCCGGCACCAGTCCGCAGCAATTCATCCACCCAGCACTCGACTTTTTTTAAGAGTATCCTGCCGCCGATCGCTGCGTGCGGCTATGCACCCGACAAAGGCATAGCCCAAGCCGTCGCGCCAGACCGGAACTGCTACGTGCCGGTGCATCAACCGGCCTACCCAGCAGCCGCAGCGGCTCGATGATCCGCGGTTTACCCACAGCTTTTCCCGCCATCGGCGCATCGACGATGACCGCTGGACCCTGCGTGCGGCGCGCTTTTCGCCCTGGCCCGTGGTGCAAGCTTGCCGCCGAGACATGCCCTGCGGCTTCGGTGAATTGGTCCGGGACGTCTCCGCGCCCGTCACCGTCCTCGGCAGGCGGTGGGGCGCGGCACAGATCGCGTCTTCGATGGATCTCGACGACTGAACGGATCACCGGGCACTGTGCAACCAGGCCCGTCAGTTCTGCGGAGGAATGCGCAGCACCCAGCCCGGCATGATCAGATCCGGGTTCTTCACCGGTGGCGAATTGGCGGCAACGATTTCGGTATACATCGCGCCCTTGCCCTTGCCGTAATGCGCCTCGGCGATCTTCCAGAGCGTATCGCCCTTCTTCACCGTGTACATCACGGACGGGGGAACCTCGTTGTGGATCAGAAGGTTGCTCTCGACCTCGCCGACGCCCACCGTGTTGCCGAGCGCCAGGATGATCTTCTCGGCTTCCTCGGTGGTCATGGCAGCGCCGCTGACGGTCACCTTGTCGCCGTTGACATCAACCTGCACGCCGGAAGGAAGGCCATGGCTGGCGAGTTCCTTCTGCAAGGTCGCAGCATCGGCCGCCTTGGCCGAACTGCCCCCGAAGATCTTGGCGCCTGCGTCCTTGATGAATTTGAAAAGTCCCATGTCTTCCTCCGGTTCTCTCTGGGAACCTATCAAGCACATGCGGCCTCGATCAATCAAGCACCACGACGCAAAGGAACGTGGTAGCAACAGGCACGGACCGGGACGGGTGTTCGCTCCCTCATTGCCGCTCCCCCGACAGTTGGCAACCGGCAAGGAAGGATGAGCAATGACACGTGCTCTGCGTGGGGCTTTTGCAAAAATGCTTTCAGGCATGACGCGGGATATCCTGAATTGAACCGGAATGCCTGCCGAAACGACGAAGTGACAGGGATCGCGCAAGACGAACGGGTGGAGGTTGCACGGGTGGAGGTTGCCCGGCCTCTGCGATGCGATCTGATGACATGAGGAGCCGTCATGCACGCCATTCTTGAAGCTCTCCGCGAATCCTTCACGCTCTATCTGGCGGCAGGCGTCCTGTTCTCGGCCGCCAGCGTCTGGGCAGTGATCCGCGCCGGTCAAGTCAGCGAAGCCGGCAAGACGTCACACAAGCAGGACTGAGCGCCCTGCCGGCGGCTTTTGACGGCATGCCGCCGTGGTCGCTTGCTGATTTTCATGTGCGCAACCCGGCTTTTCCGGTGCTACGCCCCTGCCCAACCTGGCGCATGGCAGACTATTTGGGCTAACGGCCGCAATCTGCACGTCGGCGCTGTTCATACCCGAGGATCTGCCCATGCCCCTGACACTTGCCGCTGCCCAGACCATTCTTTCTGCTGCCCTTGCCGAGGGCCGTGCGAAGGGCATGAACGCGCTCGCGATCTGCATTCTCGACGAACGCGGCGCGATCAAGCTCTCGGCTTCCGAGGATGGCACCAGCCTCAAGCGCGGCGACATCGCGCGCGGCAAGGCCATGGGGGCGATCAGCCTCGGCGTCGGCTCCCGCGCCATTGCCCGCATGGCGTCGGAGCGCCCGCACTTCATTTCAGCCGCAACCCACGCCATTGGTGGTGCCTTGATCCCGGTAGCCGGCGGCGTGCTGATCCGCGATGGCGCCAAGGCCATCATCGGCTCGATCGGTGTCTCGGGCGACACCTCCGACAATGACGAGATCGCAGCCATGGCCGGCATTGCTGCAGCTGGGTTGGTTGGCGATCCCGGAGCCTGAGCGATCATGCCGGACGGGGCCGTCTAACGGAGGCGTGCTCTAGGGCACCATGGCGACGTTGGAAGAGGGCTCGCCCTCTTTCGGGCCGAGCAGCTTTTCCCGCAGGTCCGCCATCAGCCCGTCGAGCGGCCTGAAGCTGAAGCGCACAATGCTGCGACCCTCGGCCACCTGCACCGCGCGAAACAGCACGTTGGCCTTGAGCACCTCGGCTTCGGCGTTGTTGACGGTCGCTCCCCACCAGGGGTGCCAGATGTCATTGAGCACCACGAAGCCGGCGCGCGGCGCATCGACCTCGATCACCACCTCGGTGTTGGCATACGAGACAAGCAGGACCTTGGCTGGCCTCTCGGGGCCATTTTCGGAGGTGCCGGTCGCCCCCTGATGGACGGCGCTGAGTGGAAGCTTCAGGTCGAACCCGTCCGGCACCTGCTCCAGCAGCACGCTGGTGCTCGGGTTGAAATCCGCCGGCAGACCTTTGTCGAGCTTTTCGTCGAAGTCAGCCAGCCGCACCGCCGGCACGAACAGCGCGCGCGGCAGGGCACGGGTGTTCTCGTAGATGAAGCCGTCGCGGGTGCGTGCCAGCAAGGTCAGATCACTGGGCTTCAGCGAGCGGTCGACCCGCTCGATCGGCACCGCCGAGACGATGAAGCGCAGGCCCAGCATGTTGGCAAAAGCCGAGCGGAACGAGGGGAACATCGGCGTGAAGGTGCGGTCCAGTGCGCCGCCCATGTGGTCGCGCGCGCCGGTGGCCTCGGTGAACTCGGCCATGTGCAGCGGATTGTAGCCGAAGGCATGGTCGAAGCCGTGGATCATACCGAGATTCGGCCAGTGGAACGCCATGCCCAGCAATTCCACCCGGTCGCGCCGGCCGGGTTCGCGATGGCTGCGGGCCAGAACGGATTTCAGATACGCAATCGTGTCATTGTCGGTATTGGGTTCCAGCTCGGCATACATGGCCGGCGGCAACGCGGTGGATTCGTTCGGCCCGTTGTTGACCCTCAGATCGGCAGCGAGAAACACACCAAGGACAACGGCCAGCACAGCCCCTGGTACTGTTGTCCGCAGTGGCATGGCCAGCAGGGCCAGCAGGCCGAGGGACGCGGCAAGCCAAAGGGCAGCACTGCCCAGCGCTGGCAGGGCCACGACAAGTTGCCCATGTGAGGCGGCGACAATCGCTGCGGCGCCCCACGCCGACAGCGCCACCAGCAGCGTCAGTCCGAGCGCCCGCGCCTTGTCGCGCAAGGGCCTTTCCGGATCACCAGCCACGCCGGCGCGCAGGGCCGCGTTCAGGGCATGGCCGCCGAGCAGCGCCAGCAGTGCGCCGATCATGAAGGTCGCATCATAGATGGCGCTGGCCAACAAGGCCAGGAGCAGGAAGCGCGCCTCGCCTTTCTCGGCCCAGCAGCCCCGTGCCAGCCAGAACACGACGGCAAGGACCGGCAGCGCGCCGACATAGATCTGGCCCATGTTCTGCGACAAGGTCAGGCTGGCCGGTGCCCATGCCGAACTGGATGGCCCCCAGAATTCAACTGACGGATCCTTGGCTCCGAACAGATCCCCGATGAAGGCTGTCAGCAGTGAGGCAGGGTGAAGCGAGCCGCGCGCCGCCTCGGCATAGTCGATCTCGGCGCGGTTCGATGCCTCCGAGAACAGCAGCGTCATCGCCAGAGGCACGACCACGAGGACAAGGCCGACAAAACCGCCGGCCAGCAGCGCCGGCGCGGAACGGCGAAGCACCGCGAGCGGAGCGCCGTCATGCACGATGAACCAAAGCACATAGGCAGCCAGCACGTAAGCACCAAGGAAAGCGACCTGATCGGGCGTAACCACCATCATGGCGGCGGCAACACCAGCGCCGAGGCCGCTTTTCCATGACCCATGCCTGAGGGCACGCGACAGCAGCCAGAAGGCCACCGCGAAGCAGGCGAGGCTCTGCACCTGCCCGACATGCTGAAGCCGCCAGGAGGCTGATGCGCCAAAGGCAAACACCAGCGCCGCCAAAACCTGCGCTGCCGGATGCCAGCCGCGCTCGCGCCCGAACTGGGCGAAGGCCAGCCCGCCGATCAGCAACAGGCCCAGCACGTAGCCATCCATGCTGCGGAAACTCGGCGTGGCATCAAGCAGAGCCAGCAGGATGGCAGGCGAGAAGATCAGCGATTGCGGATCGGCGATCTGGGGCGAGCCGCCAAAGATGTTCGGCGTCCAGAACGGCGAATCGCCCCGGTGCAGGGCATTGGCCAAAAACTGGATCTGCGCCTGGAAATGCGCCTTGGCATCATAGGGGATGGTGACGTCGCCACTCAGCCAGGGGTAGGCGATCCAGCCCCAGAGCAGCCCGACGAGCGCAAACACGACAAGCCCGCGCACCCATGGGCGGCGGCGCAGCACAGATGATAACACGGAAGGCCAATGCCCCAGCCTGCGTGGCGAACGGCGCCACTGGATTGAGGATTAGCCTTGCGGGGCTGAATGCAAGCTGAATTGTGCGAAAAACACACCAGATCAGGCTGTGAACGAATCAACGCGGCCGAACAGCGCCCGATTGTTGCGCAACCTGAAGGCGGAAAGGCCGTCAGCCGAAGCCGTCACCATTTGTTTACAACGGCCCCTACCGCCGGACGATCTCGACGCGCCGGTTCCGCGCTTGACCCTCGGGCGTCTCGTTCGGTGCCACCGGCGATGACATGCCGGCTCCGAAGGCTGTCACGCGGGCCGGCGCGACCCCCGCCGATGCAAGGGCCCGCGCAACGGCCTGGGCCCGGCGCTGCGAAAGCCCGACATTGTAGTCGAATGCGCCCTGATTGTCGGTATGGCCGGAGACCACGACATTCAGGCCGGGATTGGCCACGAGGAAGGCGACGATGGCGTCAAGCTGGGGCTTGGAGTCCGGCTTGACCTCCGCCTTGTCGACATCGAAGTAGATTCCGTACAGCGCCACCTTGCCGGTCGCATCGAGGGCGGACTTGAGTTCGGACGCACCCAGAACACGAATACGGTCCGCCTCCATGCCGCGCACCTCGATCACCTCGACGCGCGTCTGGATGATGTTCGTGACCTGCTGGACATAGATGCTGACAAGCACATCACCCTCCGCCCTCTTCAAACGAAGCGCTGAGTAGCGGCCTGTATCCGAACTGGCAGTCATCGCCATTGCCAGCGGACGACCGGCGATCAACGCCTCCCGCAAAAAGCTGCCGATGCGATCCCCGCATGTTTCGCGGTAACATTCGAAAAGCTGTTCGAAACCGCGCCCTGCCAGCGTTTGCTGAAAGTTGCGCAAGATCTCCAGTGACGAGCGATCCCCCGGCACCCTGTAGACGATCGTCGTTTGCCGGCCTGATGCCGGAACAGCATTCTGGTCGCCCAGAACATTGCGCTTCGTCACCGGCCCGGTGATGACGCGCGCCTCTTCAAAGGCCACCTGCTGATAGGCGTGGATTCGGCTGCCCTCATAGCGTCCGACGAGCGGATGATCGCCAGAGCCCTGCGGCTCCGGGCGGGGTGCTTGGGCCTGTGCCGCCAGCGACATCGGGATCAGCAGGCTCAAGGCAAACAGCAAACGGACCAGCATCCACGTCAACCCCACCATCAAACAGACAATCACGCTTACTGGATGGCTGCGGGCTTGTCAGCACCCTGCCCGGCCCGGGCAAAGCCCGCCCGCGCCGATCTGATCTAGCGGCGCAGCCATTCCGCCACCGCTCGGCGCTCGGCCAGCGTCATCTCGCTGAGATTATTGGGCGGCATGGCATGGGTCAGCACCGCCTGCATGCGGATCGCGTCGCGTTGCAGGGCGATCCGCTCCGGCGTGTGCAGCATCACGCCCTTGGGCGCGATCTGGATGCCGGTCCAGCCCGGCTCGGGCGCATGGCACATGGCACAGCGTCCGGTGATGATGTCGGTGACATGGGCAGGCGGCAAGGCCAGGCCCGCCAGCCGGATGCGCTTCTCGTCAAGCTGGGCCAGGCCAAGCCGGTCGCGACCGCCGGGGCTTGATGCCATCGCCACATAGAAGGCGAGCAGCATCGCCACGGCGGCGACAGCCCAGGCCCACCACGGCGATTTCGCATGGTCGAGGTGCCGTACATTGTAGAAATGCCGGATGATGGCACCCGCCACGATCACCAGCGCGGTGATGACCGGGATCACGGCGTTGTTGGCGTAGGTGACCGGGTAGTGGTTGGCCAGCATCATGAACACCACCGGCAAGGTGATGTAGTTGTTGTGGGTCGAGCGCTGCTTGCCGATCTTGCCGTATTTCGCGTCCGGCACGCGCCCGGCGATCAGGTCCGCCACGACCTTGCGCTGGTTGGGGATGATCACCATCAGCACGTTGCCGGCCATCATCGTGGCCATCAGCGCGCCGATATGGATCATCGCGCCGCGCCCGGAGAACACCTGCGCATAGAGCCATGCCATCAGCACCACGAAGCCGAAGCCCCCCACCGCCAGCAAAACCTCGTTCTTCGCCAGCGGCGAGCGGCACAGCGCGTCATAGACCGCCCAGCCGAGCACCAGCGACCCGATGCCGATCCCGGCAGACTGCCAGGCCGGAAGCATCATCACGGCCGGGTCGATCAGGTAAAGCGACGACTGCGCGTAGTAGATCCAGACGAGCAGGAAAAAGCCCGAGAACCACGTCCAGTAGGCCTGCCATTTGTGCCAGGTCAGTTCAGCCGGCATGAAGGACGGGGCCACAAGATACTTCTTCATCTCGTAAAAGCCGCCGCCGTGGACCTGCCAGGCATGGCCGCCCTTGCCCGCCGGAATGTCCGGCGCCGGCCTGATCGATGCGTCAAGATGCATGAAGAAGAACGACGAGCCGATCCAGGCGATCCCGGCAATCACATGCAGCCAGCGCAGCAGCAGAGAGCCCCATTCCAGAAGATAGGCGTCCAGCATCACGTCCCTCAGACTGTCCCGGCAGCGCCAGGCCGATCAGGCCGGATTGGCGGTGCGTGGCGCACCATCCGCTGATGGCCGAACTTCTGCTCTTGCACAAGTTGCACCAAACGTCACATTTGCACGGCGCAGCCCCGCTCCAGGGTTGCGTGTTTTGCACGCTTCCAGAATTTGCACGTTTTCAGGTCAGGGCCAGCCGCATGGGCAGATTGTCCACCCATATCCTCGACACCGTCAACGGCGGGCCGGCCAAAGGCGTCCGCATCACGCTGCACCGGCTCGATGGCGCGGTGCGCGTGCCGATCAGCGATGTCCTGACCAATGCCGACGGTCGCACCGATGCGCCGCTGCTCGCCGGCGAGAGCTACGCGGCCGGCACGTATGAACTGGCCTTTCACGTCGGCGACTATTTCCAGGCGCGCGGCACGGCGCAGGCCAGCCAGCCCTTCCTCAATGTCGTGCCGATCCGCTTCACCATGTCCGAGCCGGACGGGCACTACCACGTGCCGCTGCTGGCCTCGCCATGGTCCTATTCCACCTACAGAGGCTCGTGAATGTTCAACCCCGCCACAGCGCCCTACCCGCGTGATCTGATCGGCTACGGACGCAATCCGCCCCATGCCAACTGGCCGAACGGGGCCCGAATCGCCGTCCAGTTCGTGATCAACTACGAGGAAGGCGGCGAGAACTGCATCCTGCATGGCGATGCGGCATCCGAGGCCTTCCTGTCCGAGATCGTCGGCGCGGCGGCCTGGCCCGGCCAGCGCCACATGAACATGGAATCGATCTACGAATACGGCTCGCGCACCGGCTACTGGCGGCTCTGGCGGCTGTTCACAGAGCGCGCCATACCGGTCACGGTCTATGGCGTGGCCAGCGCCATGGCACGAGCCCCCGACATTGTCGCCTCGATGAACGAGGCGGGTTGGGAGGTCGCCACCCACGGCCTGAAATGGATCGACTACCGCGACCATGCTCCCGAGGCCGAGCGCGCCGCTATCATTGAGGCGATCCGCCTGCACAAGGAGGTTGCCGGCAGCCGGCCGCTTGGATTCTATCAGGGGCGCTGCTCGGCCAACACGCTCGCCCTGGCCATGGAGGACGGCGGGTTCGTCTACAGCGCCGACAGCTATTCGGATGAGTTGCCCTACTGGATCGAAGGCCCGCGCGGCCCGCATCTGGTCACGCCCTACACGCTCGATGCCAACGACATGCGCTTTGCCACGCCGCAGGGCTTCAACAGCGGCGACCAGTTCTTCAGCTACCTGAAGGACACGTTCGACATGCTGTACGCCGAAGGCGAGACTGTGCCGAAGATGATGTCGATAGGCCTGCATTGCCGGCTGGTCGGCCGGCCTGGGCGCGCCGCCGCCCTCGCACGCTTTCTCGACTATGTGAAATCTCACGACACGGCATGGGTAGCAACGCGGCTGGACATTGCCCGCCACTGGATCAGGAATCATCCGCCGGCCGGCGGCTACGTGCCGTCCCGCCTGTCGCCAGCCCTGTTCACCGAGCGCTTCGGCGGCATCTGGGAGCATTCGCCCTGGGTGGCTGAGGCGACCTTTGCCGCCGGTCTGACCAGCCGCGAGGACACAGCGGAAGGCCTGCATGCCGCCATGTGCAAGGCCATGCGCGCCGGCTCGCCGGAGCAACAGCGCCAGCTCATCCTCTCCCACCCCGATCTTGCCGGAAAGCTGGCTGCGGCGCGGCAACTCACACCCGAATCGACCGACGAACAGGCATCCGCCGGGCTCGATCATCTCAGCGATGCCGAGAGGGCGCAGTTCACCAGCCTCAACGAGGCCTACAAGGCGCGCTTCGGCATTCCCTTCATCATCGCTGCGAAGGACAACACCAAGGCCTCCATCCTTGCGGTCTTCGAAGCGCGGCTCAAAAACAACACCGAGCAGGAATATGCTGCGGCACTTGCCCAGATCGAGCGCATTGCCCGCATACGGCTCGATCTGTTGCTTTCGTGAACGCCAGGGGCGGTTGCCGTCGGCGGCAAATGAGGTTGCGACGCAATAACGCGCGATCAGACATAGCAACCGACAAGCTCAGCGAAGACGCACAGAACCTTGCCTTGCCTTGCCTTGCCTTGCCTCGCCTGCCCATGATGCCCCGCCACCGCTCAGCGACCGAAGCGCCCTCGCCGACCAGCCTGCAACGCCGGCAGTTTCTCGCCCTTGGTGCTGCGGCGGCGCTGGCGGCCTGCACGCCGCCCGAGCCGCCCGAAGGTCAGGTTGGCATCGCGCCGGCTCAGCCCTTCGGCGGGCTCGATGTCGACCCTGACCGGATCTACGCCTCCATCCCCGATGAGTGCTTCCCGCTCGACGGAGCGGACCTGCGCGAGGTTGACGAGCAGGTCCTGCGCACCATGGCGGAAGCGCCTATAGGCGACGCGCCCGGCACCATCGTCATCGATACCTCGGATCGCTTCCTGTATCTGGTCCAGTCCGGCGGGAGGGCCATCCGCTACGGCGTTGGTGTCGGGCGGCAGGGCGCCACGTGGCGCGGTCGCGCCCGCATCGCGCACAAGGCTGACTGGCCCGGCTGGACCCCGACGCCGACCATGATCCCCGTCTTGATCCCGCCAAGAACGGCCCATGGGCCGGCGGCATGCCGGGCGACCCCGACAACCCTCTGGGTGCCCGCGCGCTCTATCTCTATGATGGCAGCCGCGACACGATGGATCGGATCCACGGCACCAATGAACCATGGAGCATCGGCCAGAATGTCTCCAGCGGCTGCATCCGGCTGATCAACCACGACATCATCAACCTGCACGACCGCGTGCCGATCGGCACCCCCGTCGGCGTGCGGAACTGGTGCATCACCCCGCCAAGTGGGCTCCGGTTGGCGGATAAAGATGATGCAGAAACGATGGGCCAGAGCGCATCAGGCCAGCCCGGCCTTGGTCATCAGCAGGCGCGAGGCGGCATTGTGCGCCTCGACCTGCCGGCCAAGATCGATTGTCTGCAGCTGCCCGTCGCGCACCACGATGCGCCCGTTGATGACGCTGAGGCTGACCTTGCCCGGCGTGCAGAACACCAAGGCTGCCAGCGGATCGGCCTGCGCGCCGGCAAAATCCAGCCCGCGCACATCGAAAGCCACCAGATCGGCGGCAAAGCCCGGCGCGATCTGGCCGATATCGTTACGGTTGAGAACCGTCGCGCCGCCGCGTGTGGCGATCTCCAGCGCCTCGCGCGCGGTCATGGCCTGAGGCCCAAAGCCGACCCGCGCCAGCAACATCGCCTGCCGCGCCTCGCCCAGCATGTGGCCGGAATCGGCAGAGGCCGAACCGTCCACCCCGAGCCCGACCGGCACGCCCTCCGCCCGCATCTGCCGGATCGGCGCGATGCCGGAGGCAAGCCGCATATTGGAGCAGGGGCAATGCGCCACCCCCGTTCCTGTGCGCCCGAACAGGCTGATGGCCGCATCATCAAGCTTGACGCAGTGGGCATGCCAGACATCGGGGCCGACCCAGCCCAGATCCTCGACATACTGGCCCGGCGTCTTGCCATAGACATCGAGCGAATAGCGGATGTCGTTATCGTTCTCGGCCAGATGCGTGTGCAGCGACACGCCATGCTGCCGCGCCAGCACGGCACTCTCGCGCATCAGGTCGTCACTGACCGTGAATGGCGAGCACGGGGCCAGCACAACCCTGAGCATGGCAAAACGGGCCGGGTCGTGGAAGGTCTCGATCAGCCGCTGCATCTCGGCGAGCACTGCCGCCTCGTCCTCGACAATTGCGTCCGGTGGCAGGCCGCCCTTGCTTTCGCCCACGGTCATCGCCCCGCGCGCCGCATGAAAGCGAATGCCGACGCGCTCCGCCGCCGAGATGGCATCGTCCAGCCGCGAGCCGTTCACATACAAATAAAGATGGTCGCTCGAAGTGGTGCAGCCCGACAGCACAAGTTCCGACATCGCCGTCACCGCCGAGACGTGGATCATGTCCGGCGTGATGTGGGCCCAGATCGGATAATGCGCCGTGAGCCAGCCAAAGAGTTCGGCATCTTGCCCCGCCGGCGTCGCCCGCGTCAGCGACTGGAACATGTGATGGTGCGTGTTGACCAGTCCCGGCAACAGGACATGACCACTGAGGTCGATGACCTCGTAGAATGGCCCATGATGGGCGGACTCGATCTCGTCGGTGGTACCGACGGCGATGATTTCGTGCCCGCGAACCAGCACGGCCCCGTCGGCGATCTCGCGCCGCTCCTCGTCCATTGTCACCAGAACAAGGGCGTTCTTCAGCAGAAGCGTGCGTGGCCCAGGCGTGGTCAGCTTCATGACAAGATCCGGAAAAGAGCCAGCCGTCAGCCTGCGGGGCCACCGGCACAGTGCCCGCCAGGCCCCGATCCGGGGCCTGGGCGGCGCGCAATCGCAGGACCATGGCACAACAACCTTGGCAACCACAATCGATGCATGACATGGCAGGAGGCCAGGGCAACAGCCAGGCGGCGCAGAGTGGAGACAGCCATGGCCAATTGTTGCCTGATCAGCATTCCCCTTCAGGATGGTGCCGGCCGTCTTGGTTGCGACATGGGCCCAAGCGCCTTCCGCGCAGCCGGTCTGGAACAGGCCCTGCGCGATCTCGGCCACACGGTGCGGGATGGCGGAACGGTGCAGCCGCCCGCAATGAACGCTGATGCCAGCCCGGCCAACCCGCGCCTGAAGGCCCTGCCCGGAATCGTGGCATGGACCCGCGCCATCGCCGATACTGTTGCAGCCATCCCCGCTGGCACCATGCCGGTCCTGCTGGGCGGCGATCATGCCATGGCCGCCGGCTCGCTGGCCGGCCTTGGCCGACGCGCCGGAACCCTGGGCCGGCCCCTGTTCGTGCTCTGGCTTGATGCCCATTCCGATTGCCATACGCTGGCCAGCACCCAGAGCGGCAACCTGCATGGCGTGCCGATGGCCTACGCGCTGGGTGAACCGGGCTTTGCCGGCGTCTTCCCGCCGCTGACGGCAGTGCTTGATGGTGCCAATGTCTGCATGCTCGGCATCCGCAGCGTGGATCAGGCGGAGCGTGCCTTCCTCGCCCGCAGCCATGTCACGGTGCACGACATGCGCGCCATCGATGAACACGGCATCGCGCCCTTGCTCGGGGCCTTTCTGGAGCGTGTGTCGGCGGCCAATGGCCTGCTGCACGTCAGTCTCGATGTCGACTTTCTTGATCCTGACATCGCGCCGGGAGTGGGCACCACGGTACCGGGCGGCGCGACCTTCCGCGAGGCGCATCTGGTGATGGAAATGCTGCATGACAGCGGGCTCGTCACCAGCCTCGAACTGGCGGAACTCAACCCCTTCCTCGACGAGCGCGGCCGGACCGCGCTGCTGCTGGTCGATCTCGTCGCCAGCCTGATGGGCCGCCGCGTGCTCGACAGGCCGACCCGAAGCTACGGGTAACGCTCGCGGCGAGGCCCGATCAGCCCCGCGTGTGGCCCCAGAAACGCTCCGGCGTCGCCAGCAACGGACGGAACCCGCCCCGGTCCAGCATCAGCTCGGCCTCGGCCTGCGCGATCGCCAGCACCTTGTCCTCATTGACGAACTGCGCCTTGCCATCGCGCATGGCGATGCGGCCATCAACAATCACGGTGGTGACATCATTGCCGTTGGCGAAGCACACCAGCCGGAACAGCGGCATGTGCAACGGGTACATGTGCGCCTTGTGCAGGTCGACGAGGATCACGTCAGCCTTCTTGCCGATTTCCAGCGACCCGATCTCGCGCTCCATGCCCACGGCCTTGGCAGCGTCGATGGTGGTCATTTCCAGCACCTTGCCCGGCGGCATCATCTTCGGATCGCGAAAGAAGGTGCGGTGATAGTGCATGCACTGCTGCATGTGGCGGAACATTTCGCTGTTGCGGTCCGGCGCGGTGGCATCGGAGCCGATGGCCACGGTCACGCCGGCATCGATCAGTTCGGGCGCGGGGCAGCGGCCCAGCACCGAGGCGATGGCGCTCGGATTGTGGGCGATGCAGGTGCCGGTATCGGCACAGATCGCGATTTCCTCTGCCGTCAGGTTGGTCGAGTGTGACAGCAGCGCTTCCGGCCCGAGGATGCCCATTTCGTGCGCATAGGCCACCGAGCCCTTGGTGTGCCCGTCCTGCGTGAAGACCAGACCATGCTCACGGGCCAGCGCGCTGGTCTTGACGGCCTGCGCTCGTGCACGCGCCATGTCATCGGCTGAAAGGTCCTTCGCGTGTTCCTCGCGCAGCGTCGGCGTGATCAGCGCGATGTTGAGGCGCTGGCCGTGGCTGCCATGCCAGCGGCTGATCAGCGTCTGGCAGGTGGCGAACTGCTGGTCGAAATCCACCGGCCAGGTGGTCGCCGTTGCGCCATCCCAGGTGCCGTAGGTCAGCGGATGCGGCGGGCGCGTGGGGCCGATGGCCACGATCGAGCGCGTGCCGACCTCGGCCACGCCGTCGCAATGGGCGTCCCCATAGACCGGGTCGTCGGTGCGCAGGATGGTGTCGCCGCCACCCAGCAGCGACACGCCGGTGGTGACGCCGAAGCGCAGGCGCTCCAGTGAGGCGAGCTGCGCCTCCGCCCGCCAGAAGGCGGGCGTCGAACCTTGCGTGTAGGTGTAGCCGCAGGCCTCATACCAGGCCTTGGAGTCACCGCCGCCGAGCGTCTTGATGAAGCCATGCCCGGCATGGGCATGGGCATCAATGAAGCCGGGCATCACGATCTGCCGCGAGGCGTCGATCACGGTCGGCGCGTGATGCCGGGCCATGATTTCGGCTGTGGTGCCGATGTCGGTGATCCGGTCTCCGGTGATGGCCACAGCGCCATCCTCAATGACACGGCGTGACGGGTCCATGGTCACGACAATGCCGTTGGTGATCAGGATATCGGTCATCTGGCTCTCCTTGGGTATGGAAGCCCGCTCACAGCCGCGCACCGATCCGGTCGATGCGGGGAACGAGGGCGAGAAGTTCGCGGGTATAGGGATGCTGGGGCGCGTCGAACAGCGCCTCGCTGTCGTTGAACTCGACCACGCGCCCGGCCTGCATCACCGCAACCCGGTCACACATCTGGCGGATCACAGCCAGATCATGGCTGATCAGCAGGAGTGTCAGGCCGGCGGTCTCACGCAGGTCCTTCAGGAGATTGAGCACCTGCGCCTGCACCGAGACATCGAGCGAGGAGGTCGGCTCGTCGCACACCAGCAGGGTCGGCCGCGCCCCCAGCGCCCGCGCGATCGAGATGCGCTGGCGCTGCCCACCCGAGAAGGCAAAGGGAAAGCGCGACGCATGCGCCGGCTCCAGCCCGACGGCCTCCAGCAGCAGTTCCGCATCGGCAGAGGCCTCTGCCGCCGTCGCGGCAAGGCGATAGAACAGGATCGGTTCGGACAGGATCGAGCCCACGCGCATGCGCTGGTTGAGCGAGGCGTAAGGGTCCTGAAAGATCATCTGCAAGGCCTGGCTGCCGGTGCGGCGTACGCCCTCTCCGGCCACGACCTGACCCTTGAACACCACCGAGCCGGCGGTCGGCCTGACCAGTCCCGCGACGACATTGGCCACCGTGGTCTTGCCCGAACCGCTTTCGCCCACCAGCCCCATGACCTCGCCGCGCCGGATGCCGAACGAGACATCGTCCACCGCGCGGAAGGATTTTCCCTTCGCGCCGGGCAGCCAGCCGCGCGTCACATAATCGACGCTGACCCCGCGAACCTCCAGCAGCGCCCCGTCACCGGCCCCGCTGCCGGCGTCCGGCAGGCGTCCGGCAATGCGGCTGCGCGCCGCCCTGCCGCGCTCGCCGGCACTGTCATCGACGACCGCGAAACGCTCCAGCCTCTCGCCAAAGCGCGGCACGGCTGCCAGCAGGTTGCGCGTGTATTCATGTTGCGGTGCGGCCAGCACATCGGCGACACGGCCCTGCTCGACAGCCTTGCCGCGCCACATCACCGTGACCTGATCGGCTGTCTCTGCGACCACGCCCATGTTGTGCGTCACCAGCATCACGCCAAGCCCGCGCGCGGTGGCCAGATTCCGGATCAATGTCAGGATCTGGGCCTGGATCGAGACATCGAGCGCCGTGGTCGGCTCGTCGGCGATCAGCAGGCGCGGCCCACACGATAGCGCCGCTGCGATCACGACGCGCTGCCGCTGCCCGCCTGAGAGCTCGTGCGGATAGGCCCCCAGGCGCCGCTCCGGTTCGGGAATGCCGACATCGTGCAGCAAGGCCAGCGATCGCGCGCGTGCCTCGGCCTGGCTGATGCCCAGATGGTGCCGCATCGTTTCGCCAAGCTGGCTCTCGATGGTGAAGAGCGGGTTGAGGCTCGTCATCGGGTCCTGGAAGATCACGCCGATGTCACGGCCGAGCGCCAGGCCCTCGCCCTTGCCCGTGACAGGATCGAGCAGCACCCCGCCAACCCTGATGCGGCCGCCTGTGATCCGGCCCGGAGCCTCGATCAGCCCCAGCAGCGCATTGGCGACGGTCGTCTTGCCTGCGCCAGACTCGCCCACGACCGCGTGGATCTCGCCCGGCCTGATCACCAATGACAGGTTATCAACGGCGACAAGGCCCGGCCCCTCCGCCGCGGGATAGGCGACGGTCAGGTTCTCGATGTCGAGGGAGGGCGGGCTGGCGGGCGTGGTCATGCGCGCCCTCTCAGCTTGGGGTTGAACCGGTCCCGCAGCCAGTCACCGAGGACGTTGACGGCCAGCACGAGGATGACAAGGGTCAGCGCCGGAAACAGCGCGATCCACCAGATGCCGGAGAACACGAACTCGTTGCCGATGCGGATCAGCGTGCCGAGCGAGGGGTAGGTGGGTGGCATGCCGACGCCGAGGAACGACAAGGTTGCTTCCGTCAGCACCGCACCGGCCAAATTGATCGTGGCCAGCACCAGCACCGGGCCCATGACATTGGGCAGGATGTGGCGGAACATGATGCGGGCCGGGCTGAAGCCGATGACACGCGCCGCCTTGATGTAGTCCTTGGCGCTTTCCACCATGGTTGCAGCGCGCACGGTGCGGGCATACTGCACCCATTCATGGATGGTGATGGCCGCGATCAGGATCAGCGGTGCCAGCCTCGGGTTGGCGGCCTCCGGGATCAAGGCCCGCGCCAGCCCGGCCACCAGCAGCGCCAGCAGGATCGTTGGAAACGACAGGATGACATCGCCCATGCGCATGATGGCCGCATCGACCCGCCCCCCGACATAGCCCGCGACAAGGCCGAGCGAGATGCCGATCAGCGCCGCGAGCAGAACAGCACCGCCCCCGATCATCAGCGAGACCCGTGCGCCATAAAGGATCGCCGACAGCATGTCGCGGCCCTGGTTGTCGGTGCCGAGCAGAAAGCGGGGATCGCCGCCCACGGCCCAGCGTGGCGGAATTTCGCTGTCCGCGAGATTGTAGCTGGCCAGGTCGAGCGGGTTGGCCGGCGCGATCAGCGGCGCGAACAAGGCCGCAAGGATCATGGCAATGGCCACAAGGCTCGCGATCCAGACCGAAAGCGGTGCTCCGGCCCGGCGCACCCTCCGCGCAAGGCCGGCACCGGGCCGGATGCGCAGCAGCCCCAGCACTGATTTGGCGATGCCTGCCAGCCCCGTGCTGCTCATGCCCGCGACCTCAGACGTGGATCGACCATGGCGTAGACCACATCCACCAGCATGTTGATCACCACGAACAGGAAGCCGACGAAGAGCAGGTAGGCCGCCATCACCGGCAGGTCGACGAAGGAGACGGCCTGGATGAAGAGCAGGCCCATCCCCGGCCACTGGAACACCGTCTCGGTGACGATGGCGAAGGCGATCAGCGAGCCGATCTGCAGTCCGGTCACGGTGATCACCGGCATCAGCGCGTTCTTCAGGGCCAGCCGGTAGTGGATGTAACCCGATGGCAGGCCCCTCGCCCGCGCATAGCGGATGAAATCACTCGACAGCACGTCGATCATCTCCGAGCGCACCAGCCGCATGATCAGCGTGAGCTGGTAGAGCGACAGCGTGATCGCCGGCAGCACCAGCGAGCGCCAGCCGCTGCCGGTGAGCAGGCCAGTCGACCACCAGCCGAGTTGCACCACCTCGCCGCGCCCGAACGAGGGCAGCACTTTCAAGGTCACGGCAAAGATCAGGATCAGCACGATGCCGGTCACGAAGGTCGGCGTCGAAATGCCAACCAGCGACACGGTCTGGATCAGCCGCGAGAGCAGGCCGTTGGGCCTGAGGGCCGAGACCACGCCAAGCGGGATGCCCACGCCCAGCGAGATCAGCGTCGCGATCAGCACCAGTTCGAGCGTGGCCGGCAGGCGTTCGGCAATCAGCGCCGCCACCGGGCGCTGGTTGCGGAAACTGACGCCGAGATCGCCCTGCGCCACCCGCCCGACGAAGCGCGCGAACTGGACCACGACCGGCTGGTCGAGCCCCAGCGCCACCCGCATCTCGGCCTTCTCGGCCTGGGTCGCATCCTCGCGCGCCATGATCGAGACCGGATCGCCGACATAGCGGAACATCACGAAGGCCACTGCCGTGACCACGAGCATCACCAGCGCAGCCTGCATCAGGCGCGAACCGATAACCCTCAGCATGAGGGCGCTTTCACCATGGCCTGTGGTCCGCGCTCGCGGTCTCGCGGCGCGCTCACTTCACCTGCGCATACCAGAGCCGCACATACTCGTCGGCAAAGACGGGGACTTCGACGCTGCGGCGCATGGCCCACGCCACCGGCTGCTGGTGCAGCGGGATGAAATAGGCCTCATCGCGGGTGATCTTGAAGGCCTCGGTCATCATCGCCCGACGCTTGGTCTCGTCCAGTTCGACAGCGGCCGATTTGGTCAGCGCATCGAGTTTCGGGTCGTTGAGGCCGTTGGGGTTGTTGCCACCGAACGCGCCTTCACGGCTGTGCAGGATGGCCGACAGCACCGAGAACCCGTCCATCGGCGGCAGCGTGGCCCAGCCCAGGATGTAGGCATCGCTCTCGCCCTTGTCGACGAGCGGGAAGTAGGTGGCGCGGCTCTGGGTCTTGAGGTCGACCTGCACCCCGGCCCGCGTCCACATGGCCGCGATGGCCACGCAGGTCTGTTCGTCGGCGATGTAGCGGTCGTTCGAGCAGTCAAGCTTGGTCTTGAAGCCGTTGGGATAGCCTGCCTCCGTCAGAAGCTGCCGGGCTTTCGCCGCATCGAAGGGCAGCGGCTTGTCGATCTCGGCCGAATAGCCGGGGATCGGCGGGGCCACCATCGTGCCGACAGTGCGCGACTTGCCGCGCATGATCCGGGTCTGGATGGTGTTGAGGTCGATGGCGTGCCACAGGGCCTGCCGGACCCGCCTGTCCTTCATCGGGTTGGGCTTGCCCGGATCGCCGATCAGTTCGGCGCGGTGATTGAGCCCGAGGAAGATCAGCCGGAGCGACGGCTCCTCGATCACCTTGAAGCCATCGGCGGCACCGATGCGCGCCAGATCCTGGAGCGGGGCCGGCGCCATCATGTCGATCTCGCCGGAGAGCAGCGCTGCCACACGGGTGGCATCGGAGCGGATCGGGCGGAATTCAATGCGGGTCAGGTTATGCGCCGGCTTGTCCCACCAGGTGGGGTTGACCGTGAGGATGGTCCGGCTGTCAGGCTGGTAGGTCTCCAGCCGGAAAGGCCCCGTGCCGTTGGCATTGGTCGAGGCGAAGGTGGTGATGTTCCGCGTCATGTTGCCGGGCGTGACGGCGTTGTTCGCTTCCAGCCACTCCTTGTCCATGATGAAGATGCCGGACAGGTCGTTGAGCAGGAGCGGATAGGCCCCCTTCAGCACGAAATCGACGGTGAAAGCGTCGACCTTCTCGGCGCGCTCGACATTGGCGAGGTTGCCGCGCGCCCGTGCATCCGGATGCAGCAGGCGGGCGATCGAGGCCACCACGTCATCGGCATTGAAGCTGTTGCCGTTGTGGAAGGTCACGCCCTGCCTGAGCGTGAAGCGCCAGCGGTTCGGCTCGACGATGCGCCAGGCCGTGGCCAGCGCCGGCTCGATCTGCAGATCACGCCCGCGCCGCACCAGCGGATCGTAGATGTGGTGGTGCATGTTCGAGGTGAAGCTCTCGGTATGCGCATAAGGGTCCATCGTCGCGATGTCCCCTTGCGAGGACCAGCGCAGCGTGGTCGCCGTCGCCGGCAGGGCCGCAAGGCCAGCACCGCTCAGACCGGCTGCGAGAAGTGATGCCGTGAGTGTGGTCCGGATTGTCGCGCGCATGGTTCTCCCCCGAAAATGCTTCTGTGCGGCAAGCCCAAACCTGTCGGCCAGCCGCCCCGGCCAGCATCATGTGCCGGCTTGCGATGAGTAGGCAAGAAGCATTCCATTTGGCATTCCACTTGGCCAGTGCAGATCAGCGCAGCGCAGCGCCGCTGCACGCATGGCAGGGCAATGCCGGACGCGGGGCACGAGGCCTGACATCGCTCAGATGATCAGGAAATCGGAGGCTTTCAGCCCGCCCGGTGCCTGGATGTCTGCAAGGCTGGGGAATGCGAATGGGCCAGCAGCGCGCTGCCGCCGGCTGCGCTGCCGCTGCTGTCGTAGAACAATTCGCCCGTGGTCGTATCGAGGATGATGCGGTCAAACGGCGCAAGCACCTCGCCGACCAGCGCGAACTGGCTCGGCAGCAGCGGCCCAACCCCGAGCCCGAGGCCAGGCATGACCGCGTTGTCCAGCACGATCTTGTCGACCCCCCACGGCGAAATCCACGATCCACGCGTGGCGCAAGTTTACGAAGACTGGGCGCGATCGCTCCCTCAGCCGAAATGAGGCGAGCGCCTTCGGCACCCAGATGAAGGAGAAGATGCAGGAAATGATGGGCGGCATGATGGGTGCGCACATGATGGGTGCGCACGAGAAGGGCGGCCAGTCAGCCGAGTTCGACACCGCCCTCCATGCTGACCGCCATGGGCGAGGAGATGGACCGTGTGGTCGCCCTTGAACGGGGTGCCGACGACGATCTCGCGAAGCCCTATTCGGCACGCAAGCTTCTGGCCCGCATCAGGGCCCTGCTGCGGCGCGGCAGCTCCACAATCCCGAGGGTGTGCGCATCATGCCCACCGGGGCCGAGTTTGTCATGAGGGCACGCCTTTTGACACCTGATCGACTCCGGAAGAGAACCCTATCCGAGCGCCGGTAAGGCACTGATACTATGCAATAAATTGCGGTAGCAACAGGCCCGGTTCTGGACGCCTGAAAGGGTTAAACTCCGAAACCGATCGATAATGAGCGGGCCGGATGAGGAGCCACCAAGCTCGGACCGGGCCGTCCGCCGCTCAGCCCCTAGCCCTAGCCCTGGCCTTATCCTTGGCCTTGGCCTTGCCGGCCTTGACCTTCGGCGCTGCGCCCTCCGCCGCCCGCCGGATCTCCCGCTTCTGGGGCACAAGGCCCTTGTCGCGCTCCAGATCCTGAAACACGCGGCACGCAGCCTCAAAGGCAGGCATGCCGCAGGGCAGCGCCGCCATGAAGGAGGCTTCGCGCACTTCGTCCCAGGTCGCGCCGTACTGCATCGCGCGCATCGAGGCCCATTCGATGCCCTCGCGATCAGCCCCGCGCGCGGTGGTGACGCCGACCATGACAAGGAACCGGGTCTTGAGGTCGAGATGGCGCCCCTCCTCTGGCCCGAAGATCACATAGGACGACAACTCGCCGTAGCGGCGCAGGAATTCCGGGTTCACATCGGCCATGACCTCATGGAGCGGCAGCGTGTAGCCGCGCACCTTGCGGATCTTGTCCAGTTCCTTCTCGCCTTCGGGTGTCATGGCGTGGGGCTCCTCTCGGGGTTGGGTTGACGGATTGTCAGAGACGGCGGGCGACTCGCTCGCCTTCGCGGATGGCGTCGCTCACGCGGCGCGGCGCCATGGCGTCGCCGATCAGGTGAACATCGGCGTGGCCGGCGGCCTTGAGCCGATGGAACAGGCTGTCCTGCGCGCTGGAGCCCAGCACCATCACGACCGCGTCGGCCGGCTCGGTGAAAAGCTCCTTGGTGTAAAGGTCGCGCTCGGTGACCTCGCCGGCGGCGACGGCCACCAACTCGCGGTCGGTGCGGAACTGCACGCCCATCCGCCGCAACCGGCCGTACACCTTGCCCCAGTCGCGGCTGGCGGCGAGGTTGGGGCCGGGCTGACCCAGTGTGGTGATAAAGCTGACCTTGCGCCCGAGCTCGGCCAGATGATCGGCCGCGACCATGGCCTGCCGGCCCCCTATGGCGTCATAGATCACCACCCGCTCGCCCTCGACCAGCGGCTGCGGCGCGCCAAGAACGTCAGCCAGCGTATAAACATGGGGCAAATCGGCCCCCGGCAGCGGAGCGCCGGCCCAGCGGTCGGGCCGAAGCGGCGTCCAGCCATGGCGCAGCGGCGTCGAACCCGTGGCGACGATGACGCTGTCAAAGCCGGCAAGCTCCGCCTCGCCCGGCGCATGGCCGAGCCGGATCTCGACCTTTGCCAGGCGCAGAAGACGCTCCAGATGAGTCAGGATCGCGCGCAGCTCCTTGCGCACCGTGGCGCGGGACCACCAGGCCACCTGCCCGCCCAGCTCCTCGCGCTGCTCGAACAGCTCCGACCACTGCCACCCGCTTCGCGGCCTTCGCGGGCCGCAGCGTGCCCTCGCCCAGTTCGGCCTCGGCGCCGGCGGCCGGGTTGTGGATGCAGGCGATCGGCGCCTGAGCGAAGATCGACTCCATGCACCAGTTCGCTCCCACGCAGGGGCGGATATCCTCGCTTCGGCCCTGCTCGGCCTTCATGCCCCACATCGGGTCAGCGATCAGCGCACGGGAGAGGCCGATGAAGTCGCAGTCGCCCCCGGCCAGGAAGCCCTCCGCTTCCTCCGGCATCACGATGCGGCCCACCGCCACCACCGGAAGACCCACGGCACGCTTGACGACCCGGGTGGCGGGCACCTGATAGCCATGCGCCTCGGGCGATGTCGGGTAGATCATCATCCGGTTGAGGTAGGTGCCCTGACTGCAGGAGATGTAGTCGAGATGCCCGGTGGCCTCCAGCCGGCGGGCGATCTCGGCCCAGTCCTCAGGCCTGAGCCCGCCCTCCATCCCGTCATCGGAATTGATACGGACGCCCACGACGAAGTCTGGCCCGGTCTCGGCCCGCGTTGCGTCAAGGATCTGCATCACGATCCGCAGCCGGTTCTCGAGCGAGCCGCCATACTCGTCCTCGCGGTGGTTGGTCGCCGGCGAGAGGAACTGGTTCAAAAGGTAGCCGTGGGCCATGCCGTGGACCTCGATCCCGTCCAGCCCACCCTCGCGCGCAAAGCGGGCGGAGAGCCGGTAGCCCTCCACAATCTCGGCGATGTCCTCGCGGGTCATCACATGGGGCGTCTCGCGGTAGACCGCGCAGGGGATGGCGGAGGGCGCCCAGACGGGAATGCCGTTGGTGACCGAGTTGGTCTGCCGGCCGCGGTGCCAGGGCTGCGCCAGGATGAGCGAGCCATGGGCGTGAACCGCTTCGGCGATGCGTCGATACTGCGAAACCATGCGCGGGTCGAAGGCGAAGGCCTTGCCCTTGTAGGGCTGGGTGGTGGGATGGGCAGCCATCGCTTCCATGGTGATGACGCCTGCCCCGCCGCGCGCGCGCTCAACGTAGTAGGCAATGTGCTCCTCGGTGAAGAGATGGTCCTTTACCAGCAAGGTGGCGTGCGCGGTCATCCAGATGCGGTTGCGCGTGCGGCGCTTGCCGAGGCGGCCGGGCTCGAACAGATGCGGAAACGGATTCACGTGTGGGCTCCCATCAACGAGGCGAGATCGTCGCCCGCGCGCAGGCAGGCGACAGAGCGGGCGTGGTCAAACGCGACCAACGGCGGCCTTTGCGCATGGCAGGCCTTGAGCGAGGCGGGACAGCGCGAGGCGAAGACACAGCCGCCCGGCAGGTCCAGCGGGCTTGGTATCTCCCCGCGCAGCAGGATGCGGCGGCGGCGCTGGCGCGGATCAGGCGAGAGGTGCGCCGACATCAGCGCCATGGTGTAGGGATGGCGCGGCGCGGCGAACAGTTCGGCGGTCGGGCCCATCTCAACAACCATGCCGAGATAAAGCACCATGACCCGGTCGCAGATCAGCTTGATCGTGCCGAGATCATGGCTGATGAAGATGGTGGCGACGCCAAGGTCACGCTTCAATTCGCCTAGCAGCTCAAGGATCCCGGCCCGCACCGAGAGGTCGAGCGAGCTGGTCGGCTCGTCCAGCACCAGCAGGCGCGGCCTGGTCACCAGCGCCCTCGCGATGCAGGCGCGCTGCAGCTGCCCGCCCGACAGGTCGGCCGGGTGGCGCGCCAGCAACGCGGCCGACAGCCGCGTGCGCTCGACGATTTCAGCGACGCGTGACGCGCGCTCTGCGACCGAAAGGCTGGTGTGGAGCCTGAGCGGCTCCTCGATCTGGTAGCCGATGGTAAGGCGCGGGTTCAGCGCGGCCCACGGATCCTGGAACACCACCTGCACGTCGCGGCGCAGCCTTCGCATCGCCTCGGGCGGGAGCGCGGCCAGATCGGTTCCGTCGATGCGGACCGCTCCGGCGCTCGGCTCCAGCAGGCGCAGGACCAGGCGGCCAATCGTGGACTTGCCCGAGCCGCTCTCGCCGACCAGCCCTAGCGCCTCGCCCTCGCGCAGGGTGAAGTCCACGGCATTCACCGCCTTGAGCGGGCCGGCCGGCGTCTCGAAGACCTTGGACAGGCCCGAGACCTCGAGCAGGGGCAAATGCGAGGACTCGGTCATGCCCGCGCCTCCCGTTGGGGCGCGACATGGTGGCAGAGCGCCAGATGGCCCACGCCCAGAAGGCGCTCGGGCGGCTCCGTCCGGCAGGAGGCATCGGCAAGGGGGCAACGGTCCGAGTAGACGCAGCCTTCCGGCAGGGCGCGCAGATTGGGAGGCAGGCCGGCGCGCGGCGCCTTGCCACCAGCCTCGATCCGCTCCGGCGTCGCGGCCAGAAGGGCCTGGGTATAGGGATGGGCGGGCGCACCGAAGACCTGCTCAACCGGTCCGCTCTCGACGATCACCCCCGCGAACATCACCGCCACCTTGTCGCAATAATGGGCGACCACGCCGATGTCGTGCGTGATCACCAGCAGACTCGCGCCCTCCTCACGCACGAGCGATGTCAGCAGGTCGAGCACCTGCGCCTGCACCGTGGCGTCGAGCCCCGTGGTCGGCTCGTCGGCCACGATCAGCCGCGGCCGATTGGCCAGCGCCATGGCGATCAGCACGCGCTGCGCCATTCCGCCGGAGAACTGGTGGGGATAGGCCATGGCACGCCGCTCGGCGTCCGCGACGCCCACCTTATCCAGCAGGTCGATGGCCCGGCGCCAGGCCTGCGCGCGGCTCACCGGGGCATGGGCCTGCTGAATCCGCACGATCTGGTCGCCGATGCGCCGGACCGGGTCGAGCGAGGTCTTGGGGCTCTGCACCACCATGCTGATCGCGGCGCCACGCAGCCGGTTGAGCTTCGCCTCGTCGAGCGCGAGCAGATCGACGCCCTCGAAAAGCGCCCGGCCCCGGACCAGCCGCGCCGGCGCGCGCAGCAGCCCCATCAGCGCCTGCACGGTGAGCGACTTGCCGGCGCCAGTCTCGCCGACCAGGCCCAGGCGCTCCCCCTGCTCAAGCGTGATCGAGACGCCGTTCAGCGCCCGCGCCGTAACCGGACGACCCAGCCTGTCCTCGCCGACGAAGTGGACATGGAGGTCCTCGATGGAAAGCAGGCTCATCGGACCCCCGTGCGCCTGCGCGGGTCGAGCCAGTCCTGCACCGCGTCGCCCAGCAGGTTGAAGCCCAGCACCAGCAGCACCAGCGCAAGGCCGGGGAACAGCGCCACCCACCATTCGCCCGTCACCATCTGCTCCGCCCCCTGGCGGATCATCGCGCCCCATTCGGGCGTGGGCGGCTGCACGCCGACGCCAACGAAGGCGAGAGTGGCACTGACCCTGATCGACCAGGCCAGCCTGACGGCCGACTGCGCCAGGGCCCCGCGCATCGCATTGGGCAGGATGTGGATGAACAGGATGCGCCAACGCGTGTTGCCGGCTGCGACCGCGCTCTCGACGAAGCCGGAATGGCGCAGGCTCAGCACCTCCGCCCGCACCAGCCGCGCGAAGATCGGCGCGTCGACCAGGCCGATCACGATGATGATGTTGCCCAGCGACTTGCCGGTCGCCGCCACCAGCGCCAGTGCCAGGATGATCGAAGGAAAGATGCGCAGCGCATCCATGGCCCTGAGCAGGACCTCGTCTGGCATTCCCCCGCGATAGCCGGCGAAAAGGCCGAGCGGCACACCGATCAGCATCGCCACGGCCACGGCCGGAACCGCGATGCCGAAAGCGAGGCGCGAGCCATGAATAATTCGGCTGAACACGTCCATGCCCGCACCGTCGGTGCCGAACCAGAATTGCCCGGAGGGCGGCTTCAGCACGTCGTAGGGGTTGGCCTGCATCGGATCATGCGGGCTGATCAGGGGGGCGAGCAGCGCCAGGAGCGCGAAGCCGCCCACGATCAGCGCGCCGGCAAAGGCGGTCGGCGCGTGGCGGGCCATCACGCGCAGCCGCAGCGGCAGCGTGCGCAACCAGGACCCGGCCGGCGGGGAACTGGCGGCGTCGCTCATGAGGCCCTCGACCGTGGCTCGAGCAGGAAGACCAGCAAGTCCACCACGATGAAGATCGCCAGCGAGAAGGTCGTGACGTAGAGCACGTAACCCTGCACGGCGGTGAAGTCGCCCTCGAGGATGGCGGTGAGCCCGTATTGGCCCGCCCCGCCCCAGGCGAAGACCAGCTCGATCAGCGAGGAGGTGCCGACCAAACCGGCCAGCTCCGCTCCAATGAAGGTGATGACCGGGACCAGGCTGTTGCGCAGCACGATACGGCGAAGGTCCCGCCGCGGCAGGCCGGAGGCGCGGGCGAAGCGGACATAGTCCGTGGCCAGCACGTCGAGCGCGATCGCCCGGGTCTGCTTGATGATCGGCGCGGCCGCGACGATGGCGAGGCAGAGGACCGGCAGCACGAGCTGCCCCAGGGCCGACCAGAGCGCTTCAGGATCGCGGGCCAGCGCCGAGTCGATCACGTAGCTGCCGGTGACTGTGGGCGGTTCGACCGCCATCAGGCTGATCCGCCCCATCGGGGCGGGTGCGAGGCCCAGCAGCGCGAAGAACACGAAGATCATGATCAGTCCGAGCCAGTAGGTCGGGATGGAGAAGCCGAAGAGCGAAACGATGCGGCTGATCTGATCGAAGGCCCGGCCCGAGCCGAAGGCGGCCGTCAGCCCGACCGGCACGCCGATGAGCGCGCCGAGGCCCACCCCGAGGAACAGCAGCTCGAGTGTCGCCGGCAGGCGCTGGCGCAAATCGGCCAGCACGGGCCTGTTGTTGAGCCAGGAGCGGCCCAGATCGCCCTGCGCCACCTTCGTGACGTAGATGACGAACTGCATCAGGATCGGCTTGTCGAGGCCGAGCTCGGCCCGCACCTCCTCGATCTGCTGCACACTCGCCGTGGGGCCGGCGAGGCGCACAACCGGATCCTGCCCGCCGAGCCGCACCAGCACGAAGGTAAAGAGCAGCACGCCGAACAGGATCGGCGTCACCATGGCCAGCCGTCGCAGCAGAAAGCGGACGGGCGGCCCGAGCGCCGGCAGGATCCGGCGCCGCGGCGGAGCGGACCCCGGCGCCGGCGCGCTCGAGGCGGCGGCGTCATCGCTCATCGGTTAGCGCGCAACCGTGAGATCGACCCAGCGCTCATGCAGATCCGGCTGCCAGACCCAGCCGCGGATGTTCGGGGCCATCGCCTCGAAGCTGCCGGGATAGAGCGTCATCAGCCAGGTGGCGTCGGTGGTGTGCAGCCGCTGCGCGTCGCGGGCGAGTTGCAGCCGCTTGGCCGCGTCGGTCTCGATCAGCGCCTGGTCGATCAGCGCATCGAACTGGGGGTTGTTGTAGCCGTTGCGGTTCGAGGCTCCCGCGGAATGTGCGTTGAGATAGAGCGCGTAGATTGGATCAAGCACGATCGGGTTGTCGAGAAAGGTGAAGAAGGGCAGATCTCGTCGGTTGGGCGCGGTGCGGGCGCGCATGTCGGCGTCGGTGATCTGCTTGAGCTCCAGTTCAATGCCGGCCCGCGCCAGCTGGGTGCGCAGCTGGATGCAGAGCTGTTCCTCCCAGAAGAAGATCTGCGAATACTCCACCGTGATCTTCAGGTTTGGCTTGCCTGCCTCCGCCAGCAATGCCTTGGCCTTGTCGATGTTGGTGCCAAACACCCATGCGTCCGGGAACGCGCCGTCGATCATCGGCGGCACGATGGATCTGGCCTGGCTGCCGAGGCCCTCGAACACCGACTTGTTAAGCGCGTCGTAATCCGTGGCGAAGAGGATCGCCTGCCTGACCCGGATGTCGTTGAAGGGCTCAAAGCGCGGGTTCATGCGCACCGAGGCGTGGCCCGTGCCCTCCTCCCCTTCCACCCGCACGCGGCGGTCCTGCTGCAGTTCGACGATCTGGCGCTGGGTCAGTTCCTCGGTCCACTGAGCCTGGCCGGCGCGGATCAGCGCAAGACGGTTGGCGGCGGACGGCACCTCCCGATAGACCACGCGCTCGAAATGCGGCTTGCCCTTGAAATAATTCGGGTTCGCGACGAACACCGCATCCTGCCCCGCGCGCAGCGACTGCAGATGGTAGGCACCGAAGCCAGCCGTGTTGGTGTCCAGCCATTTCAGTGCCCAGGGGTCGTCGGCGCTGACATGCTGCTTCATCACCGTGGAGTCGTAGATCGAGGGCGTGTAGAGCGTCAGCGCCCGCAGGAAGATCGCGTTCGGCCCGGACAGGGTGAACTTTACCTCATGGCGCGAGACCGCCTCGACCTTCGTCACCGACGAGACGCGGGCGATGAATGCGCCGGTGCGGTTCTGCGCCAGCGACTTCTCCCATCCCCACACCACGTCGGCCGAGGTCAGTTCGTTACCGTAGAAACTCTTCACACCCTGGCGCAGCTTGAACACCCAGGTCTTGCCGTCCGGCGAGGATGTCCAGCTCTCCGCCAGGTGCGGCTCGACCCGCGAGGCGTCGATCCGCACGCGCCCGTCGGGGCTCTGGCGCGTGGCATAGCGGGTCAGCCCCTCATAGGTCTGCACCACCACATTCTGGGTATTGGGCTTGAGCGCATCGCCGTCGAAACCGCCCGGCGTGCGTGTCGCTGCGACCACCAGTGTGGTGGCGGCCTGCGCGTCGGCGGGGCGAATCAGGTAGGGCGCGGCGAGCGCGGCGGCGGCGGTCTGGCCTAGGCGACGACGGGTGATCATGCTGCTTCCCCTCACTGTGTTGTTCGTTGTTGAAAGACGCTAGAGATCCATGCTGGAGACGGGCACACGGAAGCCCGGCTTGAGTTCGTCCATCAGGTTGATCACCCGGTAGGCGTGGCGGATGCTGCGGCCGAGCACCGGATCGGTCATTTCGAAAGCCCAGTCCGCGCCGAACCCCATCGTCTTGTCGAGGCTCGCGATGGTGCCGCAGAACACCATGAAATCGCGCTTGGGCAGTGAGAGCGTGCGCTCCGACAGGATCCGCAGCATGTCTTCGGGGCGCAGAAAGGCGGCAACCGAGCAATCCTGATAGAGCTTGCCGCCCACATGACTGGTCATGCGGCATTCGTCCCAATGGGCGGCGATGTCAGCGAAGCGCCAGAGCGTGGGGGCCAGCACGTTGGCGCAGGCCTGCTTGCTCCAGACGATGCTCACCTTCTCGAGCGCACGGTCGGTGTGGTCGCTTCCAACACCGACATAAAGTTCGTCGGCCATGCAAAGCACGATCTCGACCTCGCCGGAGCTGCGGCCGGTCTGTACCGAGACCTCGCTGGAGGTGCTGACCACCTGGGTCGACATCGGGTAGATGCGCGGCGCAGGCACGTCAAACGCGATGGTGATGCCGATATGCTTCACCTCGTCCTGATGGGCCCGGGCGGTCTCCGGGTCACGCGTGGCCGAGCCCAGGTTGAACACCCGCGACAGCTCAAGCTCGGTGCGCTTCACGCCTCCGGACGAAACCAGATCCACTGCAACGCCCATCACCCAGTCCCCCATTGCCGCGTTCGGACGCTTGCGCAACATAGAGTGAAGCTAATGCGGGCGCGGCGCTGGCGCAACAGGAATTGTATCATGGATAGAACAGCTGACCGCCGTTCACCGGGAGGTCGACGCCGGTGATATAGCTGGCCTGGTCCGAGCACAGGAACAGCGCCGGACCGGCGACGTCCCCAGGCGCGCCAAGCCGGCGCGCCGGTAGCACCGCAGGGTCGGGCTTGGGCAGATCGGCGTTCATCGCCGTCTCGATCACCCCGGGCGAGAGGATGTTGCAGCGCACGTTGCGCGCCGCGCCGTTGCGCGCGACATGGCGCCCGAAGGCCAGAAGCGCGCCCTTGGAGGCGGAATACTCCGCCCCCGCCAGAAGGCCGCCCTGCCGCGCCGCCACGGAGGAGACGAGCAGGATGCGCCCATCGCCACGCGCCTCCATGCCGGGATAGCAGGCAGCAACCAGATGGCGCGCACCGTCCAGATTGACGCGCAGCACCGCTCGCCATTGCGCGAGGCCGGAATCCACCGCGCCGCGCGGCATCACCCCGGCGGCGCAGACCAGGATCGAGATCGGACCCAGAGCCGCCTCGGCGGCGGCGGCGGCGTCCAGGCAAGCGGCCTCGTCGCCCACATCGACCATCCAGCCCCGGCTCCTCGCGCCCAGCGCGGCGGCGGCCACCACCGTTTCCCCAGCGTCGAGCGCGTCGAGCACCGCGACTGCCGCCCCGTCACCCGCCAGCGCCAGCGCGATGGCTGCGCCGATGCCGCGGGCGCCGCCGCTGACAACGGCAACATGCCCCGCCAAGGAAGCAGCGCTGGCCACGGGTGCGGACGCCCTCATCCGAAGAACACTCCGCCATTGATGTGAAGCACCGCCCCGGTGACGTAGCTGGCGGCAGGCGAGCAGAGAAAGGCGATCGGCTCGGCCACATCCTCCGGCTCGCCGAGGCGGCCGAGCGGGATGGCGTCCGCGTCATAGGGCAGCCCGGCCACGAAGGGCGTGGCGATGAAGCCCGGCGCGACGGCGTTGACACCGATGCCGTCGGGGCCGCCATGCAGCGCGAAATGCCGGGCCAGTCCGATCAGTCCGGCCTTCGAGGCGTTGTACTCCGGTCCGAAATGCAGCCCGCCACGGTAGGCGCCCATGGAGGTGACGATCACCGCCCGGCCTTGTCCAGCGGCCTTGAGATGCGGCCATGCGGCGCGCAGCGTCGCGAATGTGCCGGTCAGGTTTGCGCCAACGACGCGGTCCCAGTCTGCGTCAGCGGCCAACAGCGGCCCCTTGAAGCCAATTCCGGCGGCGCAGACGAGGATATCGAGACACGCGCCACCCCGGGCCTCGCCGGCCGCCTTCTCAACCGCACGCGCGACGCTACCGCGGTCAGCAAGGTCGAAGGTGATCTCGCAGCCCGAGCCGCCGGAGGCCCGCAGCCACTCGAGCGTCGCCGCTGCGGGCTTGATGTCGGCGCAAGCCACATGGGCACCGCGGACCGCGAGTGCGAGCGCCGTGGCCGCCCCGATGCCGCTGGCCGCTCCAGTGACGAGCGCGACCTTGCCGGTGAGATCGTCGCGTGGGCGCGCCGCCATCGCCTCAGTCCATCCTCACGCCGCCATTGACCGGTATCACCGCACCGGTGAGGTAGCTCGCCTCCTCCGACAGGAGGAAGCGGATCGCTGCCGCCACCTCCTCGGCACGGCCATGACGACGCAGCGGCACGATGGCGTCGTAGCGGGCCTTCTGCTCGGCAGGATGCCGCGCGGTCATCGGCGTGTCGATCGCGCCGGGCGAGACGCAATTGACCGTGATCGAGCGCGGGGCCAGTTCCTGCGCCATCGACTTGGTCAGCGCCTCGACCCCCGCCTTGGAAGCGGCGTAGGCCGCGCCGGTGATGACGCCACCGGTGCGGGCCGCCAGCGAGCCCAGGGTGACAATCCGACCTCCCTCGGCCAGTAGCGGCGAGGCCGCACGGCAGCACAGGAAGACCCCGGTCAGGTTGACCGCCAGGATCTCGTTCCAGCGCGCGACATCCAGGCTCGCCAGCTTGCCGGTATCAACCACGCCGGAGGAGACGACCAGCCCGTACAAAGGCGCTTCGAGCGCGGCAAAGGCCCGCGCGACGCTGTCGGCGTCCGCCACGTCGAGCGTGAGCGCCCGCGCGCCAATCGCGGCCGCCAGCGCCGCAGCCGCTTCACCGTCGCGGTCGAGGATGATCAGCGAATCGCCCGCCGCCGCCAAAGTCCGCGCGGTCGAGGCCCCGATGCCGCTGGCCCCACCGACCACGGCGATCATGCGCGCCGGGCTCATCGCGCCGCCTCCGCAGCGCTGGCGCGGCGGAAGATCGGGGCAGGCGGGGGCGTCGGGGCCACTGTGAGCATCGGCACCGATCTTAGCCGCCTGCCTCAACCCGTCAATTGCGGCGGACGCAGGGGCCTGCGCGCCCAGGGCTCTGTTGCGACAAGGGCTCTGTTGCGGCAAGGGCTCTGTTGCGGCAAGGGGACAGGGTCAGGTTTCTGGCTGTTGCATCGGCTCCGTCAGCCTGTGAAACCACACGGGAAGCTGAGGAAGCGGATTTCGCCCTTTGCCCCTCGATCTTTGAGGCGGCCATGACCGCGGCGGATCCTGTGCATGATCTCGAAGCCCTTGATCGTGGCCGACGTCGTCCGCAGCGCCCTGGATCCGCGCACCCTTCGGATCATGGGCTTGAGCGCTCCGTGGTCGGCCTGGCGACGGACACGCGCCAGCATGATCTCGTGAATCGCCATCAACGGAAGGAAATCAGGTCAAAAAGCAGTGCGCCTGATCAAGCGGTGGTGGTTTGGCACAAGCGGGCCTAACCCGATGCAAAAATCGGAAAGCTGACGCCCACCGCCCATGCGAGGATGAGGCCAAGTGCGAGACCCGTCGCTGCCGCTGATTGGGTACGCCTGCCGACCCAGCCCGCCATCGTTCCGAAGACGGCGAAGAACAGCACGATCACAGGAATGATGATCAGCAGGAAAAACAGGCGCGAAAAATCGAGGGCGACGGCGGCCCCCAGCGACGACAGAAATGCGATCCGCGCCACCATCACACGCCAAACCCGTGCGCGGCCGCCCTCGATCGCGAGGCTGTCCGCGAGCATGTAGGGTATTGCGCCGACGGCGATCGCCGCAATGATCGGCAGGCGTTCGGCATTCGGCATGAATGAGGCCGCATAACGGTCGAGTGCGCCGCCGAAAACGAAAATGCCGTAGGCAGCAAAGGCGGCGGCCGAGCCCCACGCGACGCGTCCGATCCGAACGCCATTCCAGGCCAGAATCGCCAAAGACAGCAACCCGTAGACGAACAGATGCACCGCCAGATAGTCGGCCACCAGAACGGGCAGGAACCGCGTGTCGAAGAGTGCCAGCAGCGGCGGCGTCAGCACGGCAGGTGTCAGGATGGCGGCGACGAACACACGCAGCTTCACCGGCTCGGCAGGCGCCATGCGACGCGGCAGCAAGCCCGCCAAAGGCCAGGCCAGCAACACGAGGCCCACCATCAACAGCACGATGGAGCCACCCGTGGCGGCAACCGGCCCGTTGCTCACGCGCCCGAAAGCGGCATCGAGCCAGTTGCGCGCCTCGAGCAAAGCCGTCGCAGCATACAGCACGCCGACGTGTTCCACATTCGGGGCCACGGCCGCGCGCCGGCCGCTGCCCGCGGCAGGATCGCCAATTGTTGTCCCTTCAGCCGCCGCCGGGTCGGCGCGCCGGGCATTCTTGAGCGAATTGGCGCGCAGGAACGATTCGAATGCGCCCGAGACCATCAGCAGGTTGCGCGGCTCGCTCGCCGTGACAGCTTCCGAGAACATCGAAATCGCGACCGTGGCGCCGACGCGCGGATCTTGGAGCGCAGCCCGCACGACGATATCGGACGCCATCGAATGGCCGAGCAGTGCGACACGGCCATCGACCTCGGGCAAGGCAAGCGCTGCGTCGACCACGCGGCGGGTTTCCCGCATCAGCATCTGCGTGGTGCCGTCAATCCGCAAAACATCGCCAGACATTGGCAAGGGATTGCGGCCATGACCTTCGAAATCGAACGACACCGCAACGTAGCCTGACCGCGCAAGCGTGAGTGCATAGGCCTCCATGAGCTGCCGCGATCCTGCAAAGCCATGCGCGATGACGATGGCTGGTGCGGGTGCGGCATTGGCACGCCGATAGACGGTGGCAGGCGTGGTGCCGACGTGAAGCGGGGATATCGTCAGGCCCGAACGCGCCCCTTCGAGACGCCATATGCCTGTGCCGCACAGCACAAGCCCAACAAGCGCCGCAAGCAGGGGCCGAATGAAGCGGCTCAATGTCGTGCCTCCGGCGATCGGCTCAAACTGCGACCGCGCTCGCCATCATGCCAAGCACGTAGAGCGGCACGCCGAAGCCGCTGTACCAATAGGCTTCCTTGACGGGATCGCGCAGCAGCCGACGCATCATCAGGATCTGACCGCAGAGCAAAGCAACGACGATGCAGGCCTCGATCGGCCGGGCCCAGGCCAGCAGCAGCACGATCACGATCACCTGCGGCACGACCATGATCGCGCAGGCAACCATCGCCGCACGGTCCGGCCCCAGCAGCACCGGCAGCGAGTTGATCCCCATTTCGCGGTCGCCCTTGATGGCCTTGAAGTCGTTGAGCGTCATGATGCCATGCGCGCCGGCCCCGTAGAGAAGAGCTAGGACCAGTATTTGTGAGCTCGGCAACGCGCCACCAAGCATCGCGGCTGCACCCGTGATCCAGGCAAGGCTTTCATACGAGAAGCCGCATGCGGCATTGCCAAGCCAGCCGTTGCGCTTCAACCGCAGCGGCGGGGCGCTGTAGGCCCAGGCGAGCACCAGACCGACAACCGTCGCGACAAACACCCAGAAACCGAGCGTGGCCGCGACCAGAAGCGACAGCACCGACCAGATGCCCGCGATGTAGAGCCCCCATTTGCCCGGAATGCGCCCCGACGGGATCGGGCGCTGCGGTTCATTGATCGCGTCGACGTCGCGGTCGTACCAGTCATTGATGGCCTGGCTCATGGCGCAGACAAGCGGGCCTGCCAGCAAGATGCCAGCCAGTGCGATGTACCAGTTTGCCAGAATCGGCACGCCCGATGACACCACACCGCAGGCAAACGCCCACATCGGCGGAAACCATGTGATCGGCTTCAGCAGTTCGAGCACTGCCGAAGGGGCCGGATAGGCCGGGCGCGGGGAAGCGTTCTGCATGTCGGTGCTCACTTCGGCATCTCCACCATGTCGCTGCTGTCGTCCCAAACCCGGACACCCAGTCCATGGTCGGCCGCTTTGGCCGACAAAGACTGCGCAAACGGTTTGCAGCCCTCTTTCTGGTGGTTGCCCCAGCTCCAATAGGTGCCGGACGCCGCGAATTCGGGTTCTACGACTGAACTGCCCACGCTGGGTGGACCTGTTGAAACGTTAATGGATTGACGGCCTCGACGCCAGCGCAGCTGATGGTTGGCTTGCAGACGGATGGGGTTGCGACGCCGCCTGTGCGGCCATGGCAGGCACAAAGACCTTCGGGGCTGGTGGCTTGCATGCGAGCGAGCCGCGCGGGCGCGGGTGTAACGCAAACCAAAAATTGTCCGCGCTACCGATCAACTATTCAGAGACTTAGCGTGAGATTGGTATGTTCGTTGTCCGCGATTGAGTCCGAAGCCTGTCCGCTACAGATCGATTTGTGACGGAAGTGACTGCATAAAAAACCACATGTGCAGGGTTTGGAGTGTGGTGCACAATTGTTTCTGCATCTGGACGCCTCGGCTGAAAACTTGGCTGCCTGTTAGCCGAGGCGCATTTATTCCTTCGAAAACCTGCTAATAAAATCTGATTCAGGTAAAGGTGCCGACAGTGGGACTGTTTGGTTCAACGTTTCGTTCATTGATGGTCAATTGCATGACTTCGGCATTTTCTTTGAGATAAGCCCAGGAAGGGCAGATTCCGCGCCGCAGATGGTATGCTGCGAACCCAGGTTTGCAGACGACGACCGTGTGACCGACGTTCGGGATGACCAGAACGTCGTCGCGCGTGAAGATCAAGGCCTTCCTGATGCGGAAATCTTGGATGTTCGACGTGACGAGCAGGTCTGCCCTTCCGGCCAGGGCGGTGAGAAAGACATGACGGTCGTCCGTGATTTCATCGAAGATAGATGCTGTTTCGCCAACTCCGACTGCATTGATGAGAGCGGTAAAGCGCTGAGCTTCCCTGATGACATCTTCATCTGTTGCGAAGGGCACGAACCCTGATCCGACCACCACGAGTGGATCGATCTGCAGCGGACCATCGCTGGCGGCTGCGAAGAGGATGTCGGCCTGTTCTTGGGCATCGCCCGCAGTGTATCCGAAGTGCCGTTGAAGAATGTTGGCCCAGTTCTCGAGCATGGGCACGGAGGTAACAAGCTGGAATGCTGACGTGCCCGCCTGACCTGACAGGGCCATGTCGACGAGATCTGAAGCGGCAGAGGGAGAGATGCGTTTCTCACGCCCTCTCAAGGCAGCGCAGCAGACGTTGAGATCCCGGCCGACCCTTGCCACCCTCACATCGACTTGCATACGCGCGCTGCCTCCGCCTCGATTTCTTCTTCCGTCTGCGGTTCTGCATTCGATCCATGACGGGGCTCATTGTTCCGTGCGGCGTCGAGATATCTGCTCTCGACGATCGTGTGATGGGCGCGCAGGATCTGTCGGCCCATGAAGCGCGCCAAGAACTCCTTTTCCTCATCCGATCCGGCGCCATGCAGCGAATGGATCGAGCGCCGGGCCCCAGGCGGGATATCGAGGAACGCTTTCAGCGCCGTTGCGATGATCTGCGATGCGGGCCTGTCGTCCCCGCGCATGACTTCGCGCAACTTACCAATGACATCCTTATCGAGATGGGCCGATACCGTCTGTCCTGCCATTTGATGTCTCCTGTATAATCTATTTTTTATATATATCCTATTGCGGACTTATCGTCAACGAGACGAGAATTCGATGGTCGCGTGTAAGAATCGAACCATCGTTCGACATCCTTGCGAAGGAGCCAGGGTGCACCACTGCGATCCTTGCCGATGGCGGGAGAGATGCCAACCTTGGCCAGCGTGGCGGCGATCTCGCTTGAGTGGCAACCCATCATGCTGGCGGACCTGACGGCGCCGACATAGGCGAGGTCGAAGGCCTCGACGACGTCTGCCGGAACGATACGCATCGGACATCGGTTAAAGGGTTTACGTGCTGTGACCGTCGGCATCAGGCCGTTGCGGACGAGGACGCCGACGGCGGCGACGGTGGTGTCGAGCAGCGTCGCGACTTCAGGGAGCTGGAACCCAGGGATATCGCCCGCACGGACGAAGGCGGCGACCTCATCGATCCGGACCAGGATGCCTTCGATGCCGGGATGGTCTTGGAGGCGGCCTCTCCAGATTTTCCGTTCGAGGATCAAGTCGAGAAGTTCCGTCCACGAGCAGTTCAGGCGCTTCAGGGATTTCGCGATCTGGTCGCATCCGGGCGGCGGAGACGCGAGCACCTCGGCGCCGTCGAGGAGACGGTCGGCAAGCGCATCGACATCTCTCACGGCATAGGTGGGGGCCGCCCCCTGCCCCCGACCTGACGGCACGACGGGTGGGAGCAATCCAGTCCGGACGAGCACCGCGCCGAGGACGCGATTGATGCCCAGATACTCTTGCACGCCCGGAAGCGGCATCAAGGTGGCGTAGCGCGACAGGATTTCTTCTGCGACGGCGTCGACGACCTGCTGGTGGGCGTGCCCGATCGAGGCTGCGTGATCGAGCAGGCCTGCTGCGATCAGCACGTTACGGGCTGTCTTCGGGTGAAGATTGAATTCGTCGGCGGCGCTCTTCACGCTGTGAAGCTTTCGGACTTTCAGCACTTCTCCGCACACCTTCTGCCCCGCCGCGACAGGAAAACGACTAAGAACGTGCTCGCGGTAGATCGCCTTGATGTGTTCGAAGTCGGGCCCATCGGCGCCGCGGTCGAGCCATTCGTGGATCAGGCCATGGACTGCTAACGATCACCCGAGGATCGAAGAGCGCATGCAGATCTGGTCGCTGAACGACGATAGATTCGATTTCCTGCCAATCGTAAATGCAGATCTGAATGACACGTCCGTCGGTGCGGATCCCCTGCTCCAACTGGGCTGCAAAGGCGATGATCTTAGGATCAGGGTCGTCCGTCGTGGCAAAGATGTAAGGGTGACGTCCATGGACGTCACCGGAAAATGATCGATCAGAACACCAAAATATACGTGGGGCTGCCTACACGCTTACGCAAAGATCATCTCTGACAGAGGAGGGTCGATCGGCAACGCTGCGTTTGTGTCTTCTCGGATGTCGGCGATCTTCAGCTTCTTGACGTGTTTGCATTGCACCCCGACGCGACGTGAGAGATCGCCATTACGTCTCGAGATGATGTCGATGCAGCTCTGAAGATGTCCAGAAACGCCGTACTCTTGGGCATGTGGATCACTCAGATGCCACACAACGAGCGGAACGCAGGCACGTTGGAAAATCCGGCATCCTGACGCTTCGGAAGACGGTAAGTCAGGATATCGCGTCCGGTGAGACGCCCTTGCAAGGATGTGGATGGTGCGTTTGAGCCACGCCCGCCGGTCTTACCTTGCTGCTCAGTCAGTCGCGTGCTCTTTTTACCCATGCCGCTTGTCTACCGCGTCGCCCGGTTGGGTTGCCAAAATGTTCTATTCAGGGCTTCCGGGCGCTTTGCAGCGCCCGGAAATCAGTTCACAGACAACCTTCGGGTTCAATCGCGGACACTGACCCCGGTGATCGCGGACAACCTTTGGGTCACATCACAGCGGGATGTTGGAATGGTTCAACCGGCAAGGCACCGTGGGACCACACTCGGAACAGTTGGAACAGTTCCCACCTGTTCCCATTGCCAATCTGCTCTTCCACCCCGCAGGGCTTAAACCATTGATTTAAATGAGAAAAGAATGGTGGGTGATGTAGGGCTCGAACCTACGACCCGCTGATTAAGAGTCAGCTGCTCTACCAACTGAGCTAATCACCCGCCGTCAGCATGGACCGCTCGGGGTCCCGCCGAAAAAGGAGCGCGGAGGCTCACACCTCCGCGCAACGCCGTGGCAAGTAGCAAAGGGGTGCGGTCATGTCCAGCCCCTTCTTGCCAGTATGGGAAATGGGCCCGGAGGCCAGGGGCATCGGTGCCGCGCAGGGCTTGATGAAAGACCTCAAGGGTTCGCCGTCGGGTGAGCACACGCAGACGTGACAGAGCTACCGCGCTCGGCTAGAGCAACACTCATGGTACGCGGTCGGCCTGCCACGTTCCTGGCAGGGGCCTGTGGGCCGAGCCCGGTCATGGCCGGATCTGCCTTGCTGCGAACGTCCTTGCTGCACCCTTCTCGTTTGTTCCCCGTTCCCCGGTCCGGACCGTCTCACCCTCGCGAACCTCGATGCGCTCCTTGATGACATCCCGTCCGGTGCTCGCCGGCATCCTGTTCATGCTGGTCGGCATGTTCATGTTCTCGGTCAACGACGTGGTCGGCAAGTGGCTGGTGGCGACCTACACGGTCGGGCAGGTGCTGCTGATCCGCAGCATTGCTGCGATGGCTGTCTTGGCCCCGGCCGTGGCGCGCGAGGGCGTGTCACAGGTCATGAACCCTCCCAGCCCCGGGCTTCAGGCCGTGCGCGTGGCGATGTCGACGCTTGAAGTCGCCTTCTTCTACTGGGCGGTGACCTACCTGCCGCTTGCCGAAACGGTGACCTTCTACATGGCCGGGCCGATCTATGTGGCGCTGCTCGCGCGTACATTCCTGGGCGAGGCCATCAGCACCCAGCGCTGGATCGCCATTGCCATCGGCTTTGTCGGCGTCATCATCGCGCTGAACCCGGGCGGGGCCGCCTTCGGCTGGCCGGCGCTGATCGCCATTGCCGGCTCACTCGCCTTTGCCGGCATGATGATCATCACCCGCAAGCTCAAGGGCACGCCGGACACGACGCTGGTGTTCTGGCAGACGGCGGCGGCGCTCGTTATGGGGGCCGTACTCGCGCCCTTCGGCTGGGTCGACCCATCACTGCGCGATTATGGGCTGCTGGGCCTGCTTGGCGTCGTGGCGCTGTTCGCCCACATCGCCACCAACAAGGCGCTGAAGCTCGCCCCGGCCTCGACCGTGGTGCCCTACCAGTACACGCTGATCGTCTGGGCCGTGATCCTGGGCTATCTGGTGTTCGGTGATGTCCCGCCCCTGTCCACGCTGGTGGGCGCTGTGATCATCGTCGGAGCGGGCGTCTGGATCTTCTGGGACGAGCAGGGCAGCCGCAAGCAGGGCTGAGCCGCATCGTCCTGCAGTGGCTGGCGCGTCAGCCCTTTTTCGCCCGCGCTTCGGCCACGAGGTTGATGACCACGCCCCCGATCACCACCAGCGCGCCGAGCAGCACCGGCAGTTCGGGTGTCTCGGCATAGAACAGCCAGCCGATCAGCGCGATCAACGGTACGCGCAGGAAATCGATCGGCACGACCAGCGTCGCGTCGCCGTGGCGGAAGGCGTTGGTGAGGCAATAATGCGCGAGGAATCCGGTGATGGCGATGCCGAGCACCGGCAGCCAGATGGCCCAGCTCAGGTTTCCGACGATCAGCGGCGAATGGCCCATGCTCCAGTTGGCCACCATGTTCATGGGCAGTTGCATCAGGTTCATCCAGAACATGATGGTCCAGGTCGAGTTGGAGCCGGTCAGGAACTTCGTGGTCGTTATCTGGATACCGAAGAAGACGGCTGCCAGCACCACGGCCAGCGCTTCTGGCCGGAAGCTCTCGAGGCCGGGGCGCAGGATGATCAGCACGCCGGCAAAGCCGAGCGCGATCGCCAGACCGCGGAACAGCGTCATGCGCTCCTTCAGGAACAGCACCGCGAACAGCGCCACCCAGGCCGGCGTGGTGAACTCGATGGCGAACACGGTCGCCAGCGGCAGCACTGTCACGCCCCAGACCCAGAGAGCCTGCCCGATAAAGTGCGCTGCATTGCGCAACAGGTGGATCATCGGCCGCGCCATACGGACGATCTGGTCAGGCCCCGGCGCGAGCAGCATCATGCCGGCGAGGATAGCCAAGCCACCGATGTTGCGGATGGCCAGCATCTCGAACACCGTCAGCGCACCTTGCAGGCCGCGAACCGACAGTGCCACGCCGGCGAACGACACCAGCGAGCCAAGCATCCAGAACAGGACAAGCAGGGATTTGCGTTGCACGGGCATGGGTGAAAGCATCCGGTTTGTGGTCTACCCGGACGCAGCGGCGAGGCCCGCAAGTCCATCCTGCCATCCTGCGCCAGTG
>JAPLOV010000245.1:1102-27274 GCA_026400565.1 Hyphomicrobiales bacterium | reverse complement strand
GGCTGGGCACCACCGACGAGGTCGCCAAGGCGATCTACTTCCTGTGCACCAGCGCCTCGTCCTACGTGACCGGGGCCGAGTTGCACATCAACGGCGGCCAGCACGTCTGATGGCGGGCACGCAGCATGGCTGATGGCTTGCGCCTGCTGCAATTCCCGGCCTCGGCCAAGGCGGCGGCGCGCCCGGTGCTGGCGGCCTCCGTGGCCGTGTTCAGGCCCGACGGGCGCGTGGTGCTGGCAACCCGCACCAGCCCGCCCGCGTCGGATGTCTGGTCCTTGCCGGGCGGCAAGGTCGAAGCCGGCGAGACACTGGAAGAGGCCGCCTTGCGCGAGCGCATGTCGAGATCATCCACCGAAACAACGATGCCGCCGTCAGCCATCACTTCGTGGTCGCCTCCTTTGTGGCGGACTGGCTTGGCGGCGAGCCGCGCACCGGGCCGGAAGCGGGCGCGGTTATGTGGGCCGATCCGTTCAACCTCGGGGGTCTCGCTACAACGCGGCAGCTTGGCGAGGTGCTGCGCGCCGCCCATGCGATCTGGGAGCGGCGGGCGTGAACGAACCGATGCGGTGGCGATGTCCTGCCGGAGCCGCCATCGCTGTTGCGCTGGCGCTGGCCCTGCCGGTGACAGCCCAGGCGCAGCAAGGCACAGGCCGCACGCCGCCACGCACCCCCGAAGTCCCGGCGGCACCGGCCGAGCCGGCACCTACCGCTTATGAGCCGGACATGCTCAGGCTCGCCGAGGTGATCGGCTCGCTCGCTTTCCTCAGACAGCTTTGCGGCGGCGCGGAAGCACCTGCCTGGCGCGCGCGGATGACCGAATTGCTCGATGCGGAAGGCACCACGCCGGGCCGCAAGGAGCGGCTGGCTGGTGCCTACAACCGGGGCTTCAGGGGCTTTGCCCTGACCTACCGGACCTGCACGGCCTCGGCCGAGGAAGCCACGGTGAGGCTGTCGGCGGATGGCGAACGGCTCTTGCGCATCCTGGCCGGCCGTTTCGGCGGCTGAGCCGGCGCGAACCTGCCGGAACGGGCATTGTCCACAGTTTATCCGGTCGCGTTAACCTTCCTTAAAGGGTTCACTGGCGCGGCTCCCGCCGAGCCCTTAACACTCGTGGCGTTGAGTGAAATGCACGCCATGTCGAATGTGACCAATGACAAGCCCGAGCCTGTCCGGGCCGACGATGATGCCGCCGACCTCAGGCGCATTGCCGTGACCTATGTGGACGAGGCCTTCGCCACCGGGCGTCATGAGGGTCTCGACAGCGACAGCCTGGCGCATGCGGCGCTGTTCGCCGCCTTCCGCGATCTGGTCTCCACCTATGGCGAGGACGCCACGGCGGTGTTCGCCGAGACCCTGCCCGGCAAGATCAAGGCCGGCGCCTACTCGTTCTGCACGCGGCACTGAGGCTGGTCAATCGGCTGGTGACAGCCTCTGCGCGCTCGTCTTTGCGAGCGCAGCAAGTAATCCAGCATCATCTCCAACAGCTCTGCGATCATGTCTGGCGTGGCATTGCCGCCATCCGGCGCGCGTTCGCCGGGATTCTGGATGGCTTCGTTGCGCTCGCCATGACAGCGAGGCCGCTTGCTCTCAGAGATGGCGGACCTGCGGATCGACGGCCAGCCCGGTGTTGAGCCCCAGGACCTGCTCCAGCGCCATGGCCGCGGCAAGAAGCCGGCCCTCGTCGCGCGGCCGGGCGACAATCTGGAGGCCAATCGGCCGTCCGTCGCGCATGTAGCCGGCAGGCAGCGAGATCGCCGGGCAGCCACACAGCGTGAAGGCGTAGGCGATCGCCAGCCACTCGACATAATTGCTGAAGGTCACGCCGTTGCACTCGGCGACATAGCGGTTTTCCACCGGATAGGCCGCAACGATGGTGGCCGGCGTGCAGATCAGGTCATAGGTTCCGAAGAAGCCCAGCATCCGGCGGTACATGGCGGCGCGTTGATGTTCGGCGCGAAGGATGTCGGCGCAGGTCAGCTTGAGGCCCTGCTCAATGTTCCAGATCACCTCGGGTTTGAGCAGATCGGCGTGGGTGTCGAGCAGTTCCTTCTTGGAAATGGCGAAGCTGCGGGCGCGCAGCACCTGGAAGGCATCATGCGCCTCGCTGACATCGGGGTGGGCCTCCTCGACGATGGCGCCGAGTTCGCCAAAGCGCAGCGCCGCCCTTCGGGTAATCTCGGCCACTTCCGGATCGACCGGGGTAATGCCGAGGTCCGCCGACCAGGCCACGCGCGCCGGCCTCCAGCCCGAGCGGGACTGGGTGAGGAAAGGCGTTGCCGGCTTCAGCAGCGACATCGGATCGCGCACATCCTCGCCGCACAGCACATCGAGGAACAGCGCCACATCCTCGACGGTGCGCGCCATCGGACCCTCGACAGAGAGGCGCCCGGTGATCTCCTGGCCCGGATCGGTGGCAACGCGGCCCCATGAGGGCCTGAGGCCAACAATGCCGTTGAAGCTGGCCGGATTGCGCAGTGAGCCGCCAAGGTCCGAGCCATGGGCCAGCCAGGCCGTCCCGGTCTTGAGCGCCACGGCCGAGCCGCCGGGAGAGCCCGCCGCCGACAGACGCGTGTCGCAGGGGTTGCGGGTGGCCCCGAACACCTCGTTGAAAGTGTTAGCCCCTGCCCCGAACTCGGGCGTGTTGGTCTTGGCATAAACTACGCCGCCTTCGGCTTCGAGGCGCTCGACCAGCGGATCGGAGCTTTCAGGCACGAAATCCTTGAAAATGGGCGAACCATAGGTGGTGCGGACGCCGGCCACTTCGGTCAAATCCTTGATTGCCACGGGCAGGCCGCAGAGCGCGCCGCGCTCCGGCACCGGCAGGGCCAACAACGCGTCTGCAGCGGCACGGGCCCGCTCGAAGGCCAGCGTCGGCAAGGCGTTGACCGCTCCGTCGACCTCGGCAATCCGCGCCTCCAGCGCCATCAGCAGATCATGCGGCGAAACGGCACCAATCTTAAGAAGCTCGACAAGGTCAACGGCAGAGCGGTTGATCAGGGTCATGTCGGTGGCCATGGCGATCCTTCTTGGGGTCTGGCATGCGGCGGTCGCTCTATCTTAGAGCACAGCATGGGGCCGTTGGGAGCGGTTTGTAGACATGGCCCATCCAAAATTATCATGGCTCGCACGCCCGTGACACGTCACCGCCGCGCATACGGTGCAGGCGGGTCCGCATTTGCCGGGGTTGTGCTGCGCCCTTGTTGCACCCCACAATGGACGGGACGAGGGGAAACACAGCATGCTTACCAATGCGCAGGTCCGGGACATCGAAACACTGGTGCATCCCTACACCAATCTCGCCAGCCATCGCGAAACTGGCCCGCTGGTGCTCGAACGCGGCCAGGGCGTGTTCGTGCAGGATGTCAACGGCAAGGACTACATCGAGGGCATGGCCGGGCTGTGGTGCACATCGCTCGGCTATTCCAATGGCGAGTTGGTGGAAGCGGCGCGCGAGCAGATGTCCAAGCTGCCGTTCACGCACCTGTTTTCGGGCCGCAGCCATGATCCGGCCATCGAACTGGCCGAGAAGCTGAAGGAAATCTCGCCGATCCCGGTCTCGAAAATCTATTATGGCTCATCGGGCTCGGATGCGAACGACACCCAGATCAAGCTGGTCTGGTACATGAACAATGCGCTGGGGCGGCCGAAGAAGAAGAAGTTCATCGCGCGGCTGAAAGGCTATCACGGTGTAACCGTGGCCTCCGCCTCGCTGACCGGCCTGCCCTACAACCATGTCGACTTCGACCTGCCGATCCAGGACATGATCCTGCGCGAGGGCCCCGAGACCGTGGCGGCCTTCATCGCCGAGCCGGTGATGGGCGCGGGCGGCGCGGTGACACCGCCTGCCGGGTATTTCGAGGCGATCCAGGCCGTGCTGGCCCGCTACGATGTACTGATGATCGCGGACGAGGTGATCACCGGCTTCGGGCGCACCGGGGAGTGGTTCGGCTCGACAGCCGTAGGCTACAAGCCGGACACGCTGTCCTGCGCCAAGGCGTTGACCTCGGCCTATTTCCCGCTCAGCGCCATCTTCATCCCTGAGCACATCAACGACATCCTCATAGACCAGAGCCGCAAGATCGGCACCTTCGGCCACGGCAACACCTACTCGGGCCATCCGGTGGGCTGCGCGGTGGCGCTCAAGACGCTGGAAATCTACCACCGCGACAAGATCATCGAGCATGTGCGCAAGGTCAGCCTGCGTTTCATCGCGCGCCTCACCACGCTTGGCGAGCACCCGCTCGTAGGAGAAGCGCGCGGGCTGGGGCTGATCGGCGGGATCGAATTCGTCAGGAACAAGGCCACGAAGGAACAGTTCGAGGCCAAGAAGGCCGTCGCTGCCAAGTCCTGTGCCTTCGCGCAGGAGGAAGGGCTGATCGTGCGTCCTCTGGCCGGAGACCGGGTGGCCTTCTGCCCGCCGCTGATCATCACGGAGGCGGAGATCGATGAACTGTTCGACCGCTATGAGCGGGCGCTCGCCCGCACCCTGAACTGGGTGATGGCGGAAGAGCTGATGGGCTGAGGGCTGATCCGGACAGGAAAATGCGGCGCCCTCTTGCGAAGGCGCCGCCACAGGATCGTTGCCGCTGTTCGGTGTCGGCCGTCAGCCGAAGCGACGGCCACCGCCACCGGCGCGGGGCGAACGGCTGCCTTGCGGGCGTGCCGCCCTCGGCGCGCCATCGGCACCCTTGTCGAGGAAGCGCGGCAGGAAGTCGGGACGCTCACCGCGCGGGGCGCGGGGCTCGTCACGGAAACCGGAAGCTTCGCCGGGACGAACCGGCTGGGCAGAACGGGGCCGTTCGTCACGCCGATCATCCCTGCGCGGGGCCTCGTTCCGTGGACGATCATCGCGCGGACGATCATTGCGGGGGCGGTCCTGCCGCGCCGGGCGATCCTGCGGTGCGGCGGCAGCGGGCTGGTTGCTCCAGGGCGCATCATAGCTGCTGACCCGATCCTCCGCACGGTCATCCCGGCGAAGTGCACGGACTGCATCGGCGCGCGGGCCACGATCATCACGGCGCGGAGCCTGCGAGCGGGGGGCCTGCGAGCGCGGAGCCGCATCGGCACGGGGCGCGGGAGCACCGCGCTCCTCGCCACGGCGACCGCCGCGTTCCTCGCGGTCGTCGGAAATGCGCTGGCCGCCGGCTGCGGCCTTGGTCAGGTCGAGGCCTTCGATCACCATCACAGGGATGGCGCGCCTGATCAGCTTCTCGACCGCCTTGAGCTTGTCGCGCTCATCAGGCGAGCACAGCGTGATCGAGATACCGATCTTGCCGGCGCGGGCGGTGCGGCCGATGCGGTGCACGTAGGCCTCGGGTTCGTCCGGCAGTTCGGCGTTGATGACGTGGCTGACGTCGGCCACATCGATGCCGCGCGCGGCGATGTCGGTGGCAACCAGGATCTTGGCTTCACCGGCCTTGAACTGGGCCAGCGCCTTCTGGCGTGCGCCCTGGCTCTTGTTGCCGTGGATGACCACGGCGTTGAGGCCATATTGTTCGAGATAGTCGGTGAGCCGGTTGGCCCCGTGCTTGGTCCGGGCGAAGACCATGGCGCGGGTCACGTCACGGGCGGAGAGCAGCTTGAGCAGCGCGTCCTTCTTGGCCTGCATCGGCAGGTGCACGAGATGCTGGGCGATGCGCTCCATCGGCACCGCTTCGGGGCGGACCTCGACCGTGATCGGGTCCTTCAGCAGCTTGTTGGCGATGTCGCCGATGGTTTCCGGCATGGTCGCCGAGAACAGCATCGACTGCCGCTTGGTGGGCAGCAGCGCCAGGATGCGTTTGATGTCGCGGATGAAGCCCATGTCGAGCATGCGGTCGGCCTCATCGAGCACAAAATACTGCACCGACGAGAGCTTGCACTGCTTCTGGCTGATCAGGTCGACCAGACGGCCAGGCGTGGCGATCAGGATGTCGAGACCGCGCCGCAAGGCATCGATCTGCGGGTTGATGCTGACACCGCCAAACACGCAGGCATGGGCGAAGTGCTGGCCCTTGGCGAGAATGGTCACTGCTTCGTGGATCTGGATGGCAAGTTCACGGGTCGGCGCCAGGATCAGGGCGCGCGTGGTGTGGGCTTCGGGCTTGGAGCCGGCCGAGCGCAGGGCCTGCAGGATCGGCAGCACAAAGGCTGCGGTCTTGCCGGTTCCGGTCTGGGCCAGGCCAAGCATGTCTCGGCCCTGAAGGAGATGGGGGATCGCCTGGGCCTGAATCGGCGTGGGCGTGTGGAAACCGGCGAGTTCAAGCGCGCGGTTGAGCGGAGCGGCCAAGCCGAAATCCGCGAATGTCGCTGTCATTGAGAGAAGTGCTTTCGTGTCGGCCAGTTCAGATCATTTCTGCTGGCGGGGGGCGGATCAGACGGTCACGCCCCGGGGAACTCGCATCTTGAGCGTCTTGCCGTGATCGCGTCACGGGCCAAGCGCCGGGCGTCTGAGTGCGAGCCAAGGCCACGCGACAACCGCGCGGCGTGGTGCTCATATGGGCGCTTTGCTGCACTGCGTCAAGGAATCGTTTTGGCAGCGCCTTCATCCACCGCGTCATCCCGGTGGTTGGGGCGTCGTTCAGACCGAGGTCGTCAGGTTGATCAGCCATTCGGGCATGATGTTGGTGGCGGCCCGCTCCAGCGCCTTGTCATAGCCGGTCAGCGTCATCACACCGAGCGCGATGAAGACCGCGCCGGCAATGGGCTTGGCGGCGCTGGCGATGTTCATCAGGCGGGCGCGGTTGGCGGTGACAGCGGCGCGTGAGCCATAGGCGATGAGCGCCAGGATCGTGCCGGCACCAAGCCCGAAGAAGGCCATGCGCCAGGCCGCGTCATCGAGCCCGCCAGCCTGCGCGGCAAGGCCGATGGCGGCACCCAGCGCCGGGCCTGAACAGGGCGACCAGACCACGCCGAGCAAGAGGCCGATGCCGAACTGGCCAGCGATCGAGCCGGTGTTGGCCCCTATCGAAAGGGTGTTGGCCCGGTCGGCCAGCGGCTGCATCAGCCCGGCCATGCCATCCTGGAGGCGCCTCGACAGGAAAAGGCAGCCCGCGAGGATGAATATCACGGCGGCAATCGTGCGCAGCACTGATGGATCAAGCCCGAAGAAAGCCCCGGTCGCCGCCACGCCGAGCGCGATGGTGGTGAACCCGAGCGACAGCCCCGCTGCCAGGGCCAGCGGCCCGAACCGCCCGCCATTGAAGGCCGTGGCCATGACAATCGGCAGGACCGGCAGCACGCAGGGATTGAGCGTGGTCAGCATGCCGGCGGCATAGGATGACAGAAGGGCGAGCATGGGACATCCAGGACAAGGGGGAACCGTCCCGGCCAGAAAGCCGGGATGGCAGGCAAGGGGCCGCTTGGAGTTGTTGCCAGCGCCAGATCAGCGCAGGCTCAAAGGCGGCTCAACAGCGATTCAGTGGCGGCTCAGCGAACCTGGGCGATGAGGCCGCCGATGGCCGCGCTGTCCGTTGCGCCGACCGAGCGTGCCACTTCCTTGCCGCCCTTGAAGACGATCAGCGTGGACTGGCCGCCGACCTTGTTGGTCTGCTTGAACGCGGTTTCCTTGTCGAAATCGACCGTGACAGCCGTGACCTTGGCATTGGCCGGATCGTTGAGCATCGGGCCCAGGATCGTGAGTTGACGCTTGCAGGTCGGGCACCAGTCGGCATGGACATGGACCAGCACAGGCTGGCCGGTGGCCAAGAGCTTGTCGAAGTCGGCCTTCTTGTAGGGCTGAAACGAGCTGGCCTGGGCGGGAGCCAGCATCATCAGCGCGGCGACGGGAGCGGCAAGCAGCGCTTTGGCAAACAGGGTCTTCAAGGGGGTTCTCCATCGTCGTGAAACGGTCGGCAACGAAGCGTCGCTCGCGATCCGTTGAACCCAGTTCGCCAGCCTGCCGCGCATCGTTACAAGGCACACGGGTTCGTGATTGCGGGAATGCGGGAGCAGGGACGCAGGACCCGCCACCAAACGGCGATTGTTTCCATTCCGGAATAGGTGCTCTGCCACTTTGGTTGGTATTTGCCAAACCGAACAAGGCCGATAAGGCTTCTGAAACAGGCCTGCCCCGCATCGGGCAGGCGCGAGGCTTGGGTCCTGCAAGTCCAAGCTTGCAGGCCGGACCGGCCAGAAGCCCGCCCGTCAGCCCCTACGCCGGACTCGCAGGCATCCTTGCCCGCGCCGCGCCGGCCAGACGGTCCAGTTCAGGAGAGATCGATGAGCGCCACCACACCTTTTGCAGCCGCCGTTCCCGGCGTTGTCATCACCGGCACGATCGGGCCGCGGTTCGATGAGATCCTGAGCCCCCAGGCGCTGGCCTTCGTTGCTGACCTGCACCGCCGGTTCGATGCCACCCGCAAGCGGCTGCTGGTCCTGCGCGCCGAGCGGCAGAAGCGCTTCGATGCCGGCGAGACACCCGATTTTCTGGCCGAGACCCGCCATGTGCGCGAGGGCTCGTGGAAGGTCGCTCCGATCCCTGCCGATCTGCTTGACCGCCGCGTCGAGATCACCGGGCCGACCGACCGCAAGATGGTGGTCAATGCGCTGAACTGCGGCGCCAAGGTGTTCATGACGGACTTCGAGGATGCCAATTCCCCGACCTGGGCGAACTGTCTCGAAGGCCAGCTCAACCTGAAGGACCGCTGGGACGGCAAGCTCGACTTCACCGATCCGGTCTCCGGCAAGGCCTACAAGCTCGGCCCGAACCCGGCCGTGCTGCTGGTGCGCCCGCGCGGCTGGCACCTGATGGAAGCGCATGTCACCGTCGATGGCGAGGAACTGAGCGGCGCGCTGTTCGATTTCGGCATGTATCTGTTCCACAATGCAAAGAAGGCGCTGGCTGCCGGTTCCGGCCCTTATTTCTATCTGCCGAAGATGGAGAGCCATCTGGAGGCCCGCCTCTGGAACGACGTGATGGTCCATGTGCAGGGCGCGCTGGGGCTCAAGGTCGGCACGATCAAGGCCACCGTCCTGATCGAGACCCTGCCTGCCGCTTTCGAGATGGACGAGATCCTGTTCGAGCTGAAGGATCACATTGCCGGGCTGAACTGCGGACGCTGGGACTACATCTTCAGCTACATTAAGAAGCTGGCCAACAATCCCGCCTATGTGCTGCCGGACCGCAGCCAGGTGGTGATGAGCAAGGCCTTCCTGCAGGCCTACTCGCTGCTGCTGATCAAGACCTGCCACAAGCGCGGCGCGTTCGCCATGGGCGGCATGGCTGCGCAGATCCCGATCAAGAATAACCCCGAGGCCAATGCCGCCGCCTTTGCCAAGGTCAAGGCCGACAAGGAGCGCGAGGCCGGCAACGGCCATGACGGCACCTGGGTCGCCCACCCTGATCTCGTGCCGGTCGCCATGGAGGTGTTCAACCGCCTGATGCCAGAGCCGAACCAGCTGTCGAAGCTGCGCGAGGACGTGAGTGTGGGCCGCGCCGACCTGCTGGAGCCGCATCAGGGCACACGCACCGAAGCGGGCTTCCGCGAAAACATCCGCGTCGGCGTGCAATACATGGAAGCCTGGCTGCGTGGCCGCGGCGCCGTGCCGATCTACAACATGATGGAAGATGCCGCGACGGCGGAAATCTCGCGCGCCCAGATCTGGCAATTCATCAAGCATGGCGTCGAACTGGAAGACGGCCGCAAGGTGACACCAGCCTGGTTCGAGACGGTCTATGCCGAGGAAATGGACAAGGTGAAGGGCGAGATTGGCGAGGCTGCCTTCGCCGGTGGCCGTTTCCCCGAGGCTGCCAAGCTGTTCAAGGACATGTCGCTGGCCCCCGACTTCGCCGACTTCCTGACCTTGCCGGCCTACCAGATGATCAAGGGCTGAGACGACGGGCGGCCCGCATTCCGCCCACGCCGTCAGCCCCGACCTGTCCCCCATCCACACCGTCATCCCGGCCTTGAGCCGGGATCGCAACGGGTCGCGCCCGGCTTTCCGGCAACAGGCACGCTGCGGCGCGTGATCCCGGCTCGAGGCCGGGATGGCGGCGAGTGGGGTCATCGTGCCCGGTTTCTCCGATCCTGTTTACGGACGTGCAACCACGCCGCATGCTTTCCGGGCGCTGGCGGCTTTTCGCGCGTCGACTTAGCGATGCCTCAACCAGCGCGTGGTAGCTTACGGACTTGATTGCGTAACCGGTGGTGCCGCATCCGTGTCCAGCACTGTTCTCCTTGTCGGTCTGTGTGTGGTGCTGGCGATGGCCGCCGCCGTCGCGACGCTGGCTGCCTGGCTTCTGACGCGTGACCGCCGGCGGCTGGAAGCGCGCGCCGCCGACCTTGCCGAGGCAACGGAGCGGCTGAACGACCAGCTCTTTGCCGTGACCGAGAGCGAGGAGCGGCACCGCAGCCTGATTGAGGCACAGGGCGACCTGATCGTGCGGCGCACGCCTGATGGCCGGATCACCTATGCCAACCGCGCCTATGCAGCCCTGCTGGGCACAAGCCCCGACGATCTGATCGGCAGCATGGAGGCCCCCATCGTGCAGGCGAACAGCCTGATCGAGATGCGCGGCGATGGCACACGCCTGTTCGACGAGCGCATGGCCGATGTGGGCGGCGAGGAGCGCTGGATCTCGTGGGCCGAGAGCCATGTGCCGATGCCGGACGGCCCTCACCTCACCCAGCGCGTCGGCCGTGATGTCACATCGCGCGTTGCCTCCGAGCAGCAACTCGATGAGGCGCTGGCCCATGCGAAGTCGGCCAACGAGGCCAAGTCGCGCTTCCTCGCCACCGTTAGCCATGAGTTTCGCACTCCGCTCAATGGCATCATCGGCATGGCCGACCTGTTGACCGACACGCGGCTCGACGCCGAGCAGACCACCTATGTGTGCGCGCTGCGCACGTCCGGGCATGCCCTGCTGTCGCTGATCGAGGAAATCCTCGATTTCGCCAAGGTCGAGGCCGGGCGCACCACGCTGAGCGACGAGCCCTTCGATCTGGTGGCGCTGACCGAAGGCGTGGTCGAGTTGCTGGCCCCAAAGGCCCACGACAAGGGCCTGTCGCTGGCGACGCTGGCCGACCCTGCCTTGCCACCGCTGCTGATGGGTGATCCTGACAGGGTGCGACAGATCCTGATCAACCTGGTCGGCAACGCCGTGAAGTTCACTGAAGAGGGCGGCGTCGGCGTACGCCTTGGCTGGCAGGACGGAGCCGCGCGCGTCATCGTCGAGGATACCGGACCCGGCATCCCCGCCGACAGGCTCAGCGCCATCTTCGACGAATTCGAGCAGGCCGACGAGACCACGGCCCGCACCCATGGCGGGTCGGGGCTCGGGCTGGCCATCGTCAAGCGCCTCCTGCCCCTGATGGGTGGCGAGATCGCGGTTGACAGCCAGCCGGGCAAGGGGTCGCGCTTCACTGTCACCCTGTCCCTGAAGGTTGCCGAAGCGGCCAGCGAGGTCGTGATCCCCGATCTTCGCGGGCTCAGCGTGCTGATGGTCTCGGATGCGCCGTTCGAGGCGGCATATCTGGCCGAAATCGCTGGGTTGACCGGTGCCCTGATCCGCCAGACTGGCGATCCCGTCGACGCGCAGGGGCTGCTGCTGTCCCATCCTGTCGATGTGCTGATGGTGGACCTGTCGATTGGGGCCGAGCGTGCCAGGGAACTGGCCATCCTGGCGCGCGCCGCCGATGTTGGCCGGCGCATCATCATCCTGTCACCGTTCGAGCGGCGCAGCTTCGGCGCGCCGGCGGTCGCAGGTTTCGACGCCTTTCTGGTCAAGCCCGTCAGGAGGCGTTCGCTGCTGGCGCAACTGCATGACAGGGGCCAGCCTGCCGGCACAGAGGCGATCAGCCTTGCGCCGGACAACGCCGGCGAGATGATCGCGCGGCCACGCGTGCTGCTGGCCGAAGACAACGAGATCAACGCCCTGCTGGCGCGGCGGACGCTGGAAAAGCTGGGTGCGGACCCGGTCTGGGCCCGCAACGGCCAGGAAGCCGTAGACCTGATGATGGCCGCGCTCGCGGGCGAGATGCCCCCCTTCGCGCTCGGCGTGTTCGATGTGCGCATGCCGATCATGGCCGGGCTGAGGGCAGCCCGCATAATCCGCGACGAGGAAAGTGCCATGGCGGTGATGCACCGGTTACCGCTCATCGCGGTCACCGCCAATGTTTCGCCGGAGGACCGGCAAGCGGCGATGGCCGCCGGCTTCGACGATTGCCTACCCAAGCCGTTGGTGCGCGACCAGCTGGCGCTGTGGCTGAAGCTGGCGCTGGACCCAGCGCAGGCCGGCCCGGCAGCCGGGACACCGGCGAAGGAACACGCGGCATGAGAAGCGCCAATCCGCCGCAGCGTCTGGCGGCTCCCGCTATCGTCATGAAAACGTCATTCATCTGTCACGGTTGTGTCCAAGCCCCTATATAGAGCTTGGATCGAACCGCAGCCCTCACGGGGAATCATCCGTGAGCCCCGATGATGCGGCCAGATGGATCGACTAACCCATGTTGAACGGCACTTCGTCCGAGCTTTCCCGTTTCGATTTCGCCAGTTTTCGCGTGCCAGAGCCGGCCATGGCCTTCCTGTCCAGCCTGCCGCCGCAGATCGTGCCCTTTCCGGCCCGGCAACTGGGCAATCTTGGACTGCCGAAGGTGCTGGGCCGCAGCGGCAGCCTTCAGATCAGGCTGGCGCGCAGCAGCCGAGACGTGCGCCGGGCGCAGCGCCTGCGCTATCAGGTCTTCCACGAGGAGATGGCGGCGATCCCGAACGCGCGCTGCCGCTTCCTGCGGCGCGACATCGATGCCTATGACGCGATCTGCGATCACCTTCTGGTGGTCGATACCTCGCGCATGGATGCGCGCCCGGGCCGCAAGCCGCGCCCGATGGTGGTCGGCACCTACAGGCTGCTGCGCCAGGAACAGGCAGGGCCGCTCGGTTTCTACAGCCAGGGAGAATTCGACATCGCGCCCTTGCTGGCACGCCATCCGGGCAAGCGCTTCCTTGAGCTTGGCCGCTCCTGCGTGCTGCCGGACTATCGCACCAAGAAGACGGTGGAACTGCTCTGGCACGGCATCTGGGCCTATGTCCGCCATCACCGCATCGACGTGATGATCGGCTGCGCCTCGCTGGAGGGCACGGAGCCGGCGGCGCTGGCGACGCGGCTCGGATTCCTGCACCACCATGCCCGCGCCACAGGCGAGTGGAGCGCCAAGGCACACGCGGCGCGCTGCGTGCCGATGGACCTGATCGCGGCGGACCAGATCGACGCCAAGGCGGCGCTCAAGGCCTTGCCGCCATTGCTCAAGGGTTATCTCAGGATTGGCGCGCGCTTCGGCGACGGCGCGGTGGTCGATCACCTGTTCGGCACCACTGATGTGCTTGTGGTGCTGCCGGTGGCCTCGATCGATCCACGCTATGTCGATTACTATGGTGCCGGGGGCGAGCGCTACGCCGCCTGATCAGCGCCCGTCACGACGCCCCTCGCCTTCAGCGAATAGCGCGCCGAGACCTTCGCGATAGGTGGGATGGCGGAAGACGTAGCCCAGTTCCGTGGTGAGGCGCGCATTCGAGACGCGGCGCTGGTCCATGTAGAACGAGCGCGCCATGGGCGAGAGAACCGCCGTCCCGAAAGGCTCTTCAGGCGGCACGGGCAGGCCGAGCAGGTTTGCTGCAAACGCGATGACATCCTGCGGCGGGGCGGGCTCGTTATCGGCGACATTGTAGACCGCCCCGGGGGCGGGCTTGTCCAGCGAAGCCAGGCACGCGCCTGCAATATCTTCGACATGGATGCGGCTGAAGACCTGGCCGGGCTTGATGATGCGGCGAGCGGTGCCGTCGGCGACGGACTGGAGCTGGTTGCGGCCAGGCCCGTAGATGCCGGCCAGCCGGAAGATCTGCACGGCCTTGCCCGACCGAACACCAAGATCGAGCCAGCCGCGTTCGGCGGCGATGCGGGCAAGCCCACGCTGGCTGGTGGCGTTGAGGGCGGAGCGCTCGTCGACCCAGCCGCCGCCATGATCGCCGTAGACACCAACGGTGGAGAGATAACCGATCCAGCCAAGCTGGGGCGCGGCAGCGATGGCGCACCCCAGCCATGGCAGCAGCGGATCGCCTCCCGCCTCGGCCGGAACGGAAACCAGCATGGCATTGGCCCCGGCGATGGCGGCCAGCAGGCGCGTGCCTGTGGCGGGATCATCAAGCGCCAGCACTTCGGCACCCGCGGCCCGGGCGCGCGCCGCGCTGGCGGCGCTGCGTACGGTTGCGACCACCGATGAGAACCGCCCGGCTCCGGCAGTAACAAAGGCGCTGGCCGAATAGCCGAGGCCGAGAACGACGAGATCCAGGGGGCCTGTCATGGTGCGTTCCTCGTCGCTTCTGCATCGAGCAGGCTCGCCTGCCATTCGCCGCGCACAGCCTCGTCGCTCTCTCCCGGCAGGTGATTGCCGGCCAGTGCAGCAAGCCGCGCCGGGGACAGCCGGCCCAGTGCCCACACGGCCATGGCCCTGACCAGCGGCGAGGCATCGGCCAGCCGCGCCTCGGCGACAGGCACGAGGCCGGGATCGGCGCTGTTGCCCAACGCGATCAGCACATTGCGCACGAAGCGGTCACGCCCGGTGCGCTTGACCGGCGTGCCGGCGAACAGCGCCCGGAAGGCGGCGTCATCCAGCCCGGCGAGACTGGCGAGTGGCAGCGCCAGCAGGTCCTCGCGCAAGGCCAGCCGCGTCTCGCGCGCTGCGCCGGCGAATTTGTTCCAGGGACAGACGGCCAGGCAATCATCGCAGCCGAACACGCGGTTGCCGATGCCACTGCGCAAGACGCGGTCGACATGGCCGGCATGCTCGATGGTGAGATAGGCGATGCAGCGGCGGGCATCGAGCACGTAGGGCTCGGGGAACGCATCGGTAGGGCAGACATCGAGGCAGCGGCGACATGAGCCGCAGTGGTCGGTTTCGGGCGCATCGACCGGCAGTTCCGCCGTGGTGAAGATGGCGCCGAGAAACAGCCACGAACCATGCTGGCGCGAGACCAGCACGGTATGCTTGCCTTGCCAGCCCAGCCCGGCGGCCTCAGCCAGTGCCTTTTCCATGACGGGCGCGGTATCGACGAAGACCTTAACGCCGGCATGGGCAGAGCGGAGCACCGCTGCCACGGTCTTGAGCTTGCCCTTGATCACGTCGTGATAGTCGCGCCGGGCGCCATAGACCGAAATCACCGCGCGCCGGGCATCCTCCAGCGCCAGCAGCGGATCGTGCAGCGGCGCGTAGGACAAGCCGAGCATGATGACAGAGCGCGCCTCGGGCCAGAGGGCTCGCGGATCGCCGCGCCAGTCCGCCCGGTCCTGCATCCAGCCCATGCTGCCATGGTGGCCGGCTTCCAGCCATCGTGCCAGCCGGGATGCCGCCTCGGGGATCGCGGACGGGGTGGTAATGCGGACGGCATCGAAGCCCTCGGCGGCGGCCCTGGCGAGCAGGCTGGCCTTCAACGCAGCAGGATCAGTCCGCGCCTTGGTCAAAAATCGAGGTTCTCGTAGCTCGCCGCCGGTGCCATGCCGGGCACGCGTTCGGCCAGCAGCGCGCGGAAGCTCGGACGGGATTTCATCTTCGCATACCACGCCCGCGCACCCTCGCTCTCGTCCCAGGCCACATCGCCAAGGTAGTCGGCACAGGACAGATGCGCCGCCGCGGCCAGATCGGCATAGGACAGCTGCTCGCCGGCCAGCCAGTTGCGGCGGCCCATCAGCCAGCCGATGTATTGCAGATGATAGCGCACATTGGCGCGTGCCGCACGGATGACCACGGTGTCGGGCGGCCCTCCGCCTTCCTCCTGGCGCATAAAGCGCCGCGAGATCTTCTCGCGCGTCAGCGGGCCGGAAACTTCCTCGTAGAAGGTCTGGTTGAACCAGTGCATCAGCCGGCGCACCTCGATCCTTTCCGCTGGCGGATCGGGCAGCAGGCGGCGTCTGGCCATAGCCAGACCGCGCGTTTCGTCGAGATACTCGGCGATGATGTCGGCGATGGGCACGACCAGCGTGCCCTCCTCGACCAGCACAGGGGTCGTCCCGGCGGGGTTCATGGCCAGGAACTCGGGCCGGCGCTCCCAGGTGCGCTCCTCGCTGAGCTCCAGCTCCATGCCCATCTCGGCCGCGACCAGCCGGACGAAACGCGAATGAGGGCAGAAGGCGGAGTGGATCAGACGGGGCATTGGCGGGAGAACTTCCGGAGGGTTTCGGGCCGGCACCGGATGGTGAAGGCGTGGAGTGACCATGCTTTGGCGGCACGGACCGGCACCTGAATGCAGACCCGGTTGGCGCGAACCGGCACCGGCGTATAGAACCACCGCAGAGCGCCGACAACCCGATTCGCGGGATTGTCGGCGCTCTGCGCCCGACCGCATGCAGGCACCGGCTTCGCATGCCGTTGCGGCCAAGGCATGGCCGACCGGGCCATCGGGATGCAGGGCCGGAGGCAAGATGGACTATCTGAAAGCGCTGCTGCTGGGCATCGTCGAGGGCCTGACCGAGTTCATTCCGGTCTCGTCGACCGGGCATCTGCTGCTCATCGACCATTTCCTCGGCATCGGCGACGATGATTTCGGCAAGACCTTTGCGGTGCTGATCCAGCTCGGCGCCATCCTCGCCATCCTGTCGGTGTATTTCGGTAAGCTCTGGAAGGTGGCGACGACGCTTGGCTCCAGCGCGCAATCGCGTCGCTTCGTGATCGGCGTGCTGATCGCCTTTCTCCCGGCCGCCCTGTTTGGCGCCATGATGCACGGCTTCATCAAGGGGGTGCTGTTCAACCCGGTCGTGGTCTGCTGCACGCTGATCGCCGGTGGGCTGATCCTGCTGGTGGTGGATGATCTCGCGCTGGAGACGAAGCACGACGATGCGATGGCCTTTCCGCTGCCGATGTATCTCAAGATCGGCCTGATCCAGTGCCTTGCCATGGTGCCGGGCGTGTCGCGCTCCGGCTCGTCGATCGTCGGCGCGATGCTGCTGGGCGCATCGAAGCGGGCGGCGGCGGAATTCTCGTTCTTCCTGGCGATGCCGACCATGGCCGGGGCCTTCGCCTTCGATCTCCTGAAGAACTACAAGCAGCTCAGCGTCGACAACATCGTGCTGATCGCGATCGGGTTCGTCGCAGCCTTCCTCGCCGGCCTCGTGGTGGTCAAGAAGCTGCTCGACATCGTCTCGAACTATGGCTTCAAGCCCTTCGCCTACTGGCGCATCATCGTCGGCTCGATCGGGCTGGCGCTGGTGATTGCGGTGGGTTGATCGTGGTGGGTTGAGGCGCGCGTCAGCCCATCCTTTTGTCGGCACTGTCACACAGGTCGGCCACGATGCAGCCGGCGCACAGGGGTTTGACGGCCTTGCAGGTGTAGCGCCCGTGCAGGATCAGCCAATGATGGGCATGGTGGCCGAATTCCTCCGGCACGGCCTCTTCCAGCCCAAGCTCGACCTGGAGAGGGTTCCTGCCCGGCGCGATGCGCAGCCGGTTGGCGATGCGGAAGACATGCGTGTCGACCGCGTGGGTGATCTGCCCGAAAGCCATGTTGAGCACCACGTTGGCAGTCTTGCGGCCCACGCCGGGCAGCTTCTCCAGCGCCTCGCGCCGGTCTGGAACCTCGCCGCCATGCTCGGCGATGAGCTGCTCGGACAGCGCGATTACGTTCTTCGCCTTGGTGCGGAACAGGCCAATGGACTTGACGTAGTCGCGCACGACATCCTCACCGAGCGCCACCATCTTCTGCGGCGTGTCGGCGATGGCGAACAGCGGGCGCGTGGCCTTGTTGACGCCAACATCCGTGGCCTGCGCGGACAGCACGACCGCGACCAGCATCGTATAGGCGTTCACGGATTCGAGTTCGCCCTTCGGCTCGGGATTGTGGGCGCGGAAGCGCTCGAACAGGGCGCGGATGTCCGCAGGACTGCGGGCCTTCACGGCACGTTTTTGGGCGGACTTTGATGTGGCCGGCTTCTTTGCAGCGGGCTTGCCGGCTGCGGCATCGGGGCGGGGCTTGGGTGGCTGGCGTGTTGGCATGGCTGGGTTATAATGCGCCGGCATGGACCCGCGCCACCCGAAATCCGCTGCCCACAGCCCCCGCCCCGAGGACCGGCGGGATGCGCCGATCTTCGCGGCCGTGATCACGCCGCATCGCTCGCTCGGACAGTCAGGCTTCCGGCTGGTGATGACGCTGGTGTGCCTGGCCTGCGTGGTCTCGTCGCTCCCGTTCATGGTGGCGGGCGCGTGGCCGGTGACCTTCTTCTTCGGGCTTGATGTCGTGGCGCTCTACATCGCCTTCCGCATCAACTTCCGGGATGCCGCCGGCTTCGAGGAAGTGGCCGTGTCGCCGCTGAAGGTGCAACTGGCAAAGGTGACGCCAAGAGGCGAGCGAGCAGAATGGCGCTTCGATACGCTGTTCACCAAGCTCGAACGGCAGGACGACAAGGACTACGGCCTGATGCGCCTCGATATCGTCTCGCGCGGGCAGTCCGTGCCCATCGCGCAGGCCCTTTCGCCGGGCGAGAGGGAAAGCTTTCATGAGGCGCTGGCGGAAGCGCTGCGCAGCGCCAAGGATCGCTAAGACGCGCGCCGCGCTTTTCCGGAAATCGGGTGTCGCATCGCGCCGCGTTGTCATAGACCATGATCCTTGTCGCGAGGGATCACGCCCATGACCGCCCAACCTTTCATGACCGCCCAGCCATTTGCCACTCAGGCCACCCTGTCGAGACCGCAGCCTGTCACCAGGCTGACTAGCGCCCAGGGCGATTACGAGATCGTGCGGCGCATCCTGGCGCTGATCACCGAGGATTGGCGCAACCAGCCCGGCATCGAGGCGATCGCCGACCATGTCGGCTTGACCACTGACGAAACGCATCTGGTATTCCGGCGCTGGTGCGGGCTGACGCCCAAGGCATTCCTGCAGGCCGTGACACTGGATCAGGCCAAGCGCCTGCTCAGGCAGGATGCCAACCTGCTCGATGCCGCGCTCGATCTGGGCCTGTCGGGTCCGGGGCGGCTGCATGACCTGTTCGTGACTCACGAGGCGATGAGCCCGGGCGAGTGGAAGACCGGCGGCAAGGGGCTGGTGCTGCGCTATGGCTACCATCCGTCGCCCTTCGGTGAGGCGCTGGTCGTGGCCACGTCACGCGGGCTCGCCGGGCTGGGCTGGGTCGACGACAAGGCTGGGCCCGGGCGCGCCGACGGCGAGGGCAAGCCGGCAGGCGGACGCGCCGGCGCGCTGGCCGACATGGTGCGGCGCTGGCCGAACGCCACCTTTGTGGAAGACACGCACACGATGGCAGCGCTGGCGGCACGGGTGTTCGATCCGGCGCTCTGGCAGCAGGACCAGCCGCTGCGCGTGGTGATGATCGGCTCGGATTTCGAGATCAGGGTCTGGGAGCAGTTGCTGCACGTTCCGGTGGGCCGGGCCACGACCTACGGGGCCATTGCCGGCCAGATCGGCCAGCCCAAGGCGGCGCGCCCCGTGGGGGCGGCGGTGGGGCGCAATCCGCTGTCCTTCGTGGTGCCCTGCCACAGGGTGCTGGGCTCGACCGGAGCGCTGACTGGCTATCACTGGGGCCTGACGCGCAAGCGCGCGATCCTGGGCTGGGAGACAGGTCTCGCAGGGGCCTGACCCGCGCCGCGGGCCGGTCAGCGTCTCGGCTCAGCTTCTCGGCTTGGCCGCCGCATCGGCAGCGGCGGTGCGGGCGCGCAAGGACGAGGCGCGGGCCTCGGTGAACTTGGCTGCGCAGAAGCCGTGGTTGCCCTCGCGGTTGAAGTCGCGGCAGGTCTGTTCGCGTTCGGAGGAGAAGCTCGCCTGCTCGCGCGCCACCATCCGCTTGTCGTCCGGCGAACCGCGCTCGCCAAGCACATGGAAGCCCTCGCGCACCTGCGCCTCGGCGCGGGCGCGGTCCTTCTCGATGTCGCGAGCCAGCGCCACAAGGCCGCGCCCGTCCGGTGCCCACAGGCCGCGCGGATCGATGCGGCACTGGGCGGCCTCGATCACGCAGGGTGCCTGCGGCTCGACGACCATCAGCGCATTGTTGAGCACATCGAAGACCACCGGGCAGGCGCTCGCCTGAAGGCGGAAACGCGGCAGGCCGGCGGGCCGGCCGAGGCTTTCGAGCGGCACGGCCTCGTCTCCGAAGGCAACGCCGCAAGGCTCCAGCAGGTTCGTGGTCTGGAAACCCTCGAACAAGACCTTGAGCCCGTAGCCGCCGCGCAGGCGCTCCATGACGAAGCGGCCCGAGCGACCCTGATGGAGCAGCGCCTGTCCGACAATGGCATCATCCGCAACCTGCTTGACCGGAACGGCCGCGGGCCGGCTTCCGCGAAAACCGGCGGGCGGCGCAGCGCCCGTGGCGGCCGCCGGAGGAGCCACCGGCACGCCCACCGGCGCGGAGTCGACCGCGCCGGGCAGTTGCATGGGCTGGGCCAGCACGCTGCCGGGGCTCGCCATCAGCCCAAGCACGAGCACGATCAAGGTGCCCCTGCGCCGGATGCGGAGAGCCTGGCATTGGTCGGAAGACAGGCTGGGGCGAGGCTGCTGGATCACGTGATCCCACGATCGGTTGTTTCAGGGCGCTGCTGGCATCATTGAAAGCCGGGTTTTGCTCCCCGCGTCAATTCGCAATCCACAGACTATTCGGCTCGGCATCTCGCCAGCCTCCTGCCAGAGTCTTGTGTCCCTCCAGTGCCGACCATGCTGGCAAGGACGGGACGGCCCGCGCATGGCAGTGCATTTTCGTCGCGGCTTTGTTTGCCGATTGTCTTGCGTTGCAAATGGCTTGTCCCCATATCCCGGTCATCGCGCGCAGGGGCGCTTCGACGAACCGGTTAGCAATCCGTCCGGGTTGGCTGATCCCTCAGGTTGTCTCCCGCCGCAAGATCGCAACACCAAAGGCCGGATGCTTCGGGTCCGGCCGGGATCATGCTTCGAAAGGGATCATCCCATGGCAAAAGTTATCGGTATCGACCTTGGCACCACCAATTCCTGCGTCGCCGTCATGGAAGGCACGACGCCGAAGGTGATCGAGAACGCGGAAGGTGCACGCACCACGCCCTCGATCGTGGCCTTCACCGACGATGGCGAGCGCCTCGTCGGCCAGCCCGCCAAGCGGCAGGGCGTGACGAACCCCGAGCGCACCTTCTTCGCGATCAAGCGGCTAATCGGCCGCACCTTCGACGATCCGATGACGCAGAAGGATCTCAAGCTCGTCCCCTACAAGATCAAGAAGGCCCCTAATGGCGATGCCTGGGTCCAGGCCGACAACACCGACTATTCGCCCTCGCAGATCTCCGCTTTCACGCTGATCAAGATGAAGGAAACCGCGGAGGCCTATCTTGGCCAGGCCGTGACACAGGCCGTGATCACAGTTCCGGCCTACTTCAACGATGCCCAGCGCCAGGCCACCAAGGATGCCGGCAAGATCGCCGGGCTGGAAGTCCTGCGCATCATTAACGAGCCGACGGCAGCAGCCCTCGCCTACGGCCTCGACAAGAAGTCGAGCGGCACGATCGCGGTCTATGACCTTGGCGGCGGCACCTTCGACGTCTCGATCCTCGAGATCGGCGATGGTGTGTTTGAGGTGAAGTCGACCAATGGCGACACCTTCCTCGGCGGCGAGGACTTCGACATGCGCCTCGTCGAGTATCTGGTCGACGAGTTCAAGAAGGAGCAGGGCATCGACCTCAAGAAGGACAAGCTGGCCCTCCAGCGCCTCAAGGAGGCGGCTGAAAAGGCCAAGATCGAATTGTCCTCGACTGCGCAGACAGAAATCAACCTGCCCTACATCACCGCCGACGCATCCGGCCCGAAGCACATGGCGCTCAAGCTGAGCCGCGCCAAGTTCGAAAGCCTGGTCGATGACCTGATCCAGCGCACTGTCGAGCCTTGCAGGAAGGCGCTCAAGGATGCAGGCCTCTCGGCAGGCGACATCGACGAGGTCGTGCTCGTCGGCGGCATGACCCGCATGCCGAAGGTGCAGGAGATCGTGAAGACCTTCTTCGGCAAGGAGCCGCACAAGGGCGTCAACCCCGACGAGGTGGTGGCAATCGGTGCGGCCGTGCAGGCCGGCGTGCTGCAGGGCGACGTCAAGGACGTGCTCTTGCTCGACGTCACCCCGCTATCGCTCGGCATCGAGACGCTGGGTGGCGTGTTCACCCGCCTGATCGACCGCAACACGACGATCCCGACCAAGAAGAGCCAGGTCTTCTCGACAGCCGAAGACAACCAGAATGCCGTGACCATCCGCGTCTTCCAGGGCGAGCGCGAAATGGCGGCGGATAACAAGCTGCTTGGCCAGTTCGATCTGGTCGGGATTCCGCCGGCCCCGCGCGGCGTGCCGCAGGTCGAGGTCACCTTCGACATCGACGCCAACGGCATTGTCAGCGTCACGGCCAAGGACAAGGCCACATCCAAGGAGCACCAGATCCGCATCCAGGCCTCCGGTGGGCTGTCGGATGCCGACATCCAGCGCATGGTCAAGGAAGCGGAGGAGAATGCCGCCGTCGACAAGACCCGCCGCGAACTGGTGGAAGCCAGGAACCAGGGCGAGGCGCTGGTCCACTCCACCGAGAAGTCGCTGAAGGATTATGGCGACAAGGTCTCGGCCGCCGACAAGACCGGCATCGAGACGGCTCTGGACGCGGTCAAGACGGCGCTGGCAGGCGAGGACCTCGAGGTCATCAAGAGCCGCACCACGGACTTGATGCAGGCCTCGATGAAGCTGGGCGAAGCAATGTATGCCGCGCAGGCCGCCGCTGACGCCGAAACCGGCGCCGGTGACGGCGATGCCAAGGCCAAGGAAGACGTGATCGACGCCGACTTCAAGGACGTCACCGACGACAAGGGCGACAAGAAGAAGAGCGCGTGAGTATCTTCACAAAGGCAACACTGTCATCACCGCCCTCGTGGCGGTGATCTCGTTCCGGAGAGTACACTCTTCGGTGGCGGGATGAACGGCACAAGACCGGTCATGACACTGGAACAGGGGCTGGCGTTTCCAGATGTCCAAACGTGACTATTACGACGTCCTCGGCGTCGAGAAGAATGCCGATGACGCGGCGCTGAAGTCGGCCTTCCGCAAGCTGGCGATGCAGCATCATCCGGACAAGAACCCCGGCAACAAGGACGCCGAGGTCAAGTTCAAGGAATTGAACGAGGCCTATCAGGTGCTGTCCGACCCCAACAAGCGGTCGGCCTACAACCAGTATGGCCACCGCGCCTTCGAGAATGGCAGCGGCGGCAGCGGCCAGGGCCCTGAATTCGGCGACTTCATGTCGGACATCTTCGACCAGTTCTTCGGCCAGGGCGGCGGCGGCCGGCAGCGGGCTCAGGGCGGGCGCGAGCGCGGCGCCGACATGCGCTTCAACCTTGAAATCACGCTTGAAGAGGCCTTTCAGGGCAAGGCGGCATCCATCCGCGTGCCGACGGCGGTGACCTGCGACGCCTGTACCGGCACGGGCGCCAAGCCCGGCACCAAGCCGAAGCAATGCTCGACCTGCGGCGGCTATGGCCGGGTGCGGGCGAGCCAGGGTTTCTTCTCGATCGAACGCACCTGCCCGACCTGCAATGGCCGCGGCGAGATGATCGAAGACCCGTGCAAGGCCTGCAACGGGGCGGGCCGGGTGATGCGGGACCGCACCTTGTCGGTGAATGTGCCGGCTGGCGTAGAGGACGGCACACGGATCAGGCTGGCCGGTGAAGGCGAAGGCGGCGCCAAGGGCGGGCCGGCGGGGGATCTTTACATCTTCCTGTCGGTGAAGCCGCACCTGATCTTCCAGCGCGACGGCTCGGACCTGTTCTGCCGCGTGCCGATTTCGATGATAAAAGCGGCTTTGGGAGGAGAAGTCGAGGTCGTGACACTGGACGGGGCCAAGGCCATCGTCAAGATTCCCGAAGGCACCCAGTCCGCCAAGCAGTTCCGCCTGCGCCGCAAGGGTATGCCGGTCCTCCGCTCCAGCGATGTCGGCGACCTCTACATCCAGGTCCAGGTGGAGACGCCGCAGAACCTGACACGGCGGCAACGCGAATTGCTGGCCGAATTCGAAAAGGAATCGTCCGGGGAGACGCACCCCGAAACCGCCGGTTTCTTTGACAGGATGAAGGGTTTCTTCGATGGTTTCGGCGGAACCGGCGCGAAAAACGGATGATCAGGCTGATCCGCAATTCCCTTCGCCGGTTGCCTGTCACGCTTGACGCAAGCGCCAGAGAGAGTATGGCTAGCCGCCGAAGCTTACAAGATTTGCGGCGTCAACGACGTGTTTGAACCTACCCGCCATGACCCCGGCCGTCGCCATCCGCGCAAGAAGCGCGTCGTGGATGACGAGACGCGCTTCCTCAAGTCCTGGATCGAGCGACCCCTGCTGACCGGGGCCGTGATGCCGTCCGGCAAGTTCCTCGCAAAAGCCATGGCCGCACAGGTCGATCCGCGCGAGCCGGGCCCGATCGTCGAGATCGGTCCGGGCACGGGCCCCGTCACCGAGGCGCTGATTGCGCGCGGCGTGCCGCAGGAACGGCTGGTCCTCGTCGAGTTCAATCCCGACTTCATCGACTTGCTACGCAAGCGCTTTCCGCTGGCCCGCGTGATCCAGGGTGATGCCTACCGGATCGCCGAGCTGCTGAAGGACAAGCTGGCTGAACCCGCCGCCGCCGTGGTATCGAGCCTTCCGCTGTTCACCAAGCCGCCGCAGCAGCGCCGCGACTTTCTCGATCAGGCTTTCACGCTGATGAGCCGCAAGGCGCCCTTCATCCAGTTCACCTATGCGGTGGTGCCGCCGATCCCCGAGCGCGGCACGGGTTATACCTCGACAGCCTCGAACTGGATCCTGCTCAACATTCCGCCGGCGCGGGTCTGGGTCTATCGCAAGATTTGACGGCTTGCCTGCTGGCATCGCAGCAGTCACGCGGGCAGACCGGGCTTTTCTCCCCCAATCCGACTTCGACCACCTTCCATCTTGCAAGCATGCAAATGTGCCTTGCCGCCGCGTGGCGATGCGAGGCGCGCATCCGCGCCCTATATGATGGCATTGGGGCAGCGGTTGCCGGGCCGGTTGGCCCGCGCATTCCCGAACCTTCCCATCAACCCTGCCGCAAGCGCTGCGGCCAGACCGGACAGACACACGCATGACCAAGATACTCGTTTTCTCGGGCTCGTCCCGCGCCGGCTCCGTCAACCACATGCTGGCCGAGCTTGCCGCCCGCAAGATCAACGCCGCAGGCGCATCGGCAACGCTGATCTCGCTGGCCGATTTCCCGCTGCCGCTGGTCGATGCCACTGGTTTTGGCAATGCACCTGAAGCGGCCCACAAGCTGCGTGGCCTGATCGATGATCACATGGGCCTGTTCCTGGCCTCGCCGGAATACAATGCAGGCTATGCCCCCGCCCTCAAGAATGCGCTCGACTGGAGCACGGTGGCCAAGCCTGGCTCGCCGGCCAGCGGCCTCGCCGGCAAGGTCGTGGCGCTCGGTGCCGCCTCCCCCGGCCCGATGGGCGGCTATCGCGCACTGACCCAGTTGCGCACTGTGCTCGAACTGGGCCTCGGCGCGCTGGTCATCCCTGAGATGGTTGCGGTCGGCAATGCCGGCACGGCCTTCTCCGACAAGGGCGAGTTGACAGATGCCCGCACCGCCGAGTTCCTCGATGTCACCCTTGCCCGCCTGATCAAGGAAGCGACCAAGGCCTGACGTCATGGCACTCGTCCGCTACCTGACCCACCCGCAGGTCCGGATCGATCCCCTGGTTCCGGTCCCCGACTGGGGACTGAGCGACATTGGGCGGGCGCGAACCGAGGTGCTCGCCCGCTCCAGCAAGCTGGCCGGAACGGAGCTGATCGTCACGTCTGCCGAGCGCAAGGCCACTGAGACGGCCGACATCCTTGCAGCCGCAATCCGGGCGCCGGTCCTGGAGCGCGAGCGCATGCACGAGAACGACCGGTCGGCCACCGGCTTCCTGCCGCCCGATGCGTTCGAGGAGGCAGCCAACTGGTTTTTCAGCCATCCGTCGGAGAGTTTTCGCGGCTGGGAGCGGGCCCTCGACGCGCAGGCGCGCATCGTGGCCGAGACCGATGACGCGCTGTCTCGTTCCCCGGCAGGCGATGTGCTGCTGGTCGGACATGGCGGGGTCGGCACGCTGCTGCTCTCAGCCCTCGCCGGCCTGCCGATTTCCCGCAGCCATGACCAACTGCCCGGCGGGGGCTGCATCTTCACATTCGACCGCGCCAGCCGAATCGTGCTGCACAGGTGGCAAAG
>JAPLOV010000245.1:0-1093 GCA_026400565.1 Hyphomicrobiales bacterium | reverse complement strand
TTTGCAGGCGCCTGACCGGCCAGGAGCGCTGTGACCATGCCGAAAATCAACGATCTGCGCGACCGGATGATCGTGGCACTCGACGTGGCGACCGTGCGCGAGGCCTATCACCTGATCACCGAGCTGGGCGATGCGGCGAGTTTCTACAAGATCGGCTACAGGCTTGCCTTTGCCGGCGGGCTGCCCCTGGCGGAGGACTTGCTGCGCGAGGGCAAGAAGGTGTTCCTCGATCTCAAGCTGCATGACATCGGCAACACGGTCGAGGAAGGCGTGCAGTCGCTGACCCGGATGAACCCGACCTTCCTTACAGTCCACGCCTATCCGCAGACCATGCGCGGCGCGGTGGAAGGGCGTGGCCAGCATCCGATGGGGCTGCTCGCGGTAACGGCGCTGACCTCCTACGATGACGCGGACCTTCACGACGCCGGCTACCGGCTGGCGGTGGCTGACCTTGTGGCGCTGCGGGCGCAGCAGGCGCGGCTCGCCGGCATCGACGGAGTCGTCTGCTCGGCGGCAGAAGCCGGGATCGTGCGCAATGCCATCGGCAGCGGCATGGTGATCGTGACACCCGGAATCAGGCCCGCAGGAAGCGCCAGCGGCGACCAGAAGCGCACGCTCACGCCCGGCGAGGCGATCAGGGCCGGGGTCGACCACATGGTCATTGGCCGCCCCATCATTCGCGCAGCGGACCCGCGCGGAGCGGCCAGCGCGATCATGGACGAAATCGTCTCGGTTGCGTAAGACCGATGCCGGAGCGCCGGGCCCTTCGTCTCAGCCACAGCAGGCGCGATCGTTCAGGGAGAACAGCATGCCAAAGGGTTACGTAATCGCGCGCGCCGTCGTCACCAATGCCAGCCAGTGGGCCGTTTATGCGGCCGAGGCCACCAAGGCGATCCAGCAATATGGCGGCAAGCCGCTGGTGCGCGGCGGCCAGATGAGTGTTGCCGAAGGCGAGGGCCGCGCCCGCAACGTGGTGATCGAGTTCGAGAGCCTTGATGCGGCCAAGGCCTATGCCTACTCGCCCGAGTATGCCGCTGCCCGCAAGCTGCGCGAGGGTGCCGGCCATATCGACATCGTCTGCGTCGAAGGAGCC
>JAPLOV010000051.1 GCA_026400565.1 Hyphomicrobiales bacterium | reverse complement strand
GCTGCACCGTTGAAGGCAAGCTTTGGCGGATCGGTGGTGATCATCGACAGCACGAAGGACGGCAGGATCAGCCTGCTGCCATTGGCGAAGGTCAGCACCACATCGACATCGACGATGCTGATGGTCACATCAGAGAGGTTGAAGCCGAATATCAGATGCCGCGCCCCGGCGAGGTCGACAACCTTGCGGGTGCCGGCTTCGGGAGCGGCAATCATCAGCACATCGGCCATGGCCGCAGCCGCGATCACAGGCGCAGCGGCAAGAACCGCCTGTGTGCGTTCCTCACCAGTCTTCTGCTGCTCGGTGGTTGTCTGATCCGGATTCATGTCAGCTTCCACGTCCTTTTCCGCTGCATTCTGCGCGGAGCGCCGAGGCCCATCGATCAGACATGGCCCATGGCAAGGGAAACCTTACGCAAAAGGACTTTAATCGCGCCCTAACAGGAAAGCCCGATATGTCGGCTTTCGGCTGTTTTGTTAGGAAGGACCGGAACAGAAGCGGCGTTCAGGTCCCGCGCCGAAGTTCAGTTCTGGCGTGACAGCACGGTCGTCAGCGAACCCGTCGCCCGCAGGATATCGAACATCGCGCGCTGGCCTTCATACTGGTTCTCGATCTGGCTACGGCGGATCGTGTAGAACGACATCTGGCTGTCCAGCAGTTCAAACACCGTGCGCTTGCCGCCCTTGAACTGTTCCAGGTACAGCGCGCGCACCTTCACGGCGGACGAGACGCCGTCAGCGACAAGCTTGAGCTTCCGGCCTGCCGAGTCGATGGCGCGGTAGGCCTGCCGGATGTCGGCTTCCAGTTGCTCACGCTCGTTCAGGTAGGTGAATTCGCCACCCTCGATCCTTGCCAGGATCTGCTGTTCGGTGGCGGCCCCGAGCCCCCCATCCATCAGCCGGTAGCGCATCGCCAGCATCGCCCGTGCCTCGGCCTGCGTACGCCCTTGCGGCCCGTTGCGGAAATTCTTCGATTCGGTTTCGAGTTCGAAATTGATCTTCGGCAGGATCGAGGCCCGCTGGAACTCAAGTTCCTTGCGCGTCGACTGGGTGTTGGTCTGGAGCGCTGCCAGCCTCGGGTTGCGTGACAGCATCTCGCTGATCGCGGCAACCGGGGAAGCGGGCAGGGACCGGCGCAGATCCGGCGGAGCCACGAGCCGGTTCGGCGATTGCCGTGTCAGCCGTTCGAACTGGTCTTCCGCCGCCTTCAGTTGCAGCGACACATCCGAGCGGATGACCCGCACATCGACAAGACGAGACGAGACGCGCTGCACGTCGGCGATCGTGCCGTGGCCTTCGCGGGCATGGGCCTGCACGATGCGGGCGAGCTCCTCATGGGCCCCGATGATCTCGTCGACCAGCTTCAGCAGCGACCGGTGCTCCATCACCTTGAGATAGCTCTGCGTCGTCCTGAACGCGACCTCGTCGATCTTGTCCTTGAGCTTGAGGCGCTCGCTGTCGCGCAGCAGTTCCGCCCGCTGGATGTCGTTGCCGGCCGCGCCGAAATCGAAAACAAGCTGGCGCAGGATCACGCCGCCATCAAAGCGCCCGTCAACGGTGTTGAGCGATGAAGAATAAGGTATGGTCTGACCCGAATAGGACCCGGTCAAGTATCCGCCTGTGCCGAGCCTGAGGTCTGCATTCGGATACAGCGCTGACTGGGCGATGGCGATGCCGGCTCTCGCCTCACGCGCCTTCGCCTCGTGGATCCTGATTTCCGGGTAGCTCATCACCGCGCTGGCAACGGCATCCGCCAGCCGGATCGGGCGAGATGGCGCGCGCGCCGGCTGAGTTTTGGCGTTGCCGCCCACAGAGCCGGTCTGCGCCGGGTCGGCTCCGGCTTTGCCCGCCACGGCATCTGTGCTCGGCCCGGTCTGCCCTTCTGCGTCCTGGCGCAGGTGCGGTGGCAGGCGCAGGTCCTTGCTGGACGCCTCTGGGGTCTTGATGGCCGCCGCCAGCTGGCCTTCCGCCAAAGCTGGCGATGCTGTCTGGTCAGACGAAACTGCGGCAGGCGGGGAAGTCAG
>JAPLOV010000089.1 GCA_026400565.1 Hyphomicrobiales bacterium | reverse complement strand
TGCGCGAAGCCGGCCAGATGGGAGCCCCCGCGCATGATGAGACCGATCCGCAAGCCGCCGGGGGGCTGGCCGGCTGGATTGCAGGCCAAGGCACTGAAAGGCGAAGCTCCGATCACGGTCAGGCCCGGCTCGCTGCTGCCTGCCGTTGACCTGCCGGCGGCGCACGCCGATGCCGAACGGAGGATCGGACGGCACCTCAGCGAAGCCGAGCTGTCATCCTGGCTGATGGATCCTAAGGTATTTGGCGACTTTGCCGCGATGCTGCGCAAGTACGGGCCGCTTTCGGTGTTGCCGACACCGGTGTTCTTCCACGGCATGGCACCGGGCGACGAGATCACCATCGAGATCAAGAAAGGAAGGCGCTGGTGGTGCGCCTGCAAGCCATCGGGGAAACCGGTGACGAAGGCTTTGCCAGGGTCTTTTTCGAACTCGACGGCCAGCCGCGCACGATCAGGGCTCCCAACCGGGCCGCGACATCCAAGGTCGTGGCGCGCGCCAGGGCCGATCCGGCCAACCCGCTGCATCTGGCCGCGCCCATGCCGGGCCTTGTGGCCAGCATCGCCGTGCAGAAAGGCCAGAAACTGACGGCTGGTGATGTGGTCCTGACCATCGAGGCGATGAAGATGGAGACCGTGCTGCATGCCGAGCGGGACGGCGAGGTGGCCGACATCCTCGTCAGGCCGGGCCGACAGATCGACGCGAAGGACCTGCTGGTGGTGTTTGCCTGACCGGGCGATGGGCCTCAGCGCACTTGCTTGGTCACTTGCCGAGTCACTTGCCCAGCCACTTGCCCGGTTACTTGCCCGGTCACTTGCCCGGTGTCGTGTGTATGGGCCTTGTTGCTGCACGCTGCACAATGGCCGTGCAATTCGACCGTGGCTTTTGAGACATGGAAGCCCGAGCGCGCGGCGACATGCCCGAGCCGCGCCTCCACGTCAGCGTCGCGGACTTCCGCCACCGTGCCGCAATGATCGCAGATGGCGAAAGCGGCCAGCTCGTGATGGTGCGGCTTGTTGCAGGCGACGAAGGCATTGAGCGATTCAATGCGGTGGACCAGCCCGTCCCGCATCAGCCGTTCGAGCGCGCGATAGACCGTCGGCGGCGCGTTGACGCCTTCGCTGCGCAGCTTGCCCAGCAAGTCATAGGCCGAGAGCGGCCGCGCCGCCTGGCTCAGGAGGTCGAGGATGCGGACCTGCGTGAGGGACAGCGGACGGGACGGGGCAGGACGTTCCGGCTGCGGCATCGGGCTTTGGCTACCTCCAATTGACATGCTGCAAAAATGATAACATATAACATCTCATTGCTCCACCTGACCTGCGGAATGTTGGCCGGAGGCAAATGGGAGCGTCAGCGATAGCGGCTGGCTGGCGTCGGCACAAGCTGATGCAACTGGCGCGGGCAACAGCCAGGATACGGGCTCATGCACACACGGACCATGCCTGACCGCCGGTCGGTCGTCTCGGGATTCATCGTCCTGGCAGGTGCTGCCGTGGCCGGCTCACGCAGTGCCCTGGCCGGCTCACGCAGTG
>JAPLOV010000119.1 GCA_026400565.1 Hyphomicrobiales bacterium | reverse complement strand
CGCGCGAAGCCTGTCATGCTGGAAATCATGGGAAAATGGTCCGGAATCGCCTGTTCACGGGCGGACCGTAGAGCATGCGTTGAAAGGACGGCAATGCTTTTCGCGCGCCGCTTAAGGCCGTAGCGCAGGAATTGCCTTGGACGAGTTGAGATCGAAGCTGCGGTTCAGCAAGGGATCGCGGGTCGTGCCCTCCGACGCATCGAAACCACGTGGGCGGGGCTGCCCCGTCAGGCCAGCCGCCTGCGGAGCTGCAGGTATCGCTCGCAATGGCTGCGGCGTGGGCTGGTTCATGCCGGCACGGCGGCTGGCAGGCACGGGGAAGGTCTCAAGGTCAAGTGGCTGCTCTTGATCGGCGAACGATGCCGCGCGCGGCGCTGCCGGATCGGATGTCTCCGTGCGACGCTCCGCAGGCACGCTGCCCGGGGTCACCGTCGGCGCGGTTGCCGGCGGAGCGGGCGGCGGCTCGGCGCGGTCGACGCTGGCTTCCGGCGATGGCCGGCCAGCTTCACGGCGCGAGGCCTCGATCTGCCGCCAGCGCCCGACATTGCGGTTGTGCTGGTCGAGCGTTTCGGCAAAGGCATGCCCGCCGGTGCCATCAGCGACGAAGAACAGGTCGCGCGTGCGGGAAGGGTTGGCGACCGCTTCCATGGCGGCGCGCCCCGGATTGGCGATCGGACCGGGCGGCAGCCCATCGATGACATAGGTGTTGTAGGCCGTTGGCTGGGTGATCTCGGTGCGCAGGATGCCGCGGCCAAGCGTGCCCTTGCCACCCACCAGCCCGTAGACGATGGTCGGGTCCGATTGCAGCTTCATGCGCCGGTTGAGCCGGTTGACGAAGACGCCGGCGACACGCGGCCGCTCATCGGCACGGCCTGTCTCCTTCTCGACGATCGAGGCGAGTGTGACCAGTTCCTGCGGCGTCTTGATCGGCAGATCGGCCACGCGGCGCGCCCAGATGCGGTTCAGTTCCTCGCGCTGTTTCTCGGCCATGGTCTGGATCAGGCGCTGGCGGGTGGTGCCGCGCTCGATCCTGTAGGTATCGGGCAACAGCGCACCCTCGCGGGGCGTCTGGAGGATATCGCCGGACAGCAGGTCGTTTTCCTTGAGCCGCGCCACAATCTGCTCGCTTGTCAGGCCCTCGGGGATCAGCACTGAATGCAGCACCGGCTTGCCGCTGGTGAGCACATCGAGCGCTTCGCGTGGGCTGATGTTGGCCTTGAAAAGATATTCGCCCGCCCGCAACTGCGACCAGGCGCCGGAGATATAGCCGGCGATGCGGAACATCAGCGGATTGCGGATGACGCCCTCTCGGTCAAGCTGCTCAGCGATGTCGGCAAGGCCGCTCCCGGGCGGCACGACCAGCGCCTTGTCGACCGCAAGGGGGCCAGGCTCGGCCGCCTGTCGCTGGATCACGACGAACGATCCGCCAATGATGATGGCACCGAGCAGGCCAAGAGTGAAGAACGCACTGAGAAAGCCGATGAAACCGCTACGGCGCCGGCGTGTCTTCTTCGGGGGCGGCGGCGGAGCGCTCGGCTTCATTGCCTCGGACGGGCTGCGCGGCGATGCCCGCTGGCTCATCTCGGCGATGTCCGATCCGCGCCCGTTTGCAGGCTTGCCATTCATTGCGTGCTCTCGGCCTGTTCATGATTTTCCGGGCCCACGCCGCTGCCGGCGTGGACATGGTCAGCTGTTGTCGGCGTGGAATGTGGCCAAAGCTCGCTCATCGCCATGCCGGGTTGCGGCTCACGCCGCAAAGCGCCGGAAAACGAGCGATGCATTGGTGCCGCCAAAACCGAACGAGTTTGACAATGCCACATCGATCCGGCGCTTGCGAGGGGTATGCGGCACCAGATCAATCGCTGTCTCGACAGACGGATCATCCAGGTTGAGCGTGGCAGGCGCGATGCCGTCGCGGATCGCCAGAATGGAGAAGACCGCCTCGATGGCACCGGCTGCACCGAGCAGATGGCCGATCGCCGACTTCGTCGACGACATCACGACCTTGTCGGCGTGGGCGCCAACAAGACGCTCGATGGCCCGAAGCTCGATCTCGTCGCCGAGGGGCGTCGAAGTGCCGTGGGCATTGATGTAGTCGATGTCGCCGGCCGAAATACCGGCCCGCTTAAGGGCAGCCGTCATGCAGCGGAAGGCACCGTCTCCGTCTTCCGAAGGCGAGGTGATGTGATAGGCGTCGCCGGACATGCCATAGCCGATGATCTCGGCGTATATCCGGGCACCGCGCAGCAGGGCGTGCTCCATGTCTTCGAGCACCAGCACTGCCGCGCCCTCACCCATGACGAACCCGTCGCGGCCCTTGTCATAGGGGCGGGAGGCTTTTTCGGGTGTGTCGTTGTAGCCGGTCGAGAGCGCGCGGCAGGCGCAGAAGCCGGCAATGCCGATGCGGTTGATGGAGGACTCCGTCCCACCCGCGAGCATGACCTCGGCATCGCCAAGCGCAATCATGCGGGCGGCATCGCCAATCGCGTGCGCGCCGGTCGAGCAGGCCGTGACCACGGCGTGGTTGGGCCCCTTGAGCCCATGTTCGATCGAGACATAGCCCGATGCGAGGTTGGCCAGACGCCCGGGGATGAAGAATGGCGAGAGCCGGCGCGGCCCCTTCTCGTGGAGGACGAGCGACCCCTCGTAGATGCCGCCGATGCCGCCGATGCCAGAACCGATCATGACGCCGGTGCGGGTCTGGTCCTCGTAGCTTTCGGGCTTCCAGTTGGCGTCGGTCAAAGCCTGCCGGGCGGCAGACATGGCAAAGACGATGAACTCATCGACCTTGCGCTGCTCTTTCGGCTCCATCCACTGGTCGGGATCGTAGGTGCCGTCAGAGCCGTCACCGCGTGGCACGGTACAGGCAATCCGGGCTGGCAGATCACTGGCATCGAAGCTGGTGATGGGCCGCGCCGCGCTTTGACCAGCGAGCAGGCGCGACCACGTCTCTTCAACGCCGCAGGCAAGCGGTGAAACTGCTCCCAATCCCGTCACGACGACGCGCCGCATCGTTCGAGCTCCGAATCAACAGTTGGAGAGTGTGGACGGGTCGGCGCTACCTGTCAGGCTGCAGCGCTCTTTTCGAGGAACTTCACGGCGTCGCCAACGGTGACGATGGTTTCTGCGGCATCGTCCGGGATCTCGACGTTGAATTCTTCTTCGAATGCCATGACGAGTTCGACCGTGTCGAGGGAGTCAGCACCCAGGTCATCAATAAAGTTCGCGCCGGCGACAACCTTCTCGGCATCGACGCCCAGGTGCTCAACGACGATCTTCTTCACGCGTTCCGCGACATCGCTCATGGACACGTCCTCTTCACTTTGTTTTACGCTGCAAGCTGCCGCGTATGATTGTTTTGGTGGCCGGAAAGCCGGATGCGGCTGACCCCGTCCTGTTGTCGACAGTGCTGCAAAAGCCCAACCCAGGGGCGCGCGTCAAGCCCTTGCACCAACTCCTCGGCTGAATAGCATGCCGGGTTGGCGCTGGCGAGCCGTTTCGCCGAAGGCTGGGGAGAACCCGGCCGGCCGATGCAAGCCTTTCAGATCATTGCCATTCCGCCATTCACGTGCAGCGTCTGACCGGTCAGGTAGGCCGATTCCGGGCTGGCCAGGAACACGGCTGCGGCGGCAATGTCCGGGCCGGTCCCGAGCCGGCCCATGGGAACATTGCCGAGGATCGCCTCGCGCTGCTTGTCGTTCAGACCGTCCGTCATGGGCGACTCGATGAAGCCGGGTGCAATCACATTGACGGTTATACCGCGGCTGGCGACCTCGGCTCCGAGCGCCTTTGACATGCCGATCAGACCGGCCTTGGAGGCAGCATAGTTGCCCTGCCCCGGATTGCCGGTGGTGCCGACAACCGAGCCGATCGAGATGATGCGGCCGGAGCGGCGGCGCATCATGCCCTTCACGGCCGAGCGCATCAGCCGGAAAGAGGCCGTGAGATTGACCGCGATGACCTGATCCCATTCCTCGTCCTTCATGCGCAGGAAGAGGTTGTCCCGGGTGATGCCGGCATTGTTGACGAGAATGTCGAGTTGGCCCAACGCCGCCTCGACAGCTGGTACCAGAGCTTCGACCGAGGCCGGATCGGAAAGATTGCAGGGCAGCGCGACCGCCCCGTTGCCCAGTTCGGCAGCCAGTGCCTCAAGCACCTCGATGCGCGTGCCGGAGACGGCGACGCGAGCGCCTTGCGCAGCGAAGGCCCGCGCGATCGCGCCGCCGATGCCGCCGGTCGCTCCGGTGACCAGCGCCGTCTTGCCTGCCAGAGAGAACATGGCTGTTATCCTTCAGTTGCGCGTTGCGATATGGGCTGCAATCTCATCCGGCCCACCGATGGCCGAAAAGCTGGCGTCGGCGACAATGCGCTTGCCAAGTCCGGTGAGAACCTTGCCGGCGCCCAGTTCCAGAAACTGGTCGACGCCGGCTGCCGCCATGGCAGCAACGCATTCACGCCAGCGCACGGTGCCGGTGACCTGCGCCACGAGGCTGGCGCGGATGGCGGCAGGTTCGGACAGGGGCGCTGCGCCGACGTTGGCCATCACCGGAACGGCTGGCACCTGCATGGCCACAGCGGCCAAGGCCGCCTGCATGGCGTCGGCAGCGGGCTGCATCAGTGCGCAATGGAACGGAGCGGAAACGGGCAGCAGGACCGCGCGACGCACGCCGCGGCCAGTGGCCAGCGCCATGGCGCGTTCAACGGCGGCCTTTGAGCCCGACAGCACCACCTGCCCGCCGCCATTGTCGTTGGCCGCCTCACAGACCTCGCCCTGGCTCGCGTCCGCCGCGATCTCGCGGGCGACATCAAGCTCGACGCCGATCAGGGCCGCCATGGCCCCCTCGCCTGCCGGAACAGCCTTCTGCATGGCGTCGCCGCGAATGCGCAGCAGGCGCGCTGCGTCCGCCACCGAAAACGTGCCGGCAGCGGCCAGCGCCGAATACTCGCCCAGCGAGTGACCGGAGACGAAAGCGATGTCGCGCGCCAGATCAAGGCCGGCCTCGTCTTGCAGGACACGGGTCACAGCGACCGAAACCGCCATCAGGGCGGGCTGGGTATTGGCGGTCAGCGTCAGGGCCTCGGTGGGGCCATCCCACATGATGGCGGACAGCTTCTGGCCAAGCGCCTCATCGACCTCGTGAAAGACCGACGCGGCAACTGGAAAGGCGTCGGCCAGCGCCTTGCCCATGCCAACAACCTGGCTGCCTTGGCCCGGAAAGATCAATGCGGTGGTCATGAAAGGGACAATCCTTGCGTATCAGCTGGCGGGGAAGTGACGGTTTTGCCGATGCGCGTCAAGGACCGCGATTGCGGCACATTTGAAAGACAAAGACCCGCGCGCAGCGTGGCAGACCGCTTGGCCTGGCTGCCGGCTGGTGCATGGCATGTTGCATTGCCGCACGGGCTCATGTATCTGCTGCGCACTGATTGCCTCGGCCGGAGGCTGAAAGAGTGCGTGTGACATCCGTTGT
>JAPLOV010000157.1 GCA_026400565.1 Hyphomicrobiales bacterium | reverse complement strand
CGCGCGAGCGTATCGGGCAGGAAAACGTCTTCCAGGAACTGCAACAGGCGATTGACTTCCTCGATCACGCGCCTGCCGGCTTCATGTCGATCGATCCGGATGGCTCGGTTCCCTATCTCAACGCCACGCTGGCCGGCTGGCTCGACTACGATCTGGCCAAGGTCGGATCGGGGGGCTTGCTGCTGAAGGACATCGCGCCGCTCAATGCCGTGGCGCTGGTCTCGGCGATCAGCGGCAAGCCGGGCGAGGTGCGCACCGAGGTGGTCGATGTCGACCTGCGCCGGCGCAATGGCCAGTCCGTGCCGGTGCGCTTGCACCACGAGGTTGCCTTCGGGCAGGACGGGGCGCCGGGTGCCTCGCGCACGCTGGTGCTGAACCGCACGCCGGGTGAGGCGGGCGCCGATGCCGGCACCGCTGCCGAGGCGCGGTTGGCCCGGTTCTTCAACAACACCCCCATGGCGATTGCCACCGTGGGGGCTGATGGCCAGATCGTGCGCTCGAACGCTGCCTTCGCGCGATTGTCGGTCGGCATCCCCGCGACCGGTCTGCGCAACCTGATCCGCGACGCTGACTGGGCCGCGCTCCAGCCGGCGCTGAGCGCCGCTGGTAGCGGCAGCGCCGACATCAAGCCGCTCGACGTGTCGATCGTCGGCGAGGGCGACCGGTCGGCGAGGCTGTTCCTCGCGCCCGTGTTCGACGGCGAGGGGGGCGAGGAAAAGGCCATTGTCTACGCGCTCGAAACCACCTCGGAGCGCAAGCTCAAAGAGAACATCGACCAGGCGCAGAAGATGCAGGCCGTCGGCCAGCTTGCCGGCGGCATCGCGCATGACTTCAACAACGTGCTGCAAGTCATCATCAATGCGTCGGATTTCCTGCTGGCCAGCCACAAGCCTACCGATCCGTCCTTCCAGGACATCATGCAGATCAAGCAGAATGGGCTGCGCGCTGCTTCGCTGGTGCGGCAGCTGCTGGCCTTCTCGCGCCGCCAGACCCTGCGCCCGCAGGTGCTCGAATACGGCGACGTGCTCTCCGATCTGTCGCTTATGCTGAAACGAGTCGTCGGCGATACGATCGGCCTCGATGTGCGCCATGGCCGCGACCTGTGGCCGATCAAGGCGGATGTGGGCCAGCTCGAACAGGTCATCGTCAACCTTGCCGTGAATGCACGCGATGCGATGAAGCCGGGCGGCAAGCTGACCCTGCGCACCCGCAACGTGACCGAGGCTGAATCGCGCAGCTTCAGCTATGCCTCGATGCCGAAGGGCGACTATGTGCTGCTCGAGGTGGAGGATACCGGCTCCGGCATCCCGCCCGAATTGCTCGACAAGATCTTCGAGCCGTTCTTCACCACCAAGGATGTGGGCAAGGTCACCGGACTTGGCCTGTCCATGGTCTACGGCATCGTCAAGCAGACCGGCGGGTTCGTGTTCGCCGAGTCCGTGGTCGGGCAGGGCACGACCTTCCGCATCTTCCTGCCGCGCCATGTCGCCACAGCCGAGGATGAGGCTGCTGAGGCCAAGGCCAAGATCGCCGCCGCCGCGCCCACGGCTGCCGTCGACCACACCGGGGCCGGCACCATCCTGCTGGTCGAGGACGAGGATGCCGTGCGCGCCCTTAATGCCCGCATGCTGATCAGCCGTGGCTACACCGTGATCGAGGCCGATTCAGGCGTTGCCGCGCTGCGCGAACTCGAAGCCCATGGCCGCGATGTCGACCTTGTGGTCTCGGACGTGGTGATGCCCGAAATGGACGGCCCGACGCTGCTTGGCGAATTGCGCAAGCGCAACCCGAAAACCCGTTTCGTGTTTGTCTCCGGCTATGCCGAAGAGGCCTTCAAGAAGAACCTGCCAGAGGGCGAAAGCTTCCACTTCCTGCCCAAGCCCTTCACCATGAAACAGCTTGTCGAGACAGTGAAAGCCGCCATGGCGTGAGGGAGGCGATGGCTTCGGGGCTTAGGCGATCTGCCGCAACTCCCCGGCAAACCTCTTCCAGTTCGCCACATATCCCGCTGCGCTGGCGGCTAGCCTTGTGGCGGCGGCGTCATCAAGCGTGCGGATGGCACGGGCCGGCGAGCCTAGGATGAGCGAATTGTCGGGGAATTCCTTGCCCTCGGTGACAAGGGCATTGGCCCCGACAAGGCAGTTCTTCCCGATCTTCGCCCCATTGAGGATGGTCGCTCCCATCCCGATCAGGGAATTGTCGCCGATGGTGCAGCCGTGCAGGATGGCGTGGTGGCCGATGGTGCAATCGCTGCCGATGCTCAACGGCAAACCCATGGAGGGCGTAGATCGGCATGGTTCAGGCTCCTTCGGCGCGCGGGTCGAGGCTCAGGCGTGGGGCGATGATCTGGCTGGCAGGGGTGTGATGGCGGACAGGAAGTCGCTGATTGCCGCGATGAAATCGTCGTTGCTGTCGCCGGCCACCATGTGGCGGGCCTTGGCCACATCGACGCTGGTCATGGTGCGGGCGACGGTGAGGAACTCCTGTGCCGCTTCGTCCGTCACCAGTTCGCTGAAGGCCCCCCGCACCAGAAGGCCCGGAATGGCAAGCTGCGCGGCCTGGCGCATCAGCGTGTCGCGCACCGTGTCCCACTCGGCATTGACCGAGCGCGGCCCATCGAGAAAGCGCGGGTCCCAGTGCCAGCGCCAGCGCCCGTCCGGATCATGGCGCAGGTTGCGGCGCAGGCCATCGAGCGAGGCCGGACGGGGGCGGTGCGGCAGGTAGGCCGCGACCGCATCTGCGGCTTCCTCGACGGATGCAAAGCCTTCTGCGGCGCGGGCCCGCATGAAGCCCTGGATGGTGTCAACGCCGGCCGGGTTCATCTGCGGCACGATGTCGACCATGCACAGGGCCGAGAACAGAGGGTCAGCCGCATCATCGAGCGCAAGCAGGGCCGCGATGCCGCCGAGCGACGCGCCGATCACCACCGGCTTCAGGCCTGTCTCCGCGCCGATCTGGCGGGCGACGGCCTGCGCATCGCGGGCAAAGTCGGGAAAGGCATAAGCCCCGTCAGAGGCCCAGTCGCTGGCGCCATGGCCGCGCTGGTCAAGCGCGATGACCTGCCACGAGCTGGCGAGGGCGAGGCCTGTCTTGCGCCAGGCATGCCGGGTCTGACCGCCGCCGTGCAGCAGCAGGGCACTGCGCTGCGCCGTGCCATAGACCGTGGCCACGAGCCTGCCCCCATCTGCCCCGCGATAAGGGTGCTGGTGGCTGGCCCTTTCGGCTGGCGAGCGGCTGATCGTGTCGGTCATGTCTGGCCAATCATGGGCGACGGGCGAGGAATTCGAGCGCGCCTTGCTTGTGCGTGCGGTCTCCCACGGCAAGGTTGTGGTCACGGCCCGGTATATCCAGAACCTCGCCATGCGGCAGCAATGCGGCCAGGGGGGCCGCAAGACCGGCAATGTGATCCGCTGTGCCGACACAGACCAGCACAGGCATGGTGATGCGCCGCACCTCGTCCTCGCTCAGGGTCTGGCGCGAGCCGCGAATGCAGGCGGCCATGGCACCCAGATCACTGCCCGTGGCCTCGGCAAAGGCCCGGAACATGCGCTGTGTCGGATCAGCCAGTTCGCTGACATGGCCAACCTCCATCGCATCCGTGATGCCGATCGGCAGGCCGACACCGTCGATCAGCTTGATGCCCAGGCCGCCGAGCAGGGCCGAGCGCACGCGGGCCGGATGGGCGAGCGCGAGATGGGCCGTGATGCGCGCGCCCATGGAATAGCCCATGACATCGGCACGGGCGATGCCGAGATGGCCCATGAGCCGGACCACGTCCTCGGCCATGATGGCAGCGTGATAAGCCGCCGGGTCATGCAGGCGCTCGCTCTGGCCGTGGCCGCGATTGTCGAGCGCGATGACGCGGCGTCCGTCAGCCGCAAGCAGCTTCACCCAGCCGGTATTGACCCAGTTGACCATGTGGTTGGAGGCAAAGCCGTGGACGAGCACGATGGGTTCGTGCCTGTCCGGGCCAGTGGGCGGCACGTCGACATAGGCGATACCCACGCCAGCGGAGGTGAAACGCTGCATGCCAGGGGCCTGTTCAGCGCTTGCCGGGTTTGGCTGCGGCCATGCGCGCCGCACCCAATATTTCGCCAGGGGGGCGGGCCTTGGCGGCAGGCCTGCGCGTGTGGCGGCGGACGCGCGTCTTGAGAGCGGGCTGGCGCTCCTTCTCGATGGTGCGGCCCACCCGCTCGACCTTGCGCATGACACGCAGAAAATTGGCTCCGGCAAGGCGCGACAGCACCTGCTCGCCATGGCCACGGCGGATCATCTCGGCAAACAGGGCCGGATAGACCGAGGCGTCTTCCAGCCCGACAGGCTGCGGGCCACCATAGAAATCGCCGCCAATACCGACATGATCGGGCCCGACCAGCTTGAGCATGTATTCGACATGGTCGCAGAACTGCGCAAGCGTCGCCGACGGCAGGGGCCCGAATTCCGGTGGGTCATCCAGTGCTGCAATCACGGCCGGGTCCGCTTTCGGCCAGTGGGCGCGCTTGACCTTCTCGATCCTCCGCCAGAGTTCGGCATTGATGAAGGATGGCACGAAGGTCGCCATGATGAGGCCTTCGCTGTCGGCCACGGCCCTGATCAGGCTGTCGGGCGCATTGCGCGGATGTGGACACAGGGCATGGGCATTGGAGTGAGACAGCACCACCGGTGCCCGGCTGGCATTGACCACGGCGTGGGCGGCCTGCGGCGATGCGTGGGACAGATCGACGATGATGCCAAGGCGGTTGAGCTCGGCCACCAGTTCATGCCCAAAATTGGAAATGCCGCCCGAGATCGGCTTGTCAGTGGATGAATCCACCCAGGGCAGCGAGCCGTTGTGGCACAGCGTTATCAGTCTGACGCCAAGCTGGTGCCACATGCGGATCGGGGCCAGTGAACCTTCACAGCCGACCGTGCCTTCCACCGACATCAGGGTGCCGATCTTGCCCTTGCGCTTGGCTGCGGAAATGTCCGTGGCCCGGCGGATCGGCATGAAGACGTCGGCATGCAGCGCTTCCATGCGCCGGATCAGGTCGATCTGTTCGAGGGTCACAGTCGCTGGATTGGCGATCTCGCTCGGCAGGAAGGCCGCCATGACCTGGACATTGACCATGCCGGCCTTGAGACGGGGAATGTCGGTGTCGGTTTCCGGGTGCACCTTGGCCAGGTCATAGGCTGCCAGATCGCCGCCCGCCGCCTTGCGCAGCACCCACGGCAGGTCATTATGGCCATCGATGAGCGGGGCCTTCCTGAGCAGTTCCACCGCCCGCTTGTAAGCCCCGTCCTTGCGTCCGATCTCGCTTGCCAGTGCCATTGCGCGTCCTCAACTTGCCCTTGCGCGGGAGCTGGCGAGCGCCAGGGCCGCCGCGCCAAAATCCCGGCGCCGGTTGGCCTGTCGGAACACCGCCTCGTCATCAGTGCCCCAGACCGAGGCCTGATAATCCTCGTCGACCGAACTGGCCTGCCAGGCCGCATCGGCATCGAGCCTGCCATGCGCCAGCGCCAGGGCGATCACGGCCGAGCCGCTGATCGTGGTGGCCGCGCTGAGTGCTGCGAGCGGGACTGGCGCTGCGATGGCTGCCACCGCTTCGGCAATGCGGGTCAGCGCCTGGGGCGGCTGGGTGACGTGGATGATGCCGTTGGCTGGCTTGAGGTCCGCGCCTAGCGCCTCACGGGTCCAGGCCAGCAGCGGATCCCAGATGGCGCACTGGCGTTCGGCCAGTTCGCGCGGGGTTTCGGCCCGGTAGCAGATCAGGTCCGAGCCGGCGTAGCGCACGATCTCCTCACGCACCGGCACGTCCGCATCCCGCACGCCATCGATGGCGGCATTGACCAGCCGCGTCAGCGGCATCGTTGCCGGGCTGATCTGGCTGTCCTGCGCCTGCCATTCGTCGGCAATGGCTGCGGCGATGGCCTCGTTGTCGACCGCGAGCGGCTGGCGGGCCGGTGTGCGTGCCACCTTGCCGTCGAGCAGCAGATGCCACAATCCTTGCCGCAATTCGACCGAGACTGCGGCGTAGAAGCGTTTGGGCAGGACATTGCGCATGCCCCCCTGAGCGGCCTTCATCGGGTCGCGGGGTTCGTGCTCTTCGCGCGCTCCGAACATGGAAAGGAAAGCGTCAGTCGACATCACGAAATCTGCTAGCACGCCGGCCCCGGCACGTCAGCGGCAAAGATGACAGAACTGTCATGCTCGCGCCATCGCTGCGACAGGGGCGCAGCGGCATGATGCCTCCATCGAGACCCCGAGATCACCCCAAGATCACCCCAAGATCATCCCAAGATCACCCACTGGAACCGGAGACCCCCATGAAACGCCTCAGCCTGATTGCCGCCGCATCCGTCCTGCTGATCGGAGCTGCTGCCTATGCGCAGCCCGCCCCCCAAGCCTCTGGCCCGTCCGGAGGCGGGCCGCGTGCCGAGCAGTCGACCAGCCGCATGGAGCGCCGTGCCGCCCGCATGGAAGAGCGCATGAACCGCCGCATCGAGCGGCTCAAGACCGACCTCAAGCTCACGCCGGCCCAGGAGCCGCTCTGGAGCCCGGTTCAGGCCCAGCTGCGCAAGATGCAGGATGAGCGACGTGCCAGCCGGCAGGGCAACATGGAGCGCATGCGCAATGCCGAATTGCCGGACAGGCTGGACTTCATGTCCCAGCGCGCCGCAGCCGGCGCCACCAACCTGCGTGAGCTGTCAACGGCGGTGAAGCCGCTTTGGGCCATGCTGGATGCCAGCCAGAAGGACATTGTCCGCAAGAGCCTGCCCGGCGGTCGCTGGCAGGGACGCGGTGAAGGTGGCGGCGAAGGCCGGGGTGGCAGGGGTGGCGACGGCCGCAACTGATCAGCTCGATCCGGGCCTGAAAGCAGGCCAGTTGTCAAAACAGGAAAGCCGCCCGTAAGGGCGGCTTTCGCATATTCGATAGGGCCTGAATGGCCGGCGGTTGCCGGCTGGCCAACCTCAGCGCGAGTAGAACTCGACCACGAGATTGGGTTCCATCTGCACCGGATAGGGCACATCGGTCAGCGTAGGAACCCGGGCAAGCTTGGTCGTCATCTTGGTATGGTCGGTTTCGAGATAGTCCGGCACATCGCGCTCGGCGAGGCCGACCGCTTCGAGAACCAGGATCATCTGCTTGGACGCATCCTTGACAGCGACGACGTCGCCCGGCTTCACCGAATAGCTCGGAATGTTGACCTTGCGGCCGTTGACCGTGACGTGACCATGGTTGACGAACTGGCGTGCGGCAAACACGGTCGGCACGAACTTGGCGCGGTAGACCACAGCATCGAGGCGGCATTCGAGCAGGCCGACCAGGTTCTCGCCCGAGTCGCCCTTCATGCGCACGGCTTCGGCATAGTAGCCGCGGAACTGGCGCTCGGAGATCGATCCGTAATAGCCCTTGAGCTTCTGCTTGGCGCGGAGCTGGGTGCCGAAATCCGACATCTTGCCCTTGCGGCGCTGTCCATGCTGGCCGGGGCCATATTCGCGGCGATTGACCGGGGACTTCGGGCGGCCCCAGATGTTCTGGCCCATGCGGCGGTCGAGTTTGTATTTGGCGGCGTGGCGCTTTGACATGTCGCGTGTCCTCTTGGGTGCGAGATTTGAGGACCGCGCCCTCCTGCTCCACACACCGGACCTTGATCCGGAGCGGGCGACAGAACCAGGCTGATCTCAGCCGGTTCACGGGTGCGGAAAAAGCCACGCGGGCCATTGCTGACCCGCGCGACGGGGTGCTTAAAGCCATGAACCGGCCTCGATGTCAACGGCCGACCGTTGTTTTTGGCCGATTGGCCTTCAGCCGGCTGTCGCCGGGGTGTGGCAGTCGACCCCGAAGCCGGCAAGCGCCTGGCGCACCGAAGGGCCGGGCACGCCGGCGCTGAACAGGGCCGATGCCTCGCCGGGAAGGCTGCCGGCCGGGCTAGGGCCGAGCAGTTGCACAACGCGGCGCGCGATCGCCGGCGCCGGATCGATCCATGTCACTGGCCAGGGCGACAATGCCATCAGGCGCGCCAGCAACAACGGGTAGTGCGTGCAGGACAAGGTGACCACATCCGTGCGGCGCACCGTCCCGTCAGAATCGGCGATACTGACAAAGCAGGGCGCAATCTCGGAGCTGATCTCGGCGTCGCTGGCGGGCTCGCCATGCATCTGGGCTTCTGCCATGACGGCGAGGCGCGTCGAGCCGACCAGCGTGACATCGCAACCGCCGGCATAGCTGCGCACGAGGTCGCGGGTATAGTCGCGGGCCACGGTGCCGGGCGTGGCCAGCACCGAGAACAGCCGGCTCCGGGAACGCTCCGCCGCAGGCTTGATGGCCGGCACGGTGCCAACGAACGGTGTGGCAAACCGGGCGCGCAGCGCCGGCAGGGCCAGGGTCGAGGCCGTGTTGCAGGCGATGACCACGCAATCCGGCTCGTGCGCTGCGATCAGGCCAGCCATCTGGTCCAGCAGCCGGGCCACGAGGTCCGGCTCGCGCCACGCGCCGTAGGGGAAGCCGGCATCGTCTGCCATATAGATGTAGATGGCGTCGGGACGGGCGCGGACAATCTCGCGGAACACCGTGAGGCCGCCGAGGCCTGAATCGAACACCAGGATCCGGGGCGCGCGGCTCATCATCACCATGGCCTGATGCGCCTGTCCGGCCAGAAGGTCAACGCCCTGCACCCGTCTCACATCCCGTTGTCGCGAACCTCGATCATGCTTGCGGGATGGTTGCCAAATCCTGAAACGGAGCGTGTATCAGGCTTTCAGGCTGGCAGCACAGGCGCGAGCCGCCTGCCATGCGGACAGGGTCGCGCCGCCGACCGTCATCGCGCCTCCTCCGCCCGTCGCCTCGCCGGCGAACCAGAGCCGCGCCGCGACCGGCTCGGCAAGTGCGGCACGGGCAGCGCTCCGGCCGGGCCGGCAGACCGAATAGGAGCCCTGCGCCAACGGGTCATGCCACCAGGATGCGAGCCTTCCGGCCTTGACCGCGCCGCGCACCGACGAGCCGAGCATGCCGGCCAGCAACTCGGTGATGTGGCCGATCGCTGCCGCCTCGCCGGCTCTGCCAAGGTCACGGGCAACATCGCCGCCGCAGATTGCCACTGCCAGCGGCTTTCCGTGGGGAAACAGCTCGATCATGGTCATGGCCTCGGGGCGGGTCGCTTCCATCAGCGTGGTGCCATCGGACAACCCGAAGCGCTCGCCGTCGATCCTGATGGCGATCTTGGTCAGCGCGCCCATGCCGATGCCATCGAGAGCCGCCAGATGGCCGGATGGCAGATCGGGCGTGAAACGGATGCCGCCGGCCTTGAGCACGCCGACCGGCACGGTGACAATCACGGCGCGCGCCGTCATCGTGCCGCGCGGTGTCACGGCCTCGATGCCGCCGCTGCCCCAGTTGATCGTCCTGACCTGTGTCGACAGGGTGACCGGCAGGGCCTTGCCGTAGGCTGCGATCAGCGCACCATAGCCGCTGGTGGTGGTGAGGTCAGGGCCGCTCCAAAGGCTCTGGTTGTCCAGCACGGAGATGCGCTCGCCATCTTCGCCGAGCACGAGCAGCAGGCCCGAACGCGCGATCTCGCGGCTTTCTGGGGGCATGTCGGCTACGGCATCGGCCAGTGACATGTCGCGCCCACTAGCCGCAACGCGCTCCATGCGCGCTTCCATCTCTTGGAATGCCTGCCAGCGGCGACCCCGCTCGATCATGCCAAGGGGCTGGCCGCGGGCATGGACCTGCCAGCCGCCCATGCGCCAGCCCGAACCATCGAGCGTGACACCAAGATCACGGGCGATGCCGACCCAGGGGTTGCGGTCGGCGAAGTGTACGATCTCGGCGCCGGCATCGAAGCCTGTGCCGAGCGAAGTGTCCGTGAAGGCTCGCCCGCCGATCCGCTCGCGCGCTTCCACCATCCGGAAGCTGACGCCAAGGCGCATCAGTTCGCGAGCGGCACTGAGGCCGGCAGCTCCGGCGCCGACGATCAGCACGTCCACATCGGCGGCAAAGAGCCGCGAAGCCATGCCGGGCAGCGCGGCAGCAGCGAGGCTGCCGGCCATCAGGGCCCGCCGCGATGGCACTGATGATCGGTTGGTTCTGGTCATGCCCCGACATGCCAAAGACAGATGGCAACGCCAAGGCGTCCAGCCATCACTAAGTTGTCATGGCTTGGTGCTCAGGCCTCTGCACTCAAGCCTTGGCCAGCGCTGCCAGCATGGCCTTCACGTCCGCCATGGCAGCGGCCAGCGCGGCAGGCTCGCGCGAGCGCACGATGAGATTGGTGTTGGGCTGGCCCGCTTCGTCCCAGAACGGGTAGGAGCCGATCATTGTGGCCGGATGCGCCTTGGCGACAGCGCGCAGCGGCTCGCCGATGTCACCTTCGCGCATGTCGGCGCGCACGCTCTCCGAGAGCAGCTTCACGCCGGTCTGGAGTGTTGGCGCGACCGCATCGAGCATGGCCTGCATGATCACCGGCACACCGGCCATGACGATGACATTGCCGATGCGAAAACCCGGCACCTTGTTGTAGGTGTTTTGGACCAGGTCCGCGCCCTCGGGCATCCGCGCCATGCGCAGCCGGGCCTCGTTGAGTTCCTCAGGCTTGAAGCGCTCGCGCATCATCGCCACGGCCCGCGGATCGACATCGATCGGCACCCCGAATGCCTTGGCCACGCAGTCCGCCGTGATGTCATCATGCGTCGGCCCGATGCCGCCGGTGGTGAAGACGTAGCTGTAGCGGGAGCGCAGGGCATTCAGCGCGGCGACGATATCCTCTTCCTCATCGGGGACAACGCGCACCTCCTTCAGGTCGATGCCGATGTTGGTCATGTATTCGGCGATGTAACCGATGTTCTTGTCCTTGGTGCGCCCGGACAGGATCTCGTCGCCGATGATCAGCAGCGCGGCGGTGATGATGGCAGGAGCTGGCATGGATTTTCCTCGGTGGATCAGCGGGGCCGCGCCGGCCGCGTTCCCCGTTCAGGCGGGATCGTGGTAAGCGCGCTGCACACGACACACAAGCGGAATTGCCCCGATGAAACTGCCGCCCCTGATCACCGGTCGCCTGATCCGGCGCTACAAGCGCTTCCTGGCCGACGTTGAACTCGACAGCAGCGGGATCGTGACGGCCCATTGCGCCAATCCCGGCTCGATGATGGGGCTGAACGCGCCCGGTATTCCGGTCTGGCTCTCGGTGTCGGACGATCCAAAGCGCAAGCTCCGGCACTCGTGGAAGCTGGCCGAGGTCGATTTTGGCTGGTGCGGGCCGCAACTCGTGTCGATCGACACTGGCCACCCCAACGCGTTGGCGGAAGAAGCGGTGCTCGCCGGCACCATTGCGCCGCTGGCCGGCTATGCAACGGTGCGGCGCGAGGTGCGCTACGGGCGCAACAGCCGCATCGATCTGCTTCTGAGCGGAAAGAACGGGCCGGATGGGCCTTTGCCCGACTGCTACGTGGAGGTGAAGAACGTTCACCTGATGCGCCGCCCCGGCCTGGCCGAGTTTCCCGACTGCGTGACCAGCCGCGGCGCGAAGCACCTGGAGGAACTTGGCGACATGGTGGAGGCCGGCCACAGGGCCGTGATGCTGTTCGTGGTGCAGATGGCGGCGGAGCGCTTCGCCATCGCCAGCGATCTCGACCCGGCCTATGGCGCGGCGATGACGCGGGCCATGGCGCGCGGGGTCGAGGTGATTGTGCATGTCTGCACGATGGCCACCGACCGGATCGCGCTGGCCGGGGCCATCCCGTTCGGAGACGATGGCGGGCCTGTCAGCCCTGCTGCGGATTCCGGGACGGGCGTTCGAAAATGAAATTCAGGCGCGTGTGCCGGGCCAGGCGGTAGCCGGCCTTGTCGAGCAGGGGCATGAGGTCGACATTCCACTTGGAGGTCGAGTCCTCGATGATCAGCAGGCTCGGCCAAAGATGTTGGTTGCCGGGCGCAAGGAAGGGCTCGAGGATCAGGTCTTCCGCGCCCTCGACATCGATCTTCATGCCATCGACGCGGGTAAAGCCCTCCGAGGCCAGAAGGTCGACCAGCGGCAGGGCAGGGGCCTTCACAGCCTGTGCCGAGGTGGAATTGAGCACCCTGACGCTCGATTCGCCCTCGTTGCGCGAATCGAGGAAGAGGGTCAATTCGCCGGCCTTGTCGGCGACGGCGCTCGCGATGGCCTTGACCGTGCCGAATGGATTGAGGCCGATATTGTAGGCCAGCTTGGCAAAGACGCGCGGCTGCGGCTCGACGGCCAGAATGCGCGCACCGGAGCCGGCCAGCCCCGCCACGAACAGCGCATAAGCCCCGACATTGGCCCCGATATCGACGAAGTTGTAGCTGCCGCGCGCATGGTCTTGCACGTGGCGGCGCAGCGCGGCCAGTTCCTCGATGTCGAAATGCTGCGGCATGAACAGCACGCGCTTTTCGCAGACATTGCTCTGTGGATGGATGCGCATGCGGGCGCCCAGCGTCTCGGTGTCGACCGGCGCGTCCTTGAGATGCGCAATCGCCAGCCGGCGCAGCAGGAAGGCGAAGCGGCGGCTCGCCCAGGCCGACGTGCTGGCGCGCGTGTGGCGGATCGCCCAGGCGACGAAGCCTCGGGCGGCATAGGTGCCGAAGGCGGGCGCTTCGGTCTGGCTTGTGCTGGCTGTCATTGCCAGCCGCTTAGCATCTGGCGAGCACAGCGCAAAGAGGCAGCCGGCAAGGAGGCGACCGGTATGCGACAGCCCGCCCGGGTGCGATGCCGGACTTTACGCGCTGGCCAACTTGCGCGATAGCCAAGTCGGCTACATCCTTGTTTGACAGGCAAGGATGCCCTGCCGGGTCGCGGGGGTTCCCGCCAGCGCACGAGACAAGACAATGGCAACGGACGACGCCAGCACAGGCGTGCGACGCCGCACCAACGAGATCAAGCGGCACGGGCCCGAGGCTTTCGCGGCCATGCATAAGGCTGGACGGCTGGTGGCCGAAGGTCTCGACATGATCGCCGCGCATGTGCGACCCGGCGTGCTGACCTCCGAACTCGACCGCCTGATGTTCACGTTCGCGATGGACAACAAGGCTTACCCGGCGACGCTGAACTATCGCGGCTACCGCTATTCGATCTGCACCTCGATCAACCATGTGGTTTGCCACGGCATGCCCGATGACAAGCCGCTGCGCGATGGCGACATCATCAACATCGACTACACGCTGATTGTCGATGGCTGGCATGGCGATGCCAGCCGGATGTATGGCGTGGGCGGGCTCAACCGCAAATCAGAGCGGCTGTGCGAGATCACCTATGAGAGTCTGATGCGCGGGATCGCGGCGGTGCGCCCCGGAGGGCACTTCGGCGATATCGGTTACGCGATCCAGTCCTATGCGGAGGGCGAGCGTTGCTCGGTGGTGCGCGATTTCTGCGGCCACGGGCTCGGCCAGTTGTTTCACGACGCGCCCAACATCCTGCACTATGGCGCACGCGGCGAGGGCGCGATGATGGAGCCCGGGATGCTGTTCACGATCGAGCCAATGATCAACCTCGGCAAGCCGCATGTGAAGATTCTCGCCGATGGCTGGACGGCCGTGACGCGAGACCGTTCGCTGTCGGCCCAGTTCGAGCATACCGTCGGGGTGACCGATACCGGTGTCGAGATTTTCACGCTGTCTCCTGCCGGGCTTGACTATCCACTCTGCAAGCAGGGCTGATCCCGTGCCGACCTGCCGCGATGGCATCTGATCGCGCTCCGGACCCGCATGATCTCGGGCACCGCGACCGGCTGCGCGAGCG
>JAPLOV010000185.1 GCA_026400565.1 Hyphomicrobiales bacterium | reverse complement strand
AGCATGAACATCAGCGGCGAAATCTCGACACCCTTCATCAGTTGCTGCACCTGGGCCGGAATGTTCTCGCTGGCGACGATGTAGTTGAAGATCAGCGCCGAGCCGATGATCAGACCCACCGAAGCAGAGGAGCGCACACTGTCGTGCATCACGGTCCTGATCGCGGAGAAGCTCAGGGCGCGGTAGACCAGCGCCGCCACGAGAAACGCATAGGCGGCGGCAATGGCGGCCGCTTCGGTCGGTGTTGTTGCCCCGCCATAAATGCCGGCCAGCAGGATCACCGGCATCATCAGGGCCGGAAGGGCGCGGAAGGTGATGCCCGGTACTTGCCGGAGCGGCACCGGCTCTTCCAGTGGCACATTGAGCTTGTGGGCCGTGTAGGTATTCAGGAGCATCATCGCTGCGGCCATCAGCAGGCCCGGCATCACACCGCCCAGGAACAGGTAGCCGATCGAGGCGTCGGAGACGATCGAGTACAGCACCATCGGGATCGATGGCGGAATGATCGGGCCGATGACTGCCGTTGCCGCCGTGATCGCCGCTGCATAGCCGAGCGGATAGCGGTTGTCCTTGATCATCATATCGATGGACATCTTGCCCATGCCGACCACATCGGCCACAGCCGACCCCGACATGCCGGCGAAGATCACGCTGGTGACCACGTTGACATGGCCCATGCCGCCCTTCAGCCGGCCGACGATAACGAGGCAGAAATCGGTGAGACGCGCCGAGATCGTGCCGGCGTTCATGAAGTTGGCGGCGACGATGAACAGCGGGATCGCCAGGATCACGAACGAATCGTAGATGCCCTGGATGATCTGCTCGGCCGCGAGGCCAAGATCCTGGCCCTTCACGGCAAGATAGATGATGGCCGAGACGATCATCGACAGCGGGATTGGCGCGCCGATGGTGGCAAGCGCAATCAGCGCACTCAGGCAGGACAGGAGCGCGATGCTCATTGGGCGTGATACCCGTCACCGGCCTGCCGGTCGTCAAGCGCATCGGGATCGGCTCCCCGCGCCAATTGCCAACTGCGCCAGCCATAACGCAGCACGAGCATGGCAGCGAAAATGCCGTAGATGCTGAACACGATGTCAAGGCGGATACCGATCACGGCGCTGCGCTTGATCTGATAGAAATCGATGTAGCTCCACGTCGCAGGCAAGGCAGCAAGAAAGCCGCCTGAAATCGCGACAGCGGTGATCAGGGCAAACCAGCGCCGGATCTTGGGCCTCACAGCGGAGTAAAGCACGTCGAAACGGACGTGATCCTTTTCCCGCAGAACGAACGCGCCGCCCCAGAACACGACCCAGAGCCACAGGGTCAGGCAGGCTTCCAGCGTCCAGAGCAGCGGCGCGCCAAAGACATAGCGCGCCGCAATCTGAACGAGGAAGATGACAAACAGCGCACCCAGCATCAGCGCTGCGATATCCAGCGCCAGAACGCGCAGGCGCTCCTGCAATCGCTTCACGGCAACCTCAACGGATCGCGTTGATGCGCTCAACCATGCCAGTCGGCCAGTCAGCCGCAAACTTGGAGGCTGCATAGGCTGCCTGAACCTTCGTGCGGAAAGCATCGACATCAGGCGTGTAAACCTTGAGGCCCTGCGCCTTCAGGAAGGTTTCGAGCTCCGCTTCGAGGGCAAGCTGGCGCTGGCGTCCCAGTTCGGAGGCATCATCCGCCGCCTTCTGGATCACGGCCTGCTGCGCGGGCGTGAAGCGGTCCCAGACACGCTTGGAGATCGCCAGATAGTTCTGGTCGACAAGGTGGCTGGTCAGCACGACCTGCTTGGTCACTTCGAAGAACTTGGAATCGCGCACTGTTGGCAGCGGGTTGTCCTGTCCATCGACCGCACCCGACTGCAGGGCGGTGTAGATTTCGGTGAAAGCGAGCGGCAGCGGATTGGCACCGAGAGCCGAGCCAAGGAACAACCACGCTTCCGAGTTTGGCATGCGCAGCTTGAGGCCTGCCAGATCGGCCGGGGTCTTGATCTCCCTTTCGGTGCGCAGGTTCAGCTGGCGACGGCCGAGATACATCACCGACAGAAGCTTCACACCGAGCCGGTCCTCGGTGGTCTTCTTGAGGCCGTCCATCACGTCGGAGGCAAACACCTTCTTCTGATGGTCGGCATCGCGCAGCAGGTAGCCAGCGGTGAAGATCGACCAGGCCGGGATCAGCGCTGCCAGTTCCTGGGCCGACGCAATCGACATTTCGAGATTGCCACGGGCGATGGCCTCAAGCTCGGTGCCCTGCCGGAAAAGGGTGGCATTCCAGTGCGGCTGGAAGGTTGCGATGTCCTTGATCGCAGGGCCGAAGACCTCGGTCAACGCCAGAGCGCGCTGGTCGGTCGGCGAAGATGGCGAGGACAGGCGCAGCGTCACGCCCTGGGCCGCGGCGGGGGCAATGCCGCTGGAAAGCGCCGCAGCACCAAGGCCGACAACAAGGGCAGCGCGCAGCGTGGCGCGGCGCGAAATCGAAAAGCTCATGACGTTTCTCCCGAAAGCTTCTGTCTGGCGGCATCTGAGGGACCGCTTGAGTGATGTTTTGGCAGGAACTTCGCGCCACCGCAAATGCGAATTGCTCAAGGCCCGCAACATCATTCCTGCCCAGTCGCGCGCGACGCTGTGTCCGGGCGCGGGTTGACCGTTCCGGCCGCGCCCCACATGCTGCAGCCTCACACCTTGCCGAGTGCCCGCCATGCCGCCCACCCTGTCCCTGCCGCGCGCCGTGGTGTTCGATGCCTATGGCACCCTGTTCGATGTCCATGCTGCCGTTCAGCAGCATGCTGCGCGGCTCGGGCCCCAGGCGCAGGCCGTGTCTGACCTGTGGCGGGCGAAGCAGCTCGAATACAGCTGGACGCGCTCGCTGATGGGCCGCTACCGCGATTTTTGGAGCCTGACGCAGGAGGCGCTGGACCATGCGCTCGCCCGCTTCGGCATCACAGACGCAGCCCTCAGGGATGATCTGGCCAGCGCCTACCACGCCCTAAGCGCCTTTCCGGAGGTGCCGGCCATGCTCGCCGCCCTGCGCGAACGCGGGCTGAGAACGGCGATCCTGTCGAACGGTTCGCCCGACATGCTGGCCGGTGCGGTCACCTCGGCGGGCCTTGCGGCGCTGTTCGATGCCGTCATCTCGGTGCATCCGCTCGGCACCTTCAAGCCGCCGCGTGCGTCCTATGAGCCGGTGGGCACAGCGCTCGGGGTGGCGACGGGGGATGTGCTGTTCGTCTCGTCGAACCGCTGGGACATTGCCGGCGCCACGGCCTTCGGCTTTGCCTCGGTGTGGTGCAACCGCGCCAGCCTGCCGGACGAGTATGACGACCTTCAACCCGTCGCTGTGCTGCGCGATCTGGCGACCCTGCCGGGGCTGATCGGCTGAACGCGGGTCAGCCCGCGATCTTGCCGAAATCCGCTACGGCCAGCGTCGCCGTGCGCAGGCTGGCGAGCAGCCTGAGGCGGTTGGCCCGGATCGCCGGTTCCGGCGCATTGACCATCACCGCCTCGAAGAAGGCATCGACCGGCTGGCGCAACGCGGCCAGCGCCCGCATGGCACCGGCGTAATCCTCCGCTTCGGCAGCCTTGGTGGCGGCGGGCAGCGCCGTCATCAGCGCCGCGTGCAGCGCCTTCTCCGATGGTTCACTGAGCAGGCTGGATTCGGGCGCGCCGTCAAAGGCCCCTTCGCCATCCTTCTTCTCCTCGGCTTTCAGGATGTTGGCGGCGCGCTTGACGCCAGCAAGCAGGTTCGCGCCATCCTCGGTGGCAAGGAAAGCCGACAGCGCCTCGACGCGGCGGGTGATCAACAAGAGGTCATCGTTGGTGCCGCCGGCACCGATCACTGCATCGACCAGATCATGCCGCGCGCCCGCTTCGCGGAGCATGCCCTTGAGGCGCTCGTGGAAGAAGGAGAGGAGGTCGGCTATTCGTGCTGAAATCGTTTCTGAGTGTTTGGAAACAAGTGTGGCTACCGGCATATTGGATATCTCGTCCGGATCATCGGGCACCAATGAGCCAGTCGATTCAGATAGCAGTCTCTCATGCAGGTCGTCGCGGCCGATAGTGTTTGAGACGCGCAAAGACATTTGCGCAGCTGCATCAACATACCTACTCTGCGCATGCGCCATAATTCGGGCGTTTGGTGCGATAGTGCTCTTTGCCAGCCCCAGCCGCACCCCATTCTCAATCACCAGCCTGATCACGCCCAGCGCCGCGCGTCTAAGCGCGTAGGGGTCCTTGCTGCCGGTGGGTTTCTCGTCGATGGCCCAGAAGCCGACCAGGGTGTCGAGCTTGTCGGCCAGCGCCACCGTGATCGCCACCTTGTCGGTTGGGACGCGGTCTGAGGGGCCGAGCGGCTTGTAGTGATCTTCGATGGCCGCACACACAGAGGGATGCTCGCCTTGCAGTTCCGCATAGCGCCGGCCCATGAAGCCTTGCAGTTCGGGGAATTCGCCGACGACCTCGCTCTGCAGATCGGCCTTGGCCAGCACGGCTGCGCGGGCGCACAGCTCAGGGTCAGCGCCGGTGGCCGTTGCCAGTTCGCGCGCCAGCGCGGCAATGCGCTGTACCCGCTCGCCCTGCGTGCCGAGCTTTTCGTGGAAGACCACGCCGAGATGATCGAGCCGCGCCATTCGCTGGTCGAGCGGCTTTGGCAGATCAAGCCCGAGCTTGTCCGCACTCTCCGCCAGCTTGCCGACATCCGGCAGCGACCGCTGGTCGGTCTTCCAGAAATGCAGTGCATCGGAGAGGCGGGCGCGTACCACGCGCTCGTTGCCGGCGACGATGGCCTTGCCGCCATCAGGTGCAACCTGGTTGGTGACCAGCAGGAAACGGTTCGCCAGCTTGCCGGCGCCATCGCGCAGCACGAAGCATTTCTGGTTGGCGCGGATGGTGGCGCGGATCACCTCGCCCGGAATGGCGAGGAAAGCCTCGTCGAACGAGCCCATCAGCACGGTCGGCCATTCCACCAGCCCGGCGACCTCGGCGAGCAGGCCCTCATCCTCGATCAGGTCCAGCCCCTGCGCGAAGGCGAGGTGTTTGGCCTCGTTGAGGATCAGCGCCTTGCGCCGGTCGGCATCGAGCACGACATGGGCCGCTTCCAGGCTGGTGACATAATCCTCCAGCCGCCGCACACGAATTGGCTGGCCATCGGAGAGGAAGCGGTGGCCGAAGGTGACATTGCCGGATGCAATGCCATCCACCTCGAAGGGAACTACCTCCGGCTCCTCGGTTTCCGGCCCGAAGGTGCACAGGATCGACTGCAGCGGGCGGACCCAGCGCAGGCTGGCCCCGGCGGCGGAAGCCGCGCCCCAGCGCATCGACTTGGGCCAGGGAAAGCTTCGCACGATGGCCTGCATGATCTCGGCGACGACATCCGCCGTCAACCGGCCGGGCCGCTCGATGAAGGCAACATAGCTGTCGCCCTTCTTCGGATCGCTCTGGATCGTGGCCTGATCGAGGCTGGTCAGCCCCGCTGCCTTGAGGAAGCCCTGGATGGCGGCCTCGGGCGAGCCAACGCGCGGGCCTTTCCGCTCCTCGCGCACATCGCGGCCCTTGAGCGGCAGGCCGGCCACATGCAGCGTCAGCCGGCGCGGCGTGGCAAAGGCGCGCGCCCCCTCATAGACGAAGCCGCGCTCGACCAGCGCGTCGGTGACGAGCTTTTGCAGGTCTTCCGCCGCCTTGCGCTGCATGCGCGCGGGGATTTCCTCGGAGAAGAGTTCAAGCAGCAGATCAGGCATGGCAACGCGTATCCTTCGCGCTCCCTGAAAACCTGTCTGACCGCGAAAGGCAAGAGCGGTGGCCGGTCTTTTCGCCGCGCAAGGCCAGGATGACGGGCGCTGGCGGCGTCAGGCGGCCAGCTGCGCCCTGATGGTGCCGCGCAGGTCGTCGATCAGCACCGGCTTGCCGGCCCGCTCGACATGCCAGAAGGTCCAGCCATTGCAGGCCGGCAGCCCTTGCGCCAGCGCGCCGATCT
>JAPLOV010000078.1 GCA_026400565.1 Hyphomicrobiales bacterium | reverse complement strand
GTTTGGGATTTCTACTGCGAGCGGCATTATGAGAAATACGGGCAGTTCTTTACGCCAGACGTTGATCCGCATTGGGATCAGTAGGTCTTTGCGATGTCTGTTAGATCCGACGGACGGAGATTCAGCCGGTCATCTTGTCAATGAACGGCAATCAGGCCAGAGCGTCATAGCTGCACCTCTGCGTCTGGCTGCGTTACGCTTCCGTCCGGACACATTTTCCGGTATCGTACGGACTATGGATCATGTCGCGGGATCAGAGATTTTCGACAAGTCGGAAACACATGCCCGCCACGCTCGACTTGAGCGCTTGGCGGCGCGCTATGTGTGGTGGACGGAACCGAAACGCACCGTCGACGAAAACCTTCCTAGGCTTGTCGCCGCAATGATGGAGATGGCCACTTGGGAAGACGCCGTCGGTCTCGAGCATCTCGTCGGGGCCGAAGCGATCTCCAACGTTTTGGACCATCCGCCGCCCGGCATCGTATCTGCAAAATCGCTCGCCTACTGGCATGCGCGGCTTGGCCGTCAGGGTGAGCCGCCGTCTCCTCGAGCCCGGTTTGGTGACGTGGCTCCATGAAGCCCAGGCTCGACATCCTGCCGTCCGCGCAGCGTTCTCTGTGGCCACACCTTCGCGAGCTTCCGGATGACTTCGTCTTGTATGGCGGAACGGCGATCGCCTTGCGCCTGGGCCATCGCGAGTCCGTCGACTTCGACTTCTTTTCCGACGAACCGCTGACCGACGCCCGCAAGGACCGCTTGAAGGCCGAATTTTCGTTCTTGAGAAATGCCGAGGTCATCCAGTCCGAGGCGGATACGTTCACACTTCTGGCACCCATTGATCAATCGACGGTCAAGGTGTCTTTCTTCGGTGGCCTGAAGGTTGGACGGGTCGCGAAGCCGGAGAAGACCGACGACGAGGTTGCTTGCGTGGCGTCGCTCGATGATCTTTTAGCGCACAAGCTGAAGGCGATTCACGACCGTGCCGAAGGCAAGGACTACCAGGATATTGCCGAGATGCTGGCACATGGGATGGATCTGGCCGAGGGCTTGGGAGGGCGTCTTGCGCTGTTCGGATCGAGCGTGCCGACGATGGCGACCGTGAAGGCGCTCACGTGGTTCAAGGACATCAACGAGGCATGGCGGTTGACCGACGCCCGGAAGCAGTTGATCGTCACATCAGTTAGGAACCTACCGGAGCGAATTCCTGAGGTGAACCTCGACGAAACAACGTTGCGCTGCTCCGCGGCCACGAGCTACGGGTTCTGAATCCAACTGGCTGTTGATTGCCGCCGAGATTTGACCCGGGTTTTTCGTTGAGAAGTGACCCGGGTTGAAGATGTTTCTCGCGGTGTTGGCGGGTCGTCAAGCGCGTGCTTTTCCTTTCGGGTCTTTGGGGTTGTGGCGCTGGCCTTGAAGCGGAAGCTGTCGTTTCCGGTCTCAACGATATGGCAATGATGGGTCAGCCGATCGAGCAATGCCGTCGTCATCTTGGCATCGCCGAACACGCCAGCGTTGCACTGGTGACGGACACCACGCGCTATTCAATATCCGGGTGGGCAAGCCGCGGGTGGGCGCTTAAGAGCCTGCCGTGCCGATGGCTGCCGGATCGAGGCGGATGAGGCGCTCGGCCAGTTGCCCGGCCTTGTTCATGGCCTTCTCCTGCTCGAGCGCATTCACCAGATCAACGGTCGAGAAGAACCGCACCTTCTTGCGGTGATGCTCGACAGCCTGGATGCCAAGTGCAAAGGCAATGTGGGTCTTGCCGGTTCCCGGGCTGCCGATCAGGACGATGTTGTCGGCGCCATCAATGAAGGCGCCGGCATGTAACTGACGAACCGTCGCCTCGTTGACCTCGCTGGACGCGAAGTCGAATCCCGCCAGATCCAGCCAAACTCTGGCTCCGGGCCGGCACAAGGCCCATTTTGTTCAGAATAGTGGCCATGAAAAAGCTTTATGACCAATAAAATGAACAAAGCAGGTAACAGCCGTGCCCCGCCAGAGAAGCTATTCCCGAGTCACGCGCCAGGCACTTTCGATGCTTGGCAAGCTGATCCGCGTCAGCCGCGCGGAACGCGGCCTGACCGCGCAGGAACTGGCCGACCGCGCCGGTATCAGCCGCACAACGCTCTCCAGCATTGAAAAGGGCGCGCCCGGCCCTGAGATCGGCATCGTATTTGAGGTCGCCTCACTCGTCGGCGTGCGCTTGTTCGACCAAGACGAGCGCACGCTACAGATACAAAATGCCCGCCTTCAAGCGGTGGGCGTGTGCACGGCGCCGGCTGCTCTCGTGCCCAAGCCGCGTGAATTCTTTCTGTCTGATGGCAGTTTTGTCATATCCCCGCGAACAACCCTCGCAATTGCCTCGTAGGGGGTGAGCAGATACGGATCGTTTTTCCTGACCATGCGCGAACCCGCGCTACTGAGAGTTTGTCGATGCGATTGCCTGTCATCCCTGCCAGCCTCGCCGTGATGAGCGTTGCGATTTCAACCCTCCCTGCCGTGGCGCAGCAGATCGATCTGAGAACTGCCGAAGCCAGGACGGCCCCGCGCACCTGGAACGTTTTGCTCGGCGGCGGCGTGGGTGTGGCCCCGGCCTTTCTGGGCTCGAAGCGGGGCGCGGCCTCGTTCCGGCCGATCATCTCGATCGGACGCGGCGTGGGCAGCCGCTGGCTGTCGGTGGGCGATGACAGCAACGGCATTGGTTTGATCGAGGGCGAGAATTGGCGTGCCGGTGTCGCCGGCCGGTTGCTCTGGGAACGGCGGGCTTCCGATCATTCCGAACTGCGCGGTCTCGGCAATATTCGCTTCGGTGGCGAAATCGGCGGCTTCGCCGAGCTTTACCCATTGAACTGGCTGCGTGTCCGCGGCGAGATCCGCCAGGGCGTGTTTGCGCATGACGCGCTGATGGGCGATATCAAGCTGGATGCTTTCACGCGCTTCGGCGAGCGCTGGCTCGTTTCGGCCGGCCCGCGTGTGTCTTTCGCTGGTCGCGATTTCACCCAGACCTATCTTGGGGTGAACGCGCAGCAATCGCTGCAATCCGGCCTTCCGACCTTCAAGGCCGGCCATGGTCTGCTCTCCTATGGCGCGGCCGCTCAAGTCACCTACCAATGGACGGCACGTTTCGAAACCAGCGCCTTCGTCCAGGCCACACGCCTCGCTGGCGATGCGGCCAACTCGCCACTGGTGAAGCAGAGGGGCTCGCTGAACCAGTTCACCTTCGGATCGAGCCTGCGCTGGACCTTCGATACCGGCTATTGAGCGCGTTCAGCCTTTCCATCAGGCGTTGAGCCCGGCAGATCGGGCAGCGGGCGGATCGCTTTCCGCCGCCATTTTCCCGGCTTCTCCGCCGAGAGCTTTGCATGTTCCGTCATGATGCTCGGATGGCATCAAGGCCTGCCTGCTGCCTTGACGCGGGCATGACCTTAGGACACCTGCAACAATCAGTGAATGGTCCTGTCAGGTTGCCGACGTGTCGACGAACATCGGCTATCTGAGCGCGATGATGACGACATCGAAATCCATTGATCGCGGCGACCGGTTCCCGGCCGAAGTCATCCAGCAGGCTGTCTGGCTCTATTTCC
>JAPLOV010000144.1 GCA_026400565.1 Hyphomicrobiales bacterium | reverse complement strand
AGGAAAGCCGAGAACGGGGCAGGCTGGAAAGGCATGCCCGATAGACCAGCCGTAATCGAACTCATGTCGAAGGACCTTCTCTCATGACCAGCCCAAGACAATCGGTCTCTCCTGGCAAACTATGGGGCATGCGCCGCCTCGCCGATGATAACGGTTTGTGGAAGATGGTTGCGATCGACCAACGTACGCCGCTTTTCGGGCCTATCGCGGCGAAGCGTGGCGCCGCTGTTGCCCCGACGGAGGATGTTATCCGGGTCAAGCGCCTGCTGGCGCGTCATCTCACGAGGCAATCCTCGGCGCTGCTGATGGACCCGCAGTTTGCCTATCCTGACAGCATCAGCGAGTTGCCCGCTCACCGGGGCCTGATGCTGTCTCACGAGCATTCCGAAACCGAGAATACGCCCGGAGGGCGAAAGAGCGTTCCAATCCCGGGCTGGTCCGTCGCCAAGGCCCGCAGGATCGGCGCCGATGCGGTCAAGGTTCTGGTCTGGTACAGGGCGGACGCCGCCCCGGACGTGCGGGCGCATCAGGAAGCCTTCGTCCGTTCAGCGGCCGAAGAATGCGCAAGGCATGACATCGTCATGTTGCTGGAGGTGCTGATCTATCCCCTCCCTGGCGAGGACCCGGCCAGTCTGACGCCGCGCCGCACCCAGCTTGTCCTCGATTCGGTCAGGCCCTTCTGTGATCCGGGGCTCGGCATCGACATCTACAAGCTCGAGCCACCCGGCCCGATTCATGCCGTGCCCGCAGCGGATGGCAAGGAGGCCTCATCACTCCAGAAAGGCTATGATGAATTGGCGGCAATGATCCCCGGGCCATGGGTCATGCTGTCGGCCGGAGCCGGGGCGGAGGATTTCGAGACGTCTTTGCACTATGCCTACAGATCGGGAGCCGCAGGATATCTGGCCGGTCGGGCCATCTGGTCGGAGGCGTTCGATGCCTTCCCGGATTATGATAGGCTGGAAATGCTGCTGAAGACACGCAGTCGCGACATCCTTGATCGTCTTAATGCGCTGACCGACGCCAAGGCAGACGTCAAACCCGCACAAGTTCAGACGTTGTAGGGGTGGGAGGGTGGCCCCGATCGAGGAACATGGACGCCCACCGAGCGTCCTTCTTTGCCCCCGCGTGACATGGCGCGCCTTTGGTGCGTCTGTGCGCGCACCCCAAGGGTGCGGCTGCACTCATGGTGTGTCACCGGGAGAAGTCCGGCGCACCCGTAATGTGTAGGAATGCGCAGCGTGGGTTGCTCCACGGCGCTTTGGGGACAAAGCCGACGTTTCCTTGTCGGCCCGGTATGGTTCGCTTCAGGCCGAAGGCGCCTTGTCCGACCCGCCCACGAAGGCGCGCAGCTTTTCTTCCTGTTCGTTTGACAGCGAGGTTTGCAGAACCCTGCCCTTGTCCTTGAACGCAGTCAGCCGCTCGAGCACCTTGTCGCCTGTCATCTTGCGCACCAGCACACAGACAGCGGCGCCGCCATTGGTCAGCGTCCCGCCTATGTCCTTCATGAACTGGTCGTTGATTCCGATGTCGGTAAACTTGCCCGAAAGCGCTCCGGCCCCTGCCCCTGCAGCCATCCCCAGAAGCGGGTTCAGGAACAGCAGACCCACCAGCGAACCCCAGAAGGCCCCCCCCATGGCCCCAACTGCGGTCAGGCTCACTGGCTGGTGCAGCGCCACCTTGCCGTCGGCCGACTTGGTGACGATCACGGCGTCTTCCATAGCAAGCAGATATTCCTTCTGCAGTTTCACAAGCGCCGCGCGCAGCTCGAACGCTGTCGCTTCATCGTCAAACGCCACTACGATCAGATCAGACATGGGCACACCTTCTAGGCTTGAAATCGAATATTACCTTGGCGCAGAATTGTCACGTCATCAAGACTAAAATGGCTTATGACGATGCAGACGAGGGGGCCGCGCTGTCAGCGGTCCCTCAGGCCTTGACCATGGACGGGGCGCGCCGGATCGCAGCGGGGATTGCGCGGTTGCCCGAGCTGCTGACGCCTGGGCGGAAAAGGTTCGCGACCGGTTGAGCCGCGAGCCGTAAGGTTCATGTCAGGAAGCCAGTAGGCTTGAACGGTGTCTTTGCACCCGCTGCAGCAGGCAGGCCATGCCGTATGTTCTCAAAAATTCGCCTTTCCGCCGCCGATAACCACGGCGGCTGTGTAACCGCAGCCATCGCAAGAATGTGTCCGTGAACTGACCCATGTTTGCCTCGTTGTTGCAGACGGACATTTAACGCACCGTATGTCGTTGCTGAGTTTGGCATCCCCTGCCCAAGGTTCACAACAGGCGGGCAAAGATGAGCTGAACGCATCCGTCCCCGCCGCAAGCCAATCTTCGGCTGACAGTACACCCTGACAGGGAACATCAAGGGTGAGGAGCGTCACGGCGCCATGCTGGACCAGCCAGCCATGGCCGCATATCTTGAATAAAGCAGGCTCCGGCAAACCAGGGACGGTTCATTCCGCCCGACATCTGAAGTAGCAGTCATGCAGGGAAGCCGTCATAACGTTGAACCTGCGAAACGTTCCTACCAGGTCAATGCCGTGTCTCGATTTGCTCGCGATTGCCTCAACGTCCTTCTAAAGGCAATACTCGTTCTTGCTATAGGGCTCAGCGGCGCGCTCGGCAGCCTGTTTCTTTGGTATCGGCCGCCATTCCCAATGCTGCCTCGTGAAGCATTGGTGGCCATATTCGCCCTTGTCGCACTGGCCTGCCTCCTTGTGTTGTTCACGCGCAAGCGCCGGATTGCATTCATCCTGTATGGGCTGGCCATCGCTGGCTTGGTCTTCTGGTGGAACTTGATCGTGCCCTTGAACGACCGCGACTGGGAACCGTCGGTTGCGCGCATGCCCACGGGCCAGGTCGAAGGGGACTGGTTGACCGTGAACAATGTCCGACATTTTGAATGGCGCAGTGTTGAAAAAGCGGAGCCCGAGCGCTGGGAAACACGGCGATATGACCTGGCAACATTGCGCAGTGTCGACCTCGTGATCAATTACTGGATGGGTCCACACATCGCGCATCCGCAAGTCAGTTTCGGGTTTTCGGATGGATCTTTTCTGATCTGGTCAATCGAGGTCCGGAACTTGCGAGGTCAGAGTTTTGACGCGGTTTCCGGCTTGTTCAAGACGAATGAACTCGTTTTTGTCGCGGGTGATGAGCGCGATATCGTTCGCCGGCGCACCAATTTCACAAACGAAGACGTGTTCATCTATCGCATTGCAATCGGGAAGGAGAGGGCAAGGCAATTCCTGCTCGAATATGTGAACGATGCGAACAGGCTCGCTGAGGGGCCTCGATTTTACAACACGTTGACGACGAACTGCACCAGTGTGATTTTCAAGCTGGCGCGGGCGATCGGTGTCGCGGTTCCCTTCGATTGGCGCCTGATCCTGACCGGACATTTGCCTGCGTTTCTTTTTGACTTCGGAGTGCTCACGAAGGGGTATGGGCTGGAGGAACTCAAAAAGGCCGCAGCCGTGAGCGCGCGTGCGGCGCGTCTTGCGGACAGCCCGGCATTTTCGCGGCAGATCCGTGAGGGCATTCCAGGGATCAGCCCCTGAGACCTGGCCGGAATGGATTGCTCTGATGAGGCCCAAACTGTGATGGTCCTTGCCGGTCGTCCGCCGGCATCGAAGGAGACGAGAGGGGCCTTGACATCGCCACGCCAGACGATGCTGCAGCTGAAGGGCGCCGACAAGGTCAACTTCTGGGAACCCTGACGCCCGGGGGGCATCGGGTACGATCTGGCCTTCGACAACCAGAAGCGAGCCCATCAGGGACTGGCTCGGCTCACCCTTAATCAGGTTTTCCCCAAGGCGCTACAGCAACACCCGGCAGCAACCCGCAAAAAGTGGCGTAATCACTGATCGGCTGGCCAAAAATTGGTGAAATGAATCGAGTCGCTTGTCAATCGCCCAGGGTTCGCGCAAAAATTGAGGCTGAGGGGGCACCATGTCCAAACAGGTCGTCAGGCAATTTACTGTCGCTTTACTTTCATTCTTCATCGGCGCATTCACCGTTGCAGCGCAAGATTTACCGGCACAGGTGCGCGAGGTCAATATCGTCACGCGCGTCCTGCCGCCCATGGTGATCGAACGCGACAAGGTGCTGACCGGCTTCTCGATCGAGCTGATGGACGAGATAGCAAATCGTCTCAAGTTGAGGGTTTCCTATCGAGTCGCTCCGGACGTGCAGGCTCTCCTCGAAGATATTGGGGCTCGCAGGGTGGAGATGGGGATCGCTGCGGTCTCCATCACAGCCGCCCGCGAAGCTGAGTTCGATTTCTCACAGCCGATGCTCAATGCCGGCCTCCAGATCATGACGCGGGGACAGAGCGCGGCCGCCCGCAATCCTCTGGTAGACATAATGCGCCTGCTCATGTCCTGGGCGTCGCTCGCGTGGCTCGGGATCGCCGCGCTCCTGATCTTGATACCGGCGCATCTGGTTTGGTTTCTGGAGCGTCGGCACCCGGGAGGGATAATGCCGACCGCGAAATATATTCCCGGCATATTCCATGCACTCTACTGGGCTGCAGGGACGCTCGTTACCCAAGGTGAATCCAATCCGAAGCAAGTTCTTGCCCGAATCATTGCCTTGCTATGGATGTTTGCAGGTGTTGTTTTTGTTGCGCTATACACGGCGCAATTGACTGCCACTCTCACCGTCCAGCAGATCTATGGCAGCATCAGTGGCCCTGAGGACCTGGCTGGCAAGCGTGTCGCGACGACGGCAGGCAGTACAGCCGCAAATGCCTTGCGGGATCTGCGGGCAAAGACGGTTGAGGTTCGCCAGATCAGCGAAGCGTACGAGGCGCTTCATAATCACACGGTCGATGCGGTCGTGTTCGATGCTCCGGTGCTGCTGTACTACGCCGCCAATGAAGGCAGAGGTCGCGTCCAGATCATCGGCGCGCCCTTCCGCAAGGAGGATTACGGGATCGTCTTCCCTCGCGCCAGTTCACTTCGATCCGAGGTAAATGTCTCATTGCTCCGCATGCGGGAGGACGGGACTTACCAACGTATCTATGATCGCTGGTTCTCATCGAGATAGCGCCAATTCAAAGAGCTCATGTGTCTTCAAGCGCGGAGCGCGGATTAAGGTGATGCACGTGGTCGTGTCCTTGTCGGCGTCAGGTTTCAGAGTGGCGGTGTGCGGTGCTCAGACAAACCAGAACAGTCTGAGAAACTGCCCGAACCCAGCATCGATCAGGCCGCGTCTCGGTCACATCCTTGCCCAGCTTCGAGGGCTTCATCGAACCGTTCTGCCCCATTT
>JAPLOV010000189.1 GCA_026400565.1 Hyphomicrobiales bacterium | reverse complement strand
GCATCAGCCACCACGAGCGGCACCTCGCGCGGCACGGACCAGCGAAACCCGGTCGACAGGTTGTCGAGCACCGCCACGGGCTCGCCGCGATCGGCAAGGTTGAGGACCATGTGCCCGCCGATGTAACCCGCTCCGCCCGACACAAGCACTGTCATGTCTCAACTCCTGCAATTCAGCCCCGAACGCCGGCTCTTCTACACAACAACTGTCAAGAACCTGTTGCTACGGCAGCTCATCGAACCACGGAAGCAGGTGCGGCCAGATCATCCCGAATGGCGGGCCTGTCTGACAGTCGGGGAATAGCGCCACCGGACATCGGAACCGAAAAGCTGTTGCGATTTCCTGCGACTGTCTTAGGCAGAAGCTCATGGACATCGAAACCACAGCACTGCCCGGGGTTCTGCTGGTCAAGCCGAAACGCTTCGGCGACGAACGCGGCTTCTTCTCCGAGGTGTTCCGGCATGATGCCTTTGTGGCGGCTGCCGGCCCGGTCCTGTTCGTGCAGGACAACCACTCCCGCTCGGCGCGGCGTCACACCCTGCGTGGCTTGCATTTCCAGCGCCCGCCCCGCGCCCAGGGCAAGCTGGTGCGCGTCGGGCGCGGCGCTGTGCTGGATGTGGCCGTCGATGTCCGCCATGGCTCGCCGCATTACGGTCGGCATGTCGTGGCCGAATTGTCAGATGCCAACGGCCACCAGCTCTGGGTGCCGCCAGGCTTCCTGCATGGCTTCGTGACCCTCACGGACGAGACCGACGTGCTCTACAAGGTCACCGAGTACTACAGTCCGGACCATGATGGCGCGGTGCGCTGGAATGATCCGGACATCGGCATTGCCTGGCCGGCCGACATGTCAGACCCGGTTCTGTCAGCCAAGGATGCCGCCGCGCCACGCCTTCGCGACCTTGCGGGCAACATTGCTGGAGTGTTCGGCCATGAGCCATGAACCTTCACACGGCCAGCAAAGAAACAGGAGGGCATGATGCGTGTCCTGATCACGGGCGGGGCCGGCTTCATCGGCTCGGCGGTCATCCGCCATGCGATCACAGATCTGGGCTGGCAGGTGCTCAACGTCGACAAGCTGACCTATGCGGCCCATCTTGGCTCCTTGCGCGAAGTCGAGGCCAGCCCGCTTTACCGGCTGGCGAAGATCGACATCTGCGATGCGCCGGCGCTTGCGGGCCAGTTTGCCGCCTTCGAGCCGGATGCGGTCATGCATCTGGCCGCAGAGAGCCATGTCGACCGCTCGATCACCGGCTCGCGCGCCTTCATCGAAACCAATGTGATGGGCACGCACAGCCTGCTTGAAGCGGCCCGCGCCTACTGGAGCGCTCTGCCAGAGGCCCGCAAGTCGGCTTTCCGGCTGGTGCATGTCTCGACCGACGAGGTCTATGGCTCACTCGGTGATGACGGGCTGTTCACGGAGACCACGCGCTACGATCCCAGTTCCCCCTACTCCGCCTCCAAGGCAGCATCGGACCATCTCGCCAGTGCCTGGGCACGCACCTATGGCCTGCCGGTCGTGATCACCAACTGCTCCAACAATTACGGCCCCTGCCAGTTCCCCGAAAAGCTGATCCCGCTGGTGATCCTCAACGCGCTCCACGGCAAGCCGCTGCCGGTCTACGGCGACGGCGCGAACGTGCGGGACTGGCTCCACGTCGACGATCATGCCCGGGCACTCATCCTGGCGCTCACCCATGGCCAGCCGGGCGAGACCTACAATGTCGGCGGGCGCAACGAGCGCCGCAACATCGAGGTCGTGCGCCGCATCTGCGCGGTGCTGGATGAGTTGCACCCGCAAGGCGCGCCCCATGACAGGCTGATCACCTTCGTCAGGGACAGGCCGGGGCACGACCAGCGCTATGCTATCGACGCCGGCAAGCTCGAACGCGAGCTTGGCTGGCGCGCCCGCGAAAGCTTCGACAGCGGCATCGAAAAGACCGTTGCCTGGTATCTGGCGAACGAATGGTGGTGGCGTCCCCTGCGCGAGAAGGTCTATGCCGGCGAGCGGCTTGGCCTCGGCGTCGCCTGATGGCAGCGGCCATGCGCCTTGTCGTCACAGGCCGGCATGGACAATTGGCGACCGCGCTGGCCGAGCGCGCCGCCGGCAGGGGCATCACGCTGATCGCCTGCGGACGCCCGGAGCTTGATCTCGAACGGCCTGCCACCATCGCGGGGGCGCTTGGCGCGCTCAAGCCCGACATCATCGTCAACGCAGCGGCTTTCACAGCCGTTGACCTTGCCGAGAGCGAGCCAGACCGCGCCCATGCGATTAATGCCGCCGGTGCGGGGGACATGGCCGCCGCCGCTGCAACGCTTGGCGTGCCAGTCATCCATATCTCGACCGACTATGTCTTCGATGGCAGCGCAACGAAGCCCTATGGCGAAAGCGACGCCGTCGCTCCGCTCAGCGTCTACGGGCAAAGCAAGCTGGCAGGCGAGCAGTCCGTGATGGCAGCCTGCGCGGATCACGCCATCCTGCGCACCTCCTGGGTGTTCTCGGCAACCGGCCAGAACTTCGTGCGCACGATGCTGCGGCTGGCCGAAACCCGCAGCGAGATTTCGGTCGTTGCAGACCAGATCGGCAGGCCAACGCCAGCGGATGATCTGGCCGAAGCCGTGCTGGGGGTTGCCGCGAACCTGCTGGCGGAGCGCGGCGAACCGGCGCTGCGCGGCATCTTTCATGTTGGCGGGACCGGTGAAGCGATCAGTTGGGCCGGCTTTGCCGAGGCGATCTTTGCCGAACGGGGCCGGCGCGGAGCCAGCGCTGTCAGCGTTCGTCCCATCGGCACGGCGGACTATCCGACACCGGCACGGCGGCCGGCATGGTCCGTGCTCGATGGCGCACGGCTAAAGGAAATCCACGGGATCATCCTGCCGGACTGGCGCATCGGGCTGGCCCGGTGCATGGATCGGCTCATGACAACGGAGCAGGCACCATGAAAGGCGTCATCCTCGCTGGCGGCAGCGGCACGCGCCTGCACCCGATGACCATGGTCACCTCCAAGCAGTTGCTGCCAGTCTACGACAAGCCGATGGTCTATTATCCGCTGTCGGTGCTGATGCTTGCCGGCATCCGCGAGATCGTGCTGATCTCGACCCCGGAGGACCTGCCGCAGTTCCAGCGCCTGCTCGGCGATGGCGCGCGCTGGGGCCTGTCGCTGAGCTATGCCGTGCAGCCGCGACCGGAAGGCCTGGCGCAGGCATTCATCATCGGCGCGGACTTCATTGGCGATGGGCCTTCGGCGATGGTGCTGGGCGACAATATCTTCTATGGCGGCGGCCTGACCCATGTCCTGGCCACAGCCCGCGCCCGGCGAACCGGAGCCACCGTGTTCGGCTATCATGTCGCCGATCCGGAGCGTTACGGCGTGGTCGAGTTCGATGCTGCGATGCGCGCCATCAGCATTGAGGAAAAGCCCGCAAGGCCGCGCTCGAACTGGGCTGTCACCGGGCTTTACTTCTATGACAAGCAGGTGATCGACATCGCCCGCACGCTGAAGCCCTCGCCCCGCGGCGAACTGGAGATCACCGACATCAACCGCCGCTATCTCGAGATGGGCCAGCTCCACGTCGAGAAGCTCGGGCGCGGCTATGCCTGGCTGGACACGGGCACGCCCGACTCGCTGGCCGACGCCACCAACTTCGTGCGCGCGCTCGAACAGCGCCAGAGCCTCAAGGTCTGCTGCCCCGAAGAGATCGCGTTCGTGCAAGGCTTCATCGACCGCGACCAGCTTCGCGCGCTTGGCCTCGCGCTGCAAAAGAGCACCTATGGCCGTTACCTGCTGGCCATCGCCGATGGCGCGACCATCTGACCGGTCTCACGCCGGCTGCCACAGCCTGCCCCCACAAAGCGGCTTCGGAACACCCGTCGTTGATGGCAGCGATAAGGGCAGCCCGCGCGCCGAGCGCACAGCCAGATAGCCGAAGCACTCCGCTTCGATGAGGTCGCCATCGAGACCCAACGTCTCGATAGGCTCGACCGGCACGCCGAGGCGTGCTGCCAGCCCGCCCATGAACACGCCATTGTGCCGCCCGCCACCTGCCACCAGCCAGCGCAGCGGCGCGCGCGGCACATGCGCCAGCGCCGCTGCGACGGACTCGATCGTCAAGGCTGCCAGCGTCGCCACGGCATCGTGGTCGCCGAGCTGATTCACGATCTTTGCCCGTTCGTGGAAGTCATTGCGATCAAGCGATTTTGGCACCGGTGCCGCAAAGAACGGATTGTCCATCAGGGCAGCCAGCACGGACGCATCGACCCGGCCTTGACGCGCCAGTTGCCCGCCATCATCGAAGGCGACGGCAAACCGCCGCGCCACGAAATCGTCGATCAGCGCTGAGGCCGGCCCGGTGTCGAAAGCGATGATCTGATCGCTGTCGAGATAGGTGACATTGGCGACGCCCCCGAGGTTCAGCACCATCAGCGGCTTGGGCAAGCCTGCCGCAAGCGCGGCCTGGTAGAGCGGAACCAGCGGCGCGCCCTGTCCACCCGCCGCCACATCGGCGAGACGGAAGCCATCGACAACGGCCACGCCCAGTTGGCGCGCCATGCGCTGGCCCAGCCCGAGCTGGCGCGTGAAGCGCCGTTCCGGCCTGTGAAACACGGTCTGGCCATGCAGGCCAATCAGGTCGACTGCGGAGCCGTCAAGACCCTTGCCTTCCATGAAGGCGGCGATGGCCGCGCCGAACGCATCGGTCACGGCCTCTTCAAGTTCGACCAGCGGCTCCCGTTCGGCCCGTGAGGGATCATCGTCGAGCAGCGCCTTCAGTTTGGCCCTGAGCCCTGGCGGAAAAGGCATCGTCGCGCCGCCAAACGGCCGGACATGGGCCAGTCCGTCGGTCTCGATCCAGGCCACGTCAATGCCGTCCATCGAGGTGCCGCTGATCGCGCCAATCACGGACAAGGGGCGGTCAACGATCATGGGCGGAACCTGTCAGGCAATGGACGTTTCGCCGGACTAAAGCGCATCACGGTGAACAAAGCCCTAGGACGTGGCGCGTACCGGCTCCGGCTGGCTCGGTACCAGCCGCCAGCCCTTGAGTTCGCCCGATGCCTCGAGGATCGGCCTCGAGGATCGGCTTCGAGGATCGAATAGGCCACATCGGTCAGGTGGGCGATGATGCGCTTGTGATCGCGCAGGATGTCGAGAAGCAGCGACGATGTCTCCATCGCTGCCACCGCCCCTTCGCGCAGCCACCTGAGATGGCTCTCGGTGGCAGCCCGCTCCACCGCCCGCACATCGTCCTTGGCGCGCACCAGCCGCGTCGACCACAGCAGCAGCGCGATGCCTCCCAGCAACGAAACGAGCAGAGAGATTGCCCAGCCATCTCCAAGAGCCTTCCGGATCATGTCACGAGCGGCCGCACGACGCGGCGACGAAAGCCACCGACACCAAGCCCAACATCATTGAACCGGCTCATGGTTTTTGCACTTCGGTCGACCCGAGGCGACGGTGCATATGACGTCTGAGACATTGATCGGGCCCGAACCCGGCAACGATCAACGGGCACGGCAAAAGCTCACCCAGAAGCCATTGCATTCGTATGCAAATTCACTAGCATGAGGCTCTGATCACAGGGGAACAAGGGAGAGTTTCATGTTCAACCGCCGCACATTCGGACTTTTCGGAACCATTGCACTGGGTGCGTTGCTGGCATCACCGGCCATGGCAAAGTGCACCATCACCCGCACCGGCACGGTCGATGTCATCGGCAATGCCTTCCCGGTGATCGACCATATCGCCAAGGCCATGCAGGCCTGCGCCAACAGCGGCCTGACCGTCAACGTCAAGGTCACCGACAAGGCGCGCGTCGAGACCGAGCAGGCCTTTGCCGCCGGCACCTCGCCGTTCGAGGTCGCCCATGTCTCCAACGGCGTGCTGGTCAACCTGCTCGCCAAGGGTCAGCTCCAGCCGATGACGGACCTGGTCAACAAGTATAAGGCCCAGTACAAACTTGAGGACCGCATGCTGGTGACGGTCGGCAACGAGGTCTACGGCATCGCCTTCATGGCCAATGCCCAGCACCTGTTCTACCGCAAGGATGCGCTCGAAAAGGCCGGTGTCCAGCCGCCAAAGACCTACCCCGAACTGCTCGCCGCGCTGCCGAAACTCAAGGCCGCCGGCTTCGAGACGCCGTTTACCGCCGCCTACAAGACCGGCTGGGACATCGCCACCGAATTCACCAACATCTATCTGGGTGACGGCGGCGAGTTCTTTGCGCCGGGGACGGCCATGCCGGCCTTCAACAATGCCAAGGCCGTCGCCGCGCTCGACACGATGAACAAGCTGAAGGGCTTCATGTCGCCCAACGCGCTGGCCCTCGCGACCGCCGACGTGACCACGGCCTTCCAGCAGGGCCAGGCTGCGATGGGCATCCTGTGGGCCTCCCGCGCCGCTGCCATGGATGACGACAAGGTCTCCAAGGTGGTCAATCAGATCGAGTTTGCGGCAGCCCCAGCCGTCACTGCCGGCGGCAAGCCGTCCAACGCCATCTGGTGGGATGCGTTCGTGATGCCCAAGCAGATGGATGGCGATCGGGAAGCCGCTTTCCTCGTGATGATGGAAGGCATCTCCGAAGACACGATGAAGAGCGGCATGACGCTGACAAACTGGCTGCGTTCGGGCTTCCAGCCCAATCGTCACTCGAAGGGCGTGGCCGAAACCATCAATGCCAACGCGGCGATGTGGCCTGACGAGCCCTATTTCAGCCTCGCCCATGCCGCGCTCGGCAAGGCTGCATCCGATGTCCTCGCCGGCACCAAGCCTGCCGCCCAGGCTCTGGCCGACGCGGAGAGGGAATACATCCAGACGGCCAAGGAGCGCGGCTTCATCAAGTGAGCCCGCGCCATCGAGGGCCCGCCTTGCAACAGGGCCACGCCTGAGCCCGCCTTTCCGGACTTTGCCGAAGGGCGCGCTGTCCGAACAGAGCAACAGCCGGCGCATGGGCCTGATCCCGTCACGCCGGCTTCCGGGGAGGGTTTCCTGCCCTCCCCATCCCGACGAGCGATGCCATGCCGTTTCGCACCTTCCTCGGCTTTGTCCTGCCCTCCGCGGTGGCGATGCTGATGCTGATCGCCCTGCCCTTGGCCGGCGTGGTCTATCTGAGCCTGTGGAACAGCTACACCAAGACAAACTTCGTCGAGACCACGGTGCGGACCCCCGTTGGCACGCGCGTCGAGCGCCGGCCTGTGGCGGAACTCGACGCAGCCGGCAACCCGGTGATCGTGCGCGAATGGTATGGCTCGCGCAATTTCGAGACGGTACTTGGCACGGCGAACCTCGCCGAGGCGTGGGAGCGTGACCGCACCGTGGCGGCCGGTGGCCAGCCTGCCTCGGCCTGGCAGCGCTTCAGGGCGCTGTTCCGCGATGTCACCAACGTCAAGTTCTGGGGCGCGCTCGAATTCACGCTGCTCTACACCGCCGTGACCACGCCGATCATCCTGGCGCTGGGCTTCCTGATCGCGCTGGGCGTCAATTCGGTCGTGCGCGAGCTGAAAGGCGTGCTGATCTTCGCTTCGCTCCTGCCCTTCATCGTTACCCCGGTGGTGGGGTCGCTCTCGATCAAGTGGCTATTCCTCGACAACGCGATCATCACCGTCTGGCTGGAGCAACTGGGCTTCGGCAAGATTTACTTCATGCAGAACGCCTTCACCACGCGGCTGCTGATCATCCTTGTCGGCATCTGGAAGGCCACGCCCTTCGTCTTCATCGTGCTCTATGCCGGCTTGCAGACCGTGCCGTCCGAAACCCGCGAGGCGGCCATCATCGATGGGGCCAACCGCTGGCAGACCATTCGCTACGTCATCATCCCGCACCTGATGCCGCTGTTCGTGTTCGTGACGCTGATCCACCTTATGGATGCTTACCGGGTGTTCGAGCCGATCCTGGTATTCTCGGGCGGACAGGGCGCCGATTCCCTCCAGCACCTGACCTACAAGATCCTCTCGGACGAGCAGAACTTCCACAAGGCCTCGGCGGCGGCGCTGTTGATGGTGCTGGGCATCCTTGTCCTGCTCATCCCGCTGATCATCAAGACCTACAAGGACCAGCGGAGGGCCTTCGCATGAGCCAGCCATCCGACACCCCGAACCTCGCCGACCGCATGCCGCTCTGGCTGATGGTGCTGACCTGTATCGGGCTGACCGTGTGGGTGCTGGCCGCAGCGTTTCCGTTCTTCTGGATGACGCTGATCTCGTTCCGCCTGCCGGTGGATGCCTTCTCGGTTCCGCCCAAGCTGATTGCGCCGTTCACTGCCGAGCACTACTGGCAGCTCTGGGTTGGTGATCGCTTCTGGCTGAAGTTCCTCAACTCGACCATCATCACGGTCGGCGTTCTGGTGATCTCGCTGACCATCGGCTGTCTCGCCGCCTATGCGCTGGCGCGCTATGGCGGGGCACTCGGATTCTGGCTGCTGCTGGTGGCGCTCATCTTCCGCGCCCTGCCGCACGTCACCTTGCTGCCCTCCTACAAGTTCGCCTTCTTCGAGCTTGGCCTGTGGAACCGCTACGAGACCCTGATCGTCATTCTCGTCGCCATCAACCAGCCCTTCACGATCTGGATGCTGCGCTCCTTCTTCATGAACATCCCCAAGGAACTCGACGAGGCGGCACTGGTCGATGGCTGCTCCCGCATTCAGGCCTTCGTCAAGGTGATCCTGCCGGTGATGTGGCCAGGCATCATCACCACCGGGCTGTTCTCGTTCCTGCTCGCCTACAACGACTTTCTGATCTCGTCACAGATGATGAACGCCGACAAGATGACGATGACATCGGCCCTGTCGGCTTACATGAATGCCGACGACGACGCCTTCAAGCTGATGCAGGGCGTTGCCGGTGCTGTCTCGATCACCGCCCCTCTGGTGGTGCTGGTGCTGTTTTTCCAGAAACAGCTGGTCTCGGGCCTTACGCAAGGCGCCGTCAAGGGTTGAACTGACATGACACTGAATGCTGCCGTCAAACGCCACGTCCATGATGGCCTGAATGCCTTGCCGCGTGATCTGGGCCTTGCTGGCTCGGTCTTCGCCCGCGATCTGGTCTGGCATGGCCAGCATCCCGTCAATGACGGTGTCGGCCTGGACGGGGAGGTCTGGGTGGCGGCCTGCGGCCATTCTGTCGGCACGTTCGACAAACCGCTTTTCGGCATTCCGGCCACGGGCCACCTCGCCAGCCTGCGCTATGGCGAGTTCCACCGTGTCGACAACAAAGGCCTGATCCTCGAAGTCGTGACCCTGTGGGATCTGATCGGGCTGATGCAGCAGGCTGGTGTCGACCCGCTGCCGCCCTCACCCGGCATCCCCCTGTTCTCCCCCGGCCCGCGCCGGCACGATGGCGTCAGGCTGGAGACGGTCGATCCGGTTGAAGGGGCAAAAACCCTCGCGCTGATGATGGCCATGGGCAAAGGCCTTGGCGAGTACGATGGCAGGACCCTGGAATCGATGGCGCAGGAGCGATTCTGGTCGCCGACCATGCTGTGGTATGGACCGGCCGGCATCGGCTCCAACCGCCGCCTCAGGGGCTTTCAGGATTTTCACCAGCGCCCGTTTCTCACAGCCTTTCCCGACAGGCGCGGCGCACCGAACAAGGTCCGCATCGGCGATGGCGATTTCATTGCCTCGCGCGGCTGGCCAAGCCTGGAAATGACCCAGACCGGGCCCTGGCTCGGCCATCCCGCCACGGGCCGGGCCATCACCATGCGCGTCATGGACTGGTGGCGACGCGAGGGTGACTGGCTGGCCGAGAATTGGGTCTATATCGACATCCCGCATGTATTCGGGCAATTCGGGCGTGACCTGTTCGCCGAAATGCGGGCACTGGCCGCCAAACGTTGAAGGACTGATCCCATGGCCCGCTGGCTCAAGACATCGATGGCGCAATCGGACAAGGACGACGCCGACCTGAAGGTGCGCACCACCGTGGAAACCCTGCTGGCCGACATCAAGGCGCGCGGCGATATGGCGGTGCGCGAGATGTCGATCCGCTTCGACGGCTGGGACCGCACCGACTATCGCCTCACCGATGCCGAGATCCGTGACTGCATGAGCCAGCTCTCGGCCCGCAACCTTGAGGACATCCGCTTCGCCCAGGCCCAGGTGCGCAACTTCGCCGAACACCAGAAGGCCTCGATGCACGACATCGAGGTCGAAACGCTGCCCGGCATTGTCCTTGGCCACAAGAACCTGCCGGTCAATTCGGTCGGCTGCTACGTGCCCGGTGGCAAGTATCCGCTGCTGGCGTCGGCCCACATGTCGGTGATCACGGCCAAGGTGGCCGGGGTGCCGCGCATCATCACCTGCGCCCCGCCCTATCAGGGCAAGCTCGCCCCCGCGATCGTGGCAGCCCAGCATCTGGCCGGCGCGGACGTGATCTACTGCCTTGGCGGCGTGCAGGCTGTCGGCGCGATGGCTTTGGGCACGGCCAGCATCACCGGCGTCGATATGCTGGTCGGCCCCGGCAACGCCTATGTGGCGGAGGCCAAGCGCCAGCTTTATGGCAAGGTCGGAATTGACCTGTTCGCCGGGCCGACCGAGACCCTCGTCATCGCCGATGACAGCGTCGATGGCGAACTGTGCGCCACCGATCTGCTCGGTCAGGCCGAGCATGGCCCCAATTCGCCTGCGATCCTGCTGACCAATTCCGAGAAGCTGGCCCGCGACACCATGGCCGAGATCGAGCGGCTGCTGACCATCCTGCCGACGGCAGCCATCGCCGCCCAGGCCTGGCGCGATTATGGCGAGGTCATCGTCTGCGACAGCATCGACGAGATGGTGGTCGAAGCCGACCGCATCGCCTCCGAGCACGTGCAGGTCATGACGCGCGATCCCGACCTGTTCCTGGCCCGGATGACGAATTACGGCGCGCTGTTTCTCGGTCCGCGCACCAACGTCAGCTACGGCGACAAGGTCATCGGCACCAACCACACCTTGCCGACGCGCGGCGCTGCCCGCTACACCGGCGGCCTCTGGGTCGGCAAGTTCATGAAGACCGTGACCTACCAGCGCGTCCTGACCGATGAGGCCTCGACAATGATCGGCGAATACTGCTCGCGCCTGTGCATGCTGGAAGGCTTTGCCGGCCATGCCGAACAGGCCAACATCCGCGTCAGGCGCTATGGCCGCAAGAACGTGCCCTACGCGACGGCGGCGGAGTGAGCGCGATGCTGCCAGCAGGCCAGAGATCCGATCGATGAACGCGCCCCTCGCCCTCCCCCCATCGCCCTCGTTCCGCCTTGACGGAAAACGGGCCCTTGTCACGGGCGCGGGCCGCGGACTTGGCCTCGCCATGGCAGCGGCGCTGGCCGATGCCGGCGCACACGTGACCCTCAGCGCGCGCACGGCCAGCGAGATCGAGGAAGCTGCCGCCGCCATCCGGGCCCGTGGCCAGGTGGCCGAGGCCCTGCCACTCGACGTGACCCGCACCATTGACGTGGCGCGCGCACTGGCCGGGCGGCCATCCTTCGACATCTTCGTCAACAATGCCGGGATGAACCGCCCCAAGCCGTTCACCGAGGTCAGCGAGGACGACTTCGACACGGTGATGGGCCTCAATCTCAGGGCGGCGTTCTTCGCCGCGCAGGAGGTGGCCCGCGGCATGATCGCGGCCGGTCGCGGCGGCTCGATCATCCATGTCTCGTCACAGATGGGCCATGTCGGCGGCGAGAACCGCACGATCTACTGCGCCTCGAAATTCGCCATCGAAGGGCTCAGCAAGGCCATGGCACTCGATCTGGCCAGGCACGGCATCCGCTCGAACACCGTCTGCCCGACCTTCATCGAAACCCCGATGACCGCCCCCTTCCTCGCCGACGAGGACTTCCGGGCCCGAGTTCTGGCCAAGATCAAGCTCGGCCGGCTTGGACAGGTCGGCGATATCACCGGCGCGGTGGTATTCCTCGCCTCCGAGGCATCGAGCCTGATGACCGGCAGCGCCATGCTGATCGATGGCGGATGGACAGCTGAATGAGCCACGCCCGCGCCAGTGCCAATCGTCCCGCCACGGCCACCGACGTGGCGCGCATCGCCGGCGTGTCGCAATCTGCCGTCAGCCGCGCCTTCACCCCCGGCGCCAGCATCGCAGCGGAAACCAAGCTCAGGATCATCGAGGCGGCGCGCACGCTGGGCTATCGGCCCAACGCCATCGCACGTTCGCTGATCACCCGCCGCTCCCGCGTGATCGGGCTGGTCGCGGCCTATCTGCAGAACCATTTCTATCCGGACGTGCTGGAATTGATGTCGCGCCGCTTCCAGGCACGCGGCTACCATATCCTGCTGTTCACGGCGGATGCGGCAGCCCATGCCGATCCGGTCATGGAGGAAATCCTCGCCTATCGCGTCGATGGCCTGATCCTCGCCTCGACCACGCTGTCCTCGGCCCTCGCCGCCGATTGCCGCGCCGCCGGCATCCCGGTGCTGCTGTTCAACCGCACGGCGCGCGCCTCGCAGGTTTCGTCGGTGACCGGCGAGAACGAACGTGGCGGCAGGCTGATCGGTGAGTTCCTCATCGCCGGCGGGCATCGGCGGTTCGGCTTCGTGGCCGGCGTCGAGGTCTCGTCCACGAGCCACGATCGCGAGCGGGGTTTCCGCGCCGCCATGGCGGCCCATGGCCTTCCCGAACCCATGCGGGCCGTCGGTCACTATACGTTCGAGGGCGCGGCAGCGGCCGCCCGCGACCTGCTCTCCTGCCCCGACAGGCCCGATGCCATCTTCTGTGGCAACGACCACATGGCGCTGGCGATTTCGGAGGTGGCCCGCTTCGAATTCGGCCTCAAGGTGCCGCAGGACATCTCGCTCGTGGGCTTCGACGATGTCGGCCCTGCGCGCTGGGCCAGCTTCTCGCTTACCAGCTTCTCCCAGCCTGTCTCGGCCATGGTCGACCGCGCGGTCGAGGTCATGATCGAGCAGATCGAGGATGAGGCCCCTGTGCCACGCGACGTGATCGTGCCGGGCGAGCTGATCGTGCGCGGCTCGGCCCTGATCCCGTCAGGCTGCATCAGCATCAACGGCCAGCTTGTCTGGCGGCCACAGAGCACGACATCCGGAGCGCCCGCCCCATGAAAAACCGGTTCTCCGCCGAGTATGCCACGCTGCATGACTACATCATCGGCATCACCGAACAGATCTGGGAAGGCCGGCAGATCGACTTGATCCACCGCTATTACAGCCCCGATTGCTGGGTTCTGTCTCCCTCCGGCCTCGTCACGGGCGTCGAGGCGGTCATCACCGGCACCAAGGCCACGCTGGCCATGTTCCCCGACCGCGAATTGCTGGGCGAGGACGTGATCTGGTCCAATGACGGCCAGAAGCGCGGCCTGCTGTCGTCGCACCGCATCATCTCGCCGATGACCCATCGCGGCGACGGCGTCTTCGGCAAGGCGACGGGCCGCACGATGCGGATCCGCACCATCGCCGATTGCCTGGTGGTCGGCGATGTCATCACCGAGGAATGGCTGGTGCGGGACCAAGGAGCGATGGCGCTCGCGATCGGCACAACCCCGGAGGCGCTGGGCCGCGAATGGGCGAGGGCCGATGCGGCAGCCGGGAAAGCACCCTGGCAGCACGATCTTTGGGATCAGGTGCAGGCCGGGATTGCCGAGGATCACGCCATCCACCATGCGCATCCAGCGGCGGTGATGGTGCGCGACGCGATGATGACGGCTTTTGGGGGGGCTCTGTCGGAGGCAGATCTGGCCAGAAGCCATGACCGCGCGGTCAACCTCATGTTGCCCAATGGCGCAATCGGTGCCGGCTGGGCTGACCTTGCAGCCTTCATCGCGCGCTTCAGGCAGGCCATGCCCGACCTTGCGCTCATGGTCGATCACTCGATTGCGCTGGAAGAACCGGGCCGCCCGGTGCGCGTGGCCACGCGCTGGCGTCTGGCAGGCACACACGCCGGCAGCGGCCCGTGGGGTGACGCCAGCGGCGCGCAGCTTTTCGTGCTCGGCATCACCCATTCCGAAGTCGTCGCCGGCAAGGTCATCCGCGAATTCTGGCTGGTCGACGAGACAGCCATCTGGCGTCAGATCGCGCTCGGGGCAGGCTGACATGACGCGCGTGCAAGATCGTCGGTGGACAAGTTTGCATACGCATGCAGTCTACAGGAAAGAGATGATAGCAAGAACAATCGGGAGGTTTTGCCATGCCACTTGAAAGCCGCCTGATCCACCATGCCGACCTGCGTCCTCGCAAGAACGCGTTCATCGACACGCGCTCGCCCGGCTCGGAAGACAAGGAGAACGTCACGCTGATCGGCCGCGGCGCCTCCAGGAATCCGAACCAGCACGTGCATATCCCCGAGCCGCACGGCTTCAAGCTGCGCGCCCTGAAGATGGCGAGCGATGCCGCCGTGCCTGCCCATGTTCGTCACGCGGAAGAGGTCATCTTCGTGAAGGAGGGCATGCTGCAGATCACGGCTCCGGATGGCAGCGTCGTGATGGGGGCCGGTGACACCTTCACCACACCCAAGGGTCTGGCGCGCGCCTTCCGGGCCACGTCGTCCGATGACTGTATCGCCTCTGTGGTGCACGGCGGCGACAGCGTCGGCAAGGCTCATTTCGTCAACGCAAAGGCAGCCTGACATGCCCGTCAAAACCACCCATGTGGGCTCCCTGCCCCGGAACCAGATCGTGGCCGACCTGCTGTTCGGCCGGGAGAAGGGCATGCCCTTTGATGAACCCGCCTATGATGCGATCATGCGCGACGCCACCGCCGCCATCGTGGCGAAGCAGAGGTCGGTCGGCATCGACCTGCCGTCCGATGGCGAGACCTCGAAGATCTCCTATGCGACCTACATCAAGGATCGGCTCACAGGCTTCGAAGGTGACAGTCCGCGCCGCCCGCCCGGAGACTTGCAGGATTATCCCGGCTTCCTTGAGAAGCTGGCCAAGGCCGGCGGCACGCCGCAATACCGCCGCCCCCGCTGCGTCGGCCCGATCAAGGTCAAGAACCTCGCCCCGCTGCACACCGACATTGCGGCCATGAAGGCCGGCATGGCGGCATCGGGCTACGGCGAAGGCTTCATGAATTCGGCCAGCCCGGGTGTGATCGCCCTGTTCCAGCCGTCCGACTATCACGCCGATCTCGACAGCTACCTGTTCGACATCGCCGATGCCATGAGCGCCGAATATGAGGCCATCGTCGCTTCGGGCCTGATCCTGCAGATCGATGCGCCTGATCTGGCTCTGGGCCGGCACATGCTCTACCGTGACCTCAGCGAAGACGAGTTCCTGCGGCGCGCCGAGGTGCATGTCGAGGCGCTCAACCACGGCCTGCGCAATGTGCCCGGCGACCGGGTCCGACTGCACGTCTGCTGGGGCAACTACGAGGGCCCGCACACGCGCGACATCGCCCTGGGCAAGGTTCTGCCCGTGGTTCTGAAAGCAAAGCCGCGTGGCCTTCTGTTCGAGGGGGCCAATCCGCGGCACGCCCACGAGTGGACGGTCTGGAACGAGATCAAGGCCCCGGACGACTATGTGCTGATCCCCGGATGTCTCGATTCGACCACCAACTTCGTCGAGCATCCCGAACTGATCCGCCAGCGTCTGGAGCGCTACACATCAATCGTTGGCACCGACCGCGTCATCGCCGGCACGGACTGCGGCTTCTCGACCTTTGCCGGTTTCGGCGTGGTCGATCCCGACATCGTCTGGGCCAAGATGGCGAGCCTCGTGGAGGGAGCCAGCGCCGTCTGACGCCGTCTGCACCAGTCGCCTTAGACCAGAGACCCCTCCAGCGTTTCGACAGCCCGGATCACGCCACGCAACTCGGCAAGTCCCTTGAGCCTGCCGATGGCGGTGTATCCCGGCGTCACCGACTTGGTGAGGTCGTCGAGCATGCGATGGCCGTGATCGGGCCGGAAGACAATGCGGTTGCCTCCGGCGCGGCGCAGGGTCTCGCGCACGAGGGCCTGCACCACACGCACCATGTCGACATCCCCATCAAGATGGTCCGATTCATGGAAGCTCGCGCCGTCACCTTCGCGCCGCGTTGCACGAAGGTGTGCGAAATAGATGCGCGGACCGAACTCATGCGCCATGGCCGGCAGATCATTGTCGGCACGAACGCCGAGGCTTCCCGTGCAGAAACAGATGCCGTTGGCAGCGGACGGCACCGCGGCAAACAGGGCGCGGTAATCCGCTGCCGTCGACGCCACACGCGGCAGGCCGAACAACGGACGCGGCGGATCATCCGGATGCAGTGTCAGCCGCACACCAAGCCGATCGGCATGAGGCGTAACCTCTTCCAGGAACTCCACCAGATGCTGGCGCAGCCGGGCATGGTCGATGCCGCGATATTGCAGCAACCGCTCCCGAAAAGCGGGAATGGTCAGCGGCTCGGTGGTTGACCCCGGCAGCGCGCTGGCAATCACGCGGATCAGTTCGTCGATATCAGCCTGTGACATGGCCTCGAAGGCCAGCTTCGCCCGCGCCTGCGTGGCGGCATCGAAGTCCCGCTCTGCGCCCTCACGCTTCAGGATGAACATCTCGAAGGCCGCAAAGCGGTCATTGTCGAAGCGCAGCGCGGTTGCGCCATTGGGCAATGGCCAGTCGAGGTCCGTGCGCGCCCAGTCCACCACCGGCATGAAGTTATAGCAGATGATGCGGATGCCGTTCGCGGCAACAGCTTCGAGACTGGCAATCCAGGCAGCAATCGAGGCCTTGGCCTCCTTGCCATGGCGCTTCACATCATCGGGCACCGGAATCGACTCGACCACCGTCCACGCCAGCGGCGAGCGCCCGGCTGGCGCGTTTTCGATCAGGGCCTTGTGCCGGGCCACCGCCCCCACCGTCCACGCTTCACCGATCGGCACATCGTGCAGGGCACTGACAATTTCGGTTGCCCCCGCCTGCCGGACATCATCAAGGGAAACCGGGTCTTTCAGGCCAAACCAGCGCCAGCTCTGTCTCAAGGAATGTCCTTTCACGAGAAATAGTCCGGGAACTGTGCCTTCAGTGTCTCCGCGTCAGGCAAGACGGCGGAAAGATGCGCCAGCATGGCATCGGAAGCCGCCTGCTTGTGGCCGTTTCGCAGGCCAAGCAGAATCGTGCGGTGTTCATCGATCACGTGCAGCATACGCCCCGGAACCGGCAACGTCATCCGGCGGCAGCGGTCGATCTGGCTCTTGGCCTGCTGGGCCAGTCGCCACAGGCCCGGGTGTCCTGCCCCCTGCGCGATGCGTTCATGAAAGGCCTCGTCTGCCGCATGGAAGCCGTCCCTGTCATCGAGCCGCGCGAGCGCTACCTGCCGGGCGATCAGTTGCTCCAGTGCGGCAAGGTCAGACGTGCCTGCCTGCTCGGTGAACAGCTCAACTGCCATGCACTCCAGCGCCTGCCGGATCACGACCGCTTCGGGCAGCGATGCCACCGGAATGCGCCCGACATAGGTGCCCGATTGCGGATAGATCTCCACCAGCCCTTCCTCGGCCAGCCGCATCAGCGCCTCGCGCACCGGGGTGCGGCTGACCCCGAAACGCGCTGTCAGCACCTTTTCTGCCAGGGCCTCGCCCGGCTTTAGCCGCACAGACAGAATATCTTGCCGAAGCACAGCGAGGATATGCCCGGCTGCCGTCACGCGCGGCAGCCGCACCTTGTCAGGCGGCACCTCATGGCTGGCTGGCAGCATGTCCGTCTGGTTGTCCATCCCGTCCCTGTCCGTCGGGCAGAGCCCCCACAGACCCTTATTGTCGACCATTCCCGCGTCGATTGACATACTAATATATTAGTATATCGACAAGGAGAAATCGCGACGTCCTGACAGGGGCGCGGAATGGCAAGTGGTCGGTCTCGGGCAGGCGTTTGGCGCAAGGCCCGCACCCAGGCGAGGATCGTGACGGCATGGCGCTTCATCCCGACAGGCTGTTTCCTGCCGAAGAGAGCGCCCGCAATGTGGCGCGGCGGCTTTATGCCGGGATCAGGGCCCTGCCGATCATCAGCCCGCATGGCCATACCGAACCGCGCTGGTTTGCCGAGAACGAACCATTTTCCGATCCGGCGACATTGTTCGTGAAGCCCGATCACTATGTCTTCCGCATGCTGTATTCCCAGGGCGTGCCGCTGGAGGCGCTGGGCGTGCCTCGCAGTGATGGCGGGCCAGTCGAGAGCGACAACCGCGCCATCTGGCGCCTTTTCGCCCGTCATTGGCCGCTGTTTCGCGGCACGCCGACGCGGCTCTGGTTCGAGCAGGCACTGGAGGATGTCTTCGGCATCGACGAACGCCTGACGGAAGCCAATGCCGACCGCCTTTACGACACCATCGCCGACAGGTTGCCCGAGCCCGAATACCGGCCACGGGCGCTCTACAAGCGCTTCGGCATCGAGGCCATCGCCACCACGGATTCGGCCCTTGACGATCTGGCCCACCATGCTGCCATCGCAGCATCGGGCTGGGATGGGCGGGTGCTGCCCACCTATCGTCCCGATGCCGTGGTCGACCCCGAATTCGAGGGCTTTGCAACCAACCTCGGGCTGCTGGGCAAGATCACGGGCGAGGACACGATGACCTGGAGCGGCTATCTGGCGGCCCATCGCCAGCGCCGGGCCGCCTTCAAGGCGCGCGGCGCCACCGCCACCGACCATGGCCACCCCAGCGCCCGTACTGCTGACCTTGCCCGTCCAGCAATCGAGGCGCTGTTCGCGAAGGTCGTGTCGGGCAAGGCCGATGCTGGGGACGCCGAGCTGTTCCGCGGCCAGATGCTCACGGAAATGGCCCGCATGAGCCTCGATGATGGGCTGGTGATGCAGCTTCATCCCGGCTCGCTGCGCAACCACAATGCAGATGTCTTCCGCCGGTTCGGGCGCGACAAGGGCGCGGACATTCCCACGGCCACCGACTATGTCCGCGCCTTGCGCCCCCTGCTCGACGCGGTCGGGCACGAACCGTCGCTGACCGTGATCCTGTTCACCCTCGATGAAACCACCTACAGCCGCGAACTTGCGCCGCTGGCAGGCCACTATCCGGCGCTGCGGCTTGGTCCGGCCTGGTGGTTCTTCGATGCACCCGAAGGCATGCGTCGCTTCCGCGAGTTGACGACGGAGACGGCGGGCTTTGCCAACACCGTCGGCTTCAACGACGACACCCGCGCCTATCTGTCGATTCCCGCGCGCCACGACATGGCACGGCGCTGCGATTGCTCTTTCCTCGCCCGGCTTGTGGTTGAACACAGGCTCGACGAGGATGAGGCCCATGCGCTTGCGCATGATCTCGCCTACCGGCTCGCCAGGGAGGCCTACAGGCTCTGATGCCGGTTCCGGAATACCGCCACCAACAACCCAAAGAACGGCGCGAAACAGCGCCTCAAAACGGAGGACGACCCATGACCACACGCCCCATGACCAAACGCCCCATGACCACACGGCGCATCACCCTGAAGGGCCTCATCGCCGGCGGCACGCTGGCACTGGCACTCGGAACGGCCAGCGCCCAGACCGTGACGCTGCGCTCGGCCGACACCCACCCTGACGGCTATCCCACGGTCGAGGCCGTGAAGTTCATGGGCCAGCTCATCGAGCAGCGCACCAACGGTCGCTTCAAGATCCAGATCTTCGCCGCCTCCACGCTCGGGCAGGAAAAGGACACGGTCGAGCAGACCCGGTTCGGCGTCATCGACATGAACCGGGTCAACATGGCCCCGCTCAACAACCTGATCCCTGAAACCAACGTGCCAGGACTGCCCTTCGTGTTCCGGTCGGTGGAGCACATGCGCAAGGTCATGGATGGCCCGATCGGCGACGAAATCCTCGCCGCCTTCACGCCCCATGGCATGGTTGGCCTCGCCTACTACGATTCAGGGGCGCGCTCGTTCTACAATTCCAAACGCCCGGTCACCAAGGTCGAGGACCTCAAGGGCCTGAAGATCCGCGTCCAGCAGTCCGACATGTTCATCGCCCTGGTCAATGCCCTGGGTGCCAATGCCACCCCGATGCCGTTCGGCGAGGTCTATTCCGCGCTCCAGACCGGTGTGATCGACGGCGCCGAGAACAACTGGCCGTCCTATGAATCGACCCGCCATTTCGAGGTCGCAAAGCATTATTCGGAAACCGAACACTCGATGACGCCCGAAGTGCTGGTGATGTCGAAGCGCTCATGGGACAGGCTGACCCCAGCTGATCAGGCCATCTTCCGCGCTGCCGCGAAGGAATCGACCCTGAAGATGCGCGAGCTCTGGGAGGCCCGCGAGAAGACCGCCGAAGCTGCCGTGAAGGCAAAGGGCGCCATGATCACCAAGGTCGACAAGGCCCCGTTCATCGCCGCGATGAAGCCGGTCTATGACCGCTTCGTCACCGATGCCAAGCTGAAGGACCTTCTGGCCCGCATCCAGGCTGTGCAGTGACGCGAAGCCTCGCGCGGTGCCATGGCCGGGTTCGCCCCGGTCATGGTGCCGCGCGCCTCGCTCACCACCTTGCCCCCGCTTTAGGCCAAGCAGCCAGGATGCACCGATGATCGCCTTGTCGAAGACGCTCGCGCGCTGGCTTGCGCCGATCTCCCGCGCAGCGCTTTGGACGGCCGCCATCGGCCTCGTGCTGATGACGCTGGCTGTCGCCTGGCAGGTCTTCGGCCGCAAGGTGCTGAACGACTCGCCCAGCTGGACCGAGCCCGGCGCACTGCTGCTGATGAGCTGGTTCATCCTGCTCGGTGGTGCCGTCGGCGTGCGCGAAGGCGACCATCTCGGCTTCGAGATCGGCCTGCACTACGCCCCTGCGCCGCTGCGCAAGCTGATGCGCCTGACCACCCATGTCCTGGTCTGCATCTTCGCGGTCTACATGATCATCTATGGCTGGCAGCTCACGGTGGCGACCTGGGGTGCCAAGATGGCTGGCATCAACATCCCGCAGGGCATGGACTACCTGCCCCTGGTTGGTGGCGGCTTCCTGATCGCGCTGTTTTCCTTCGAGAACCTGGTGAACCTGATTGCCCGCGGCCATGACACCAGACCCGCCGGCATGCCGGCACATCCGACCTCATCGGTGGAGTGACGGACATGGAACTCTGGGTCCTGTTCGGCACCTTCACGGTGCTTCTGCTGATCGGCACGCCGGTCGCCTTCTGCCTCGGCCTCGCCTCGCTGGCGACGGTGCTTTACATGGGCCTGCCACCGATCGTGGTATTCCAGCAGCTCAACAGCGGCATGAACGCCTTTGCGATGATGGCGATCCCGTTCTTCATCTTTGCCGGCGACCTCATGATCAGGGGCGGCATCGCCGAGCGCCTCGTCAATTTCGCGGCATCAATGGTCGGCCATCTGCGCGGCGGGCTGGGCCAGGTCAACGTCGTCACCTGCACCCTGTTCGGCGGCATCTCGGGTTCGGCCGTCGCCGATGCGTCAGCCGTTGGCGGCATCATGATTCCGCAAATGAAGGCACGGGGCTATGACGCTGATTATGCAGTCAATGTCACAGCAAATGCCGCGATCATCGCGCTGCTGATCCCGCCTTCGCACAACATGATCATCTATTCGCTCTCCGCGGGGGGCAATCTCTCGGTCGCCGACCTGTTCACCGCTGGCATCCTCCCCGGCCTGCTGCTGGCGGCGGCGCTGATGGTGGCGGCCTACCTCGTGGCCGTGAAGCGCGGCTACCCGGCCGGCATCTTCCCCGGCTTCGCCGCCATCGGCCGGGCGCTGGTCATCGCGACGCCGGGCATCCTGCTGATCTTCATCATCTTCGGCGGCGTCCGCTCGGGCTGGTTCACGGCCACGGAAAGCTCCTGCGTCGCGGTGCTCTATGCGCTGCTGGTGGCCGCATTGGTCTATCGCCAGCTGGGCTGGAATGACTTCATCGAGGCGACCCACGGCGCGGTGCGCACCACCGCGATGGTGCTGCTGGTCATCGGCGCGGCCGGTTCCTTTGGCTGGCTGATGGCTTTTCTTCAGGTGCCACAGCAGGCTGTGGCCGCCATGAAGGCGCTGTCCGACGATCCCGTCACTGTGCTCCTGATGATCAACGCCATCTTGCTGGTGCTCGGCACCTTCATGGACATGGCCCCGATGATCATCATCTGCACGCCGATCTTCCTGCCGGTGGTGATGTCGTTCGGGGTCGATCCGATCCATTTTGGCGTGATCCTGATCCTCAACGCCGGTATCGGCCTGAATACACCGCCCGTGGGCTCGGTTCAGTTCGTGGCCTGCGCGGTCGGCAAGATCTCGATCGGCGAGTCGATGCGTACCATCTGGCCGTTCTACGGCGCGTCGGTGGCCGTGCTGATGCTGGTGACCTATGTGCCGGCGATCTCGCTCTGGCTTCCAGGGGTGTTCAAGTGATCCTGCCACGCCTGTCCGATGCCACGACCGGGAGCCTTCCCGCCTCCATCGTCCGGCCTTCCTATGACCGCAGCGCCATCACGCCCGGCATCGTGCATCTGGGCGTCGGTGCCTTTCACCGTGCGCATCAGGCGGTTGTCGTCGATGACAGGCTGGCGGCCGGAGAAACCGGCTGGGGCATCATCGCAGCCTCCCTGCGCTCTGCCGACACGCGCGACGCGCTGGCCCCGCAGGACGGGCTTTACACGCTGGCTGTGCGCAATGGCGAGGAAACCCGCCTGCGTGTGATCGGGTCCATCAGCAAGGTCATTGTCGCGCCGGAAGCGCCCGACAAACTGCTGCTCGCCATGGCCGACCCGCGCGTGCGGATCGTGACGCTGACGATCACGGAAAAGGGCTATTGCCGCTCGGCCAGCACCGGCCTTCTCGACCCAGGCCATGCCGACATCCGGCATGATCTCGCCCATCCGCACGCTCCCGTCAGTGCGCCAGGGCTGATCGTCGAGGCCCTGCGGCTGCGGCGCGCGGCCGGCGTAGCGCCCTTCACCGTGCTGTGCTGCGACAACCTGCCGGCCAATGGCCGCACCGTGCGCCGGGTGCTGGGCGATCTGGCGCGGCTGCGCGATCCCGATCTCGGCCGCTGGCTCGACGCCGAACTGGCCTGCCCCTCCACCATGGTCGACCGGATCGTGCCGGCCACCACAGACGCAGATCGGGCCGCCGTCGCACAGGCGCTCGACCTCATCGATGCCTGGCCGGTGATGACCGAGCCGTTCAGCCAATGGGTGATTGAGGACAATTTCGGCGCAGGCCGCCCGCGCTTCGAGGACGCCGGCGTTGAACTCGTCGCCGATGTCGGCCCTTACGAGAAGCTCAAGCTGCGCCTGCTCAATGGCACGCACTCGACCATGGCCTGCCTCGGGCAACTGGCCGGGCTGGAGACCATTGCCGACGTGATCCGCATGCCCGATTTCCACCGCCTCGTACGCGGCCTGATGGACCACGAACTCGGCCCGACCGTGCCCGGCTTCACGGCTGCGCAAGTCGATGCCTACAAGGCGGCGCTGATCGCGCGCTACCACAACACTGCGCTCAGGCACCGCACGGCCCAGATCGCCATGGACAGCTCCCAGAAGATTCCGCAGCGGCTCTTGAACACCGCGCGCGAACGGCTTGATGCGGGCCAGCCAATAGCCCGTCTTGGCGTGGCGCTCGCCGGCTTCAGCCGCTTCATGACCGGCACGGGCGAGAACGGCGAGCCGCTGCCGGTCAACGACCCGCTCGCTGCCCGCTTCGCGGCAGCCAGCCAGGCTGCCGGGGCGGACGGCGTGGCCCGGGTCGGCGATGACGAGGCGGCCGCTGCACTGTCAGCGCGGCTGACAACCGAAATGCTCGCCATCCGCGATTGCTTTGGCGATGTCGGGCAGGACCCGCGCCTGGCCTCGGCCATCAGAGTGCCGCTGGCGTCGATCTATCGTCACGGCACGCGCGCCACGCTCGCGGCCCTGCCCTGACCGGCCGGTTGCGGCTCAGATCGCCTCTGTCAGCGCGAGCGCCGCGCTCGCCGCGCCAGCCAAGTAGCCAAGCGACACCGCCGTCAGCAGGCCGTTGCCCGACAGGTAGCCCGAGGCCTGCGCTCCCGAGACGCCGCACGCCGCTCCGCCCACCGCGAACAGGTTGGGCAGCGGCGTGTCACCCGGCCTCAGGACACGCGCATCGCCATCCACCACGAGCCCCCCCTGCGTGTGGAACAGCGCGCCCGTGACCCGCACTGCCGCGAACGGTGCCGCAAGCGGGGCGATGCCCGCCCAGTTGCGTCCGAAGCCGTCAACCACGCCATCGCGCTTGAACTGCGCCACCGCCGCCGCTGTTGCCTCAAGGGCGGCAACCGGCAGCCGCATGCGCTCTGCAAGCGCTGCGAGACTGTCAGCCATCAGGATGGCACCCGCCGCCTCGGCCTGGCGAAAATCTTCGAACTGTCGGGAAATCGCTGCGATGCGGGCATCGAACACGGTCCAGGCCACCGCATCGCGCTGCGCGATCACGGTGGCGGCGCTTTCCGAATAGCCCAGCGCCTCGTTGCCGAAGCGCGCGCCATCGAGGTTCACCTGGAAGCCGCCCTCGGTGAGGGTGGCCCAGGTAATCAGGATGCCGTGCGGATGCGCCACCGAGCCATGGCCCTGATGGCCGGAGAGATGCCGGCTGGCCGCCCCCAGCGCCCGCCCCCACAGCACCGCATCGCCCTGATTGCCGGGATGACCGAAGTAAAGCGCGCCGGCCATGCCGGGGATTTCAGCCTCGACGATGGCCTTGTTGCCGCCATAGCCGTTGCAGGCCAGCACCAGGGCTTTGCAGGCGATCAGGTCGCCCCCGCCATCCGGCCGCACGAGGCCGACGCCGGCAATGCGCCCGTCGCCATCACGGTAAAGTGTGGTCGCCGTGGCGTTGTTGACGATGGCGATGCCCGCCGCTTCCGCCGCAGCCCGCAGCCGGTCCATCAGTTCGGCGCCGGAGCGGCTGGCCAGCCCGTGCATGCGCCGGGCGGAATGACCGGGATAGGTGAAGTTGTCGATCACGGAAAAACCCAGCCCATGGCTGTCGGCCAGCCATTCGAGCGCAGCGCCTGCGACATCGACCACCCGGTCCACGGCGGCGACGTCCGCCTCGCCATGGCTTTTTGCCATGATGTCCGCAGCGAAGGCAGTCTTGCTGTCCGCGATCCCGGCCGCGCGCTGGAACCGGGTTTCCGCCGCCGGCACCAGCCCCGCCGAAAGCGCGGTGGAACCGCGCGGCACCGCATCGCGCTCCAGCACCAGCACATCGGCGCCAGCCTCCGCCGCCCTGAGCGCGGTGACGAGGCCCGCCGCACCCGCCCCGATCACCAGCACATCGCAGGCCGCTTCGAAGGCGACACCGCTGGACATTTCAACCGCTGCTGCCACTTTCTCTCCAGTGCGCTCTTGACGTGGCTGATTTGTGCTAGATGTAATACAATCACGCAAGCGGCGCGGGAGCCTTTTCAGCACGTGGACGCCATCGAGACATCGAAGACGCACCGGCTCTATCTGCTCCTCAAGGAGCGGATCGTCAGTGGCGCGTTTCGCAGTGGCGAGCGTCTGCCGAGCGAGCCGAGCCTGGCCGCGACCCACGCCCTCTCGCGCGTCACGGTCAGGCGCGCGCTTGATGGCCTGTCCCGCGACGGTCTGATCACACGCCAACCGGGCGCAGGCACGTTCGTCAATGTCGCACGGACCCATGCGCCGCTGATTGCCGATTTGTCGAACATGCTGACCCACCTGAAAGCGATGGGGCATGCCACCGGTGTCCGGCTGCTGTCCTTCGCCTATGTCACGCCGCCGCCTGCCATCGCCGAAGCCCTCAACCTCAAGCCCGGCGAGCGCACCCAATGGTCGGTGCGCGTTCGCAGCCTCGATGGCGTGCCGTTCTCGCACCTGTCCACCCACGTGCCGGAACGGATCGGCTCGACCTACACGGCGGACGATCTGTCGAGCCGGCCCCTGCTCGAGTTGCTGGAGCGTTCCGGCATCGTGGCCGACAAGGCCGACCAGACCCTGTCAGCCACCCTGGCCGGGCCGGACACCGCAGCAGCCCTCGGGGTCGAGATCGGCTCGCCGCTGATCTCGCTGACACGCGTGGTCAAGGGCGCAGATGGCCGCGGCATCGAACATCTGTCGGCGCTCTACCGACCCGACATGCACAGCTTCCACATGGAGATGCTGCGCAGCGGCGATGGCGCAAATCGCCACTGGCGGCCCTCAACGCGCGTTGCACCTGAGACGACCTCCACCCCTTCATCCCAACGGACACCTGCGCCCCGCTCGGATCGCGCAGGCCCTTCATCAGCGAGGAGACGAGCATGACCAGCATCAACCGCCGCACCATCCTGCGGGGCGCCGCCGCCACCGGTGCCCTGATTGCAGCCCCTGGCCTCGTCCGGGCGCAGGCGCCGGCCATCAAGATCGGCATTCTCCAGCCCGTCACCGGCGCGCTGGCCCAGGACGGCGAATATGGCCGTCTCGGCGCGGAGATCGCACTCAACGAGATCAATGCCGCCGGCGGTATCAAGTCGATGGGCGGTGCGCGCCTCCAGATGGTCTTCGGCGATGCGCGATCAAACCCGGAAGGCGGCACCTCCGAGGTGGAACGCATGCAGGGCGAAGGCGTTGCAGCCATCGTCGGCGGCTTCGCCTCGCCGATCGTCCTGGCCTCGAGCCAGGCTGCCTCTCGCTATGACATTCCCTACATCTGCGATGTCGGCGTCTCGGACCAGATCGTCGGGCGCGGGCTCAAGAACACCTTCCGCTTCGGCCCGGGCTTCGGAAATGTCACATCGACCGCTATCGAAAACCTTGTCAAGCTCAACGACGCCGCAGGCAAGGCTGCAAAGACCGTCGTCATTGTGCATGAGGATGGCCTGTTCGGTGCCGGCATGGCCAAGCTGCTCCAGACCCAGTTGCCGCCGCGCGGCTTCGAAATCCTCGAAACCATCGCCCATCCGACACCTTCGCGCGACATGTCGAACGTCGCGCTGCGCATCCGCGCGCTCAACCCCGACCTTGTGATCCCGTCGAGCTACTATGCAGAGTTCGTGCTGCTCTCGCGCACCATGCAGCAGCAGCGCATCCGGCCCAAGGGCATCTACGCCATCCTCAACGGCGCTGCATCGAACTTCCGGTTCGTCAAGGAATTCCCCGACGCGGCCAATCTGGTGATGGATTGCAACCACTGGGCCGACCCGCGCAAGCCAAAGACCGCACAGGTCAAGGCGCTGGCCGAACAGGGTGGGCGCTTCTGGCTCTACAACACGCCGTTGAACTACTCCTGCGTGCTGCTTCTGGCCGATGCCATCGAGCGTGCCGGCTCGGCCGATCGCGGCAAGATCACCGAAGCGCTGGCTGCCTCGACCTTCTCGGACCACATCATGCCGTATGGCCCGACCAAGTTCGTCAACGGCCAGAACATGGGTGCGGCTCCGGTCAACACCCAGGTCCAGAATGGCGACATCAAGGTGATCTTCCCGTCCGAATTCGCCGATGCCAAGGCCGTCTTCCCGGCTGTGTGATGCCCTTAAACCGTCATGGTCGGGTCAGGCCCGACCATGACGCTCGGGAGTGCAAGGATCAATATGGATGGTCGGGTCAAGCCTGACCATGACGCCCCGCGCGTTGTGAAACGAAACGATGCTCAAGCTCGACATCTTCCTGTCCGCACTCGCCAACGGCCTCATGACGGGGGCTGTCTATGCGTTGATCTCGCTGGGTCTGACGCTGGTCTATGGCGTGCTGCACATCATCAACTTCGCCCATGGCGCGACGTTGACGGCCGCGATGTTCGCCGTGCTGATCGCCCACACCGTGTTCGGGCTTGATCCGTATCTGGCGGTGTTTGTCCTGACGCCGCTGTTCTTTGCTCTGGGCTACGGCGTGCAGCGCTTCGTCATCAACCCTGCCAGCCACGGCAATGACAGCAACATCCTGCTGGTGACGCTCGGCCTGTCGATCATCATCGAGAATGCCCTGCTCGCGGGGTTCCGCTCCGACACGCGCTCGATCGACGTGCCCTACGGCTTTTCAGTGGTCGAGGTCGGCAACCTGTTCCTGTCCGTGCCCAAACTGGTGGCCTTCGTCGCCTCCTTCGTGGTGGCGCTGCTGCTCTGGCTGCTGCTGGCGCACACCGATACCGGCAAGGCGATCCGCGCCGTGGCCAAGGAAAAGACCGGAGCGGCCCTTTCCGGGGTCAACGTCGACCACATCTACGCCGTCACCTTCGGGCTGGGCGCAGCCTGTCTGGCCATTGCCGCCTGCCTGCTGATGCCGACCTTCCTCGTCAATCCGCGCATCGGCAATGCCTTCGTGCTGGTCGCCTTCACCATCGTGGTGCTCGGCGGCATGGGCTCGATCGCGGGCGCGCTTGTCGGCGGTCTGATCATCGGCGTGGTCGAAAGCCTGTCTGGCCTTTATTTCGGCGAGAGCCTTGGCCAGATCGGGATATTCCTGATCTTCATCCTCGTGTTGCTGTTCCGCCCGACCGGCCTGTTCGGAGCCAAGGCATGAGCCGGCAACCTTACATGCCGATCGCGCTGGTCGTCGTTGGCCTCGCCCTGCTGCCGCTCGGGCTGACCTCGAACACGGTGCTGAACTTCCTGGCCTTTGCCATGATCATCACGCTGGCGGCGCAGGGCTGGAACATCCTGGGCGGCTATGGTGGCCAGTTCTCATTTGGCCATGCCGTGTTCTTTGGTACAGGGGCCTATGCGATGGCCTTGCTTCAGGTCCGCTTCGGCATCAATCCCTGGCTGGCGCTGCCGCTGGCAATGGCGCTGGGTGCGGGCGTCGGCTTCGCCATCGGCTATCTCAGTTTCAGGGCGCGGCTGCGCGGCTCGTATTTCGCACTGGTCACACTGGCTTTCGCCGAGGTGTTCCGCATCAGCGCCAATGCCTGGGGCTTCACCGGCGGGGCCGCTGGCGTGCTCGTGCCGCTCCGGATCGGCGCCGAGCACATGCAGTTCGCCGACAAGCGGCTGGCCTACTGGCTCGCACTGACCTTCGTGGCCGCAACCCTCGCCTTGACGCACGCCCTGTCCCGGTCGCGCTTCGGCGCTCACCTTGTCGCGGTGCGCGAGAATGAGGAAGCGGCGCGGGCGCTCGGGGTCGATGCCCTGGCCGTCAAGCTGAAAGCCATCACGTTGTCCGGCGCGATCACCGCGAGCGCGGGCTGCCTCTACACCCAGAAGTTCCTCTACCTGGATGCCAACCTCGCCTACGGGCCGTGGATTTCCGTCGAGGCCCTGCTGGCGCCGATCATTGGCGGGCTGGGCACGGTGTTCGGGCCGCTCGTCGGGGCAGTGGTCCTGCTTGGCCTTGGCGAGGTCACCAAGACCGCCTTCGCCAACCTGACGGGCGGCGCCATTCCCGGTGTCGATCTGGTTGTGTTCGGCGTGCTGCTGATCCTGTGCGTGGCCTATGCGCCGCGCGGGGTTCTTGGTCTTGCCCAAGGCTGGCTCGGCAGGCTGAAGGGCGCGCGGCCATGAGCACGCTGCTCAGCGTTCAGGGTGTCAGCAAGCGCTTCGGCGGCCTGACTGCCGTCGACAATGCCTCGCTCGAGGTGGTGGACGGCTCGATCACCGGTTTGATCGGCCCCAATGGTGCCGGCAAGACCACCCTGTTTACGGTCATCGCCGGCTTCGAGCCGGCCACCGCCGGCACCGTCCGGTTCGAGGGCCGCGACATCACCGGCCTGCCGGCCCATGTGCGAGCCATGCAAGGCATCGCCCGCACCTTCCAGATCGTGCAACCCTTTGCCGGGCTCAGCGTGCGCGAGAACATCGCGGTCGGGGCCTTCCTGCGGCACAAGGCCCGCCATGCGGCGCTCGAACAGGCCGATGCGGTGGGCCATCAGGTCGGCCTCGGACCATTGCTCGACCAGTCGGCAGGCCAACTCACCGTGGCTGGCCGCAAGCGCCTCGAACTCGCCCGCGCGCTCGCCACAGCCCCCCGCCTGCTGCTGCTCGATGAGGTACTGGCCGGCCTCAATCCGTCGGAAATCCGGGACATGATGCCCGTGGTGCAGGCCATCCGCAGCAGCGGCGTCACCATCCTCATCGTCGAGCATGTCATGCAGGCTGTCATGAGCCTGTGCGACACGGTCCATGTGCTGGCACAGGGCCGGATCATTGCCGCAGGACCGCCCGGCGCCGTCTCGCGCGATCCCGCCGTGATCGAGGCCTATCTCGGCCACGGAGCAGCAGCCAGGATGCAGGCGCAGGACATCCGGCAGGCTGAAGCGCGCGGCCGGAATCCGGGAGCGCACCATGCTTGAGATCAGCAATCTGGTCGCTGGCTATGGCGGCGTGCCGATCCTGCGCGGGGTCTCGCTCTCGGTCGGTGCCGGCGAGATCGTGGCGGTCCTTGGCGCCAACGGCGTCGGCAAGACCACGCTGAACCGCGCCGTCTCGGGCCTGATCCGCGCCAGCAGCGGCGACATCCGTTTCGATGGCCAGTCGCTGATCGCACGATCAGCGCCGGACATCATGGCCGCCGGGCTGATCCATGTGCCCGAAGGCCGCAAGATCTTTCCCAACATGAGCGTGTTCGAGAACCTTGAACTCGGCTCCTATCGCCGCGCCCGCGCCAACCGTGCCCGCAATCTGGAGAGGGTCTTCGGCATCTTTCCGCGCCTGAGGGAGCGCTCCGGCCAGTTTGCCGGCACCTTGTCTGGCGGCGAGCAGCAGATGCTGGCGATCGGCCGCGGCCTGATGGCCGAGCCGCGCCTGATCATCATGGACGAGCCCTCGCTCGGTCTCTCGCCGTTGCTGGTGGAGGAGATGTTTGCGCTGATCGCCCGGATTGCGGCAGAGGGGCTTGCCGTCATGCTCGTGGAGCAGAACGTGGTGCAGTCGCTCGAACTCGCAGCGCGCGCCTATGTGCTGGAGAACGGCGCAGTCGTGATGGCGGGCAGCGCCGGTGACCTCAGCCGCGACCCGCGCCTGATGACCACCTATCTGGGAATGTAAGCTGATGGCAATCTTGACACCTGGCGTCGTGCCTGCCTCCATCCTCGTCACGGGCAAGCGCCCGGCGTGGCTGAAGCAATGGGCTGGCTTCGCCCGAAAGGCCCGCTTCGGGGACTTGCCCGAGGAGGTCATGGCGCGCTCGCGACTGGTGATCCTCGATTGCCTCGGCGCGATCATTGCAGGCCGCGCAGAGCCGGAAGTTGCGGCGGCGACGGCCAGACTTGCCAAAACAGCCAGGGCGCGGCGTACAGGTTCGCCGTTGTTGCACGCCTTCATGGATGGCACCGCCGGCACGATGCTGGAGATCGACGAAGGCAACCAGTACGCGCGCGGCCATCCCGGCATCCATGTCGTACCCGCTGTGCTGGCAGCCGCCCGCAATCGCAAGTTCAGCGGCAAGGATGCCATTCTGGCGACCGCTCTCGGCTATGAGATTGGCGCACGAATCGGCATCGCGTCAAAGCTGCACGTCACCATGCATCCCCACGGCACGTGGGGTGTCGTCGGCGCGGCCCTGGCCATCGCCAAGCTGAACAAGGCCTCCGCCGCCGAGATCACGGAGGTCATCAACGTCGCCTCTTCGCTGGGGCTGACGACCAGCCGCCGCACCATGCTGGAAGGGGCAACTGTCCGCAACACCTATGCCGGTTTCTCCAACATGATTGGCTTGATGGCGTGGGATCTCGTCAGCAGCGGCTTCACCGGTGAAGTGGACGGCGTCGGCTCGGTCTATGGCGGAATAGCTGCAGACGACTGGCGACCCGGCGAGATGGTTGCGGAACTCGGCAACCGCTGGGAGATCGCGCGCAACTATTTCAAGCGGCATGCCGCATGCCGTTACAACCACGGCGCACTCGACGCCCTTGGCAGGATCATCGCCCAGGCGGGTGGCAGGCTTGATCCGGCCAGTGTGGCCTCGATCAACGTCGACACGTATGTCTGGGCAGCCCAACTCGACCACCCTGCGCCGGGCAACATGCTGGCGGCGAAGTTCTCGATGCCGTTTTCGATGGCGACCTATATCGTCAATGGTGGGGCGACGCTCGACGCGTTCCGCGAACCGGCTCGCCAAGATGCCATGACGCGCGAACTTGCCACCCGGATCAGCATCAATGAGGATGTTTCCTTGACGGCGCAATTGCCCGCTCTCCGCCCCGCGCGCGTAAGGCTTGTGCTGACCGATGGTCGCACTTTCGAAGCCGAAGCATTGACCAACAAGGGTGACACCGAAGACCCCTACGCTGCCGCAGAGGTGCATGAGAAATTCATGGAATGCAGCACGCCGGTTGTCGGCCACGCTCGCGCCCTCCAGCTTCTGGACGCCGTGCTCGATCTCGATTCAGCGCCCTCCCTTTCCAACATCCTCAAGCTCGCTGAGATGTCATGAGCCTCAAATCTCGCCTCGCCCAAACGCCCATCGTGCTGGCGCCGGGCATCTATGACCCGCTGACCGCAGCCCTTGCCACGGATGCAGGCGCTGAGACGTTGTATCTGTCCGGTGCCGCCCTCGCCTACACGCGCCTCGGGCGGCCGGACATTGGCCTCGTGACGATGAGCGAGGTCGCCGAGACCATCACGCTGATCCGTGACCGCGTGGCGACGCCGCTGATCGTCGATGCCGACAATGGCTACGGCAATGCCCTCAACATGCAGCGCACCGTGCGCCTGTTCGAACGGGCCGGGGCCAACGCCTTGCAGATCGAGGACCAGAGCTACCCCAAGCGCTGCGGCCACCTTGCCGAGAAGCGGTTGGTCAGCCCGTCCGAGATGGCGGGCAAGGTGCGCGCAGCGGTCGACGCGCGCCAGAGCCCAGACACCCTGATCATTGCACGCACGGATGCGATCGCGGTCGAGGGTTTCAATGCCGCGATCGACCGGGCAGCGCTTTATGCCGAGGCTGGCGCGGACGTGCTGTTCGTCGAGGCCCCCGGATCGGCGGAGGAACTGGGCAAGGTCGTGGCCGCGTTGGGCAAGCGCCTGCCGCTGATGGCGAACATGGTCGAGGGCGGCAAGACGCCGATCCTCTCCACCGCTGAATTGCAGGCCATCGGCTTCTCGCTGGTCATCTTTCCCGGCGGCATCGTCCGCGCCATCGCCCGCACGGCGCAGGCGTTCTACGCAACACTGGTGCGAGACGGCACCAGCGCGGCCTTCCGCAACCAGATGTTCGACTTTGGCAGCCTCAATGAGGTCATTGGCACCGGCGAGATGCTGGCGCTCGGCAAATCCTATGAAGGCGAAGGCCAATGAGCGCGCTCGACCCCGTCACCTTCGCGATCCTCGCTGGCCGCCTCGAACAGGTTGCCGACGAGATGGACGCCACGCTCTATCGCTCGGCCTTCAACCCGATCATCGCCGAGGCGCGCGATGCCTGCCACGGGCTTTATCATGCCACCACGGGCGCGACGCTGGGGCAGGGCGCAAAGGGTCTGCCGATCTTCGTCGGGGCCATGGCTTTTGCAGTCAAGGCGGTGATCGACAAGGTGGCCGAGGGGGCCGGCATCGAGCCCGGCGACACCTTCATCTTCAATGACCCGTATGCCGGCGGCACTCACCTCAATGACTTTAGGCTGGTGCGGCCCCTTATCCGGCAAGGCCGCATCTTCGCCTGGCTCGCTTCGGTCGGACATTGGCTGGACATCGGCGGCAACGTGCCGGGCGGCTACAATCCCCAGGCCACCGAATGCTTCCAGGAAGGCGTGCTGATCCCGCCGGTCAAGCTGTTCAGAGCCGGTGTGCTCCAGCAGGACATCGTCGACATCCTTCAGGCCAACACCCGCCTGCCGCGCTCCAATTGGGGCGACCTCAATGGCCAGCTCAACGCGCTCGACCTGGGCGAGAAGCGTTTCCATGCCCTGATCGACGAGTATGGCGACGACGTTGTCACGGCCGCCCTCGACGCAGCCTCCGCCCGCGCCGACGCGCTGATGCGCCAGAACATCGCCGCCTTGCCCGATGGCCGCTACAGCTTCGAGGATTATCTCGACAATGACGGCATCGTTGATGAACGGCTGACCATCGCGCTCGACCTGACCATCGCGGGCGACACGATGACACTGGATTTCTCGCGCTCGTCGCCGCCCTGCCGGGGGCCGGTCAACATCGCCCGGTCCACCGCCGTCGCCTGTTGCTATGTCGCGCTGAAGCACGTCTTCACCGCCGTGCCGGCCAATGCCGGCTGCCTCAACCCGATCAGCTTCGACATTCCCGAAACAACGTTCCTTGGTGTCAGTGCGCCCCGTCCGGTCGCCGGCTACACCGAGACCATCCTGCGCATGATCGGCGTGGTCTTCGGTGCGCTGGCCAAGGCGGACCCGGCGCGGGCCACCGCAGCGCCCTTCGGCACAATCAATGCGCTGTCCATTGCCGGCCACAGGCCTGGTGGCGAACGCTGGGTGATGTTCTCGTTCTTCGGCGGGGGGCTTGGCGGCAATCCGCTCTCGGATGGCCTCAACCATGCCAACAACCCGATCTCCACGGCCACCATTCCGCCTGCCGAGATCCTCGAAGCCTCCTATCCTGTGATGTTCACGCAGTGGGCCTTGCGGCCCGACAGCGCCGGTGCCGGCGAGCATCGTGGCGGCTTCGGAGCGGTTTACGAGATCGAGATCCTCTCACCGGGCGGTGCCGACATCTCGCTGCTGGGCGAGCGCGGCCGCTATGCGCCCTTCGGCGTCGGCGGCGGTGGCCCTGCGGCACTCAACACCTTCACCTGGGACAGCGACGATGGCCCGCGCACTGCACCGATGGCATCGAAGGTCACCGGCGTCCGGCTGAAGCAAGGCCAGCGCCTCAGGCTGGAAACGCCCGGTGGCGGCGGCTGGGGTGACCCCGCCAGACGCTCGCCAGACGCCATCGCCCGCGACATCCGGCAGGAGCTGGTCTCGCCCGGTGCGGCAGCAACCATGACCAAGGTCAGCGCAGCATGAGTCCGCACCGCACCCTTGTCGGCGTCGATGTCGGCGGCACTTTCACCGATCTTGCCTTCTTTGACGAAGCCACCCGCAGCTTCCGCACGGCCAAGGCCCCTTCCAACCGTGGCGACGAGGCCGTCGGCTTCATCGAGGGGCTGAAGAGGCTCGGGTCGATTGCCGGGCTCGGGGCCATCATCCACGGCACCACGGTCGGAACCAACGCCCTGCTTGAACGCAAGGGCGCCAGGATCGGCCTCATCACCACGCCCGGTTTTCGTGACGCGCTGGAAATGCGCCGCCGCGACCGCCCGCACACCTGGGGCCTGTGGGGCGACTTCACGCCGATCGCCAGCCGCGAAATGCGCCTCGAAGTGCCTGAACGCACGCTTGCCGATGGCACCATCCGCACCGCCGTCGATCCCGCGGCGGTCGAGGCTGCCTGCCGCAGGCTGCTGGACGCTGGCGCGGAAGCCCTTGCCATCGTCTTCATCAATGCCTACGCCAACCCCGCCAACGAGCGCGCCGCCTATGATGCCGCAAGAGCGGTCTGGCCCAATCCCCATGTGGCGCACTCGGCCCAGATCCTCCCGGAAATCCGCGAATTCGAGCGCACCTCGACAACGGCCCTGAATGCCTACCTCCAACCGGTGGTTGCCAGCTACCTGACAAGGCTGGAGGCGGGCCTTGAGGCGGAGGCCTTTACCGGCTCGTTCCACATCGTCCAGTCCAATGGCGGGGTGATGTCGACGGCGACGGCGCGCAAGTTCCCGGTCCGGACCGCCCTCTCAGGACCGGCTGCCGGCGTGATTGCAGCTGCAGCCATTGCCGGAGCCGCCGGCTATCCTGACATCGTCACGGCCGATCTGGGCGGCACCTCGTTCGACGTCTCGCTGGTGGCCGGTGGCGAGGCCTCGCTCGCGGCCCAGACCACCATCGATTTCGGCATGGTTGTCCGCACCCCCATGATCGAGATCACCACCATCGGCACTGGCGGCGGCTCCATCGCCCATGTCGATGCCGGCGGCATGCTCGCTGTCGGGCCGGAAAGCGCCGGCTCGCGGCCGGGGCCTGTCGCCTATGGCCAGGGCAATACCCGCCCCACCCTCACCGATGCCAACATCGTGCTGGGCCGGATCAATGCCGACAAGCCGATTGGCGGCAAGCTCGCCCGGCTCGATGTCGAGGCGGCGCGCGCAGCCATCCTCAAGAGCATCGGCGAGCCGCTGGGCCTCGGCGCGGAGGCTGCGGCGGAAGCCGTCATCCGTGTCGCCAATGCCCGCATGGCCGGCGCGATCCGGCTGGTCTCGATCGAGCGCGGCCATGATCCGGCGCGCTTCACCGCCGTGCCATTTGGCGGCGGAGGTGCCTTGCATGTCGGTGCACTGATCCGCGATGTCGGCCTCAGATCCGCCCTCGTGCCGCGCTATCCGGGCATCACTTCGGCGCTGGGCTGCATCATGGCGGATATCCGCCACGATCAGGTCATGACCGTGAACCTGATGCTCGACAGCGTGGATGCCGGGGCGCTCGATGCCCGCATGATCGAGGCAGGGCAGCAGGCCCACGCCGTGGTGGCCGCCTCCGGGCTCAGCATGGGGCGGATCGACATCACCTACGAACTCGACATGCACTACCAGGGCCAGACTCACACGGTGGCGGTGCCACTGCCGGTGACCCTCGCTGGCACAGCCAGCACAGGCATCTCGCCAGCCATCATCCGCGAGGCCTTCGAGCGTGCCTATGCAGCGGCCTTCTCGCGCCTGTTGCCCGGCATTCCCGTCCGCATCGTGAACCTGCGCACCGCAGCCATCGGCAGGCGTCCACCCTTTGATCTCAAGGCGTTGGCCCCTTCGGCGGACTCAACGCGAGAGGCGGCACGACGCGGCAGCCGCAAGGTCTGGTTCGATGGCGGCTGGCATCAGGCCTCGATCTGGGACCGGCTGGCCTTGCCAGTGGATGCCGAGGTCGAAGGCCCCGCCATCCTCGAACAGCCCGATGCCACCACCGTGATCGACCCCGGCCTGAGCGCCCGTGTCGACGCATTCGGCAACCTGATCGTGGAGCGCTGCCGATGAGCAACCCCGGCATGAACCTGGTCAACACGGCCCTGCTCGTCTGCGACCTGCAGAATGATTTCATCCATCCGGATGGGGCCTACGCACGCGGCGGCCAGTCGGCCCCGGAGATCGCCGCGCTGCCGGCCAGGATCAGGCCGCTCGCCGACGCCTTGCGGGCGCGGGGCGGCCTCGTGCTCGCCACGCAGTTCACGCTTGTGCCCGGCCGGGCGGGTGAGCCATTGATCGCGCCGCACCTCAAGGAGTTGCGGCCGTTCCTGCGCAAGGGCGATTTCGCACCCGGCTCATGGGGCAATGCCACCGTCGATGAACTCCAGCCGGTCGATGCCGCCGTGGAAAAGGTCGCCTATTCGGCTTTTTACATGACGCGACTCGAGTGGCTTGTGCGCAAGCTCGGCATCACCCGCCTGCTGGCCTGCGGCATCGTCACCAATGGCGGCGTCGCCTCGACGGTCCGCGACGCCCATGTGCGCGAGATCGAGACCATCGTGCTCGAAGACGGCTGCGCGGCTTTCTCTCCCGCCGTCCATGAAACCGCGATCAACGCCTTGCGCCCGGTGGGCCGCATCGCCACCATCGCCGAGATGCTCGCAGAGATGGAGGCGGCATGAACGCAGCGCCCCGCACCCTCTTCGACAAGCTCTGGGACGAGCATGTCATCACCGTGCGCGAGGATGGCGAGACGCTGCTCTGGGTCGACCGGCATTTCGTGCATGAGGGTTCGCACCACGCCTTCCGAAAGCTCGACGAGCGCGGTGCTGCTGTCGCCGAGCCCGGCCTCACCTTCGGCGTCGCCGACCACTATGTGCCGACGCGCGGCCGACCCGTGATCGCCGATCCGGAAGTGGCCGGCATGGTCGAGCGTCTGTCGGGCAACGCCGCGCGGCATGGGTTCCGGCTGTTCGGGCTGGATGATCCGGCGCAGGGCATCGTCCATGTGGTCGGTCCCGAACAGGGGCTGACGCTGCCCGGCCTGCTGATCGTCTGCGGCGACAGCCACACCTCGACGCACGGAGCCTTCGGGGCCTATGCCTTCGGCATTGGCGCATCCGAGGTGGCGCATGTGCTGATGACGCAGACATTGTGGCAGCGGAAGCCCAAACGCATGCGCATCTCGGTGTCGGGCCGCCTTGGGCCCCATGTCAGCGCCAAGGATCTTGCGCTGCATGTCATCGCGAGCATCGGCACCAACGGCGCGCAGGGCCATGCGCTCGAATATGCCGGCACGGCCATCTCGGCCCTGTCGATGGAAGGCCGCCTGACCTTGTGCAACATGTCGATCGAAGCCGGCGCGCGCTGTGCGATGGTGGCACCGGACGAGACCACCTTCGCCTGGCTCGCAGGCCGTCCTCACGCTCCTTCGGGCGCGGCCCTTGCCGAGGCCCGGGCCCGCTGGCTGGCACTGGCCGGCGACCCGGATGCGGAATTTGACCGCGACATCTTGATCGATGGCAACGCGGTCGCGCCCACCGTGACCTGGGGCACCAGCCCCGAGGATGCCCTGCCGATCACGGGCAGCGTGCCCGATCCGGAGGCGATGCCCGCCGATGCGGCACGCCGGGCCTACGTTGCCGGCGCGCTCGACTATATGGGGCTTGCGCCCGGCATGCCGCTCGAAGAGGTCGCGATCGACCGCATCTTCATCGGCTCGTGCACCAATGCCCGCCTTGAGGATCTGCGCGCGGCAGCCGCGGTCCTGCGCGGGCGCAAAGCCCTGGTGCCGGGCCTGGTCTCGCCTGGCTCCAGCCTGGTCAAGCGGCAGGCCGAGGTCGAGGGTCTCGACCGCATCTTCATTGCTGCCGGGCTGACCTGGGCTGACTCAGGCTGCTCGATGTGTGTGGGCATGAACGGCGATCTGGTCGCCTCCGGTGAGCGCTGTGCCTCGACCACCAACCGCAACTTCAGGGGGCGCCAGGGGCTGGGTGCCCGCACGCACCTGATGTCGCCGGCCATGGTCGCGGCAGCTGCCGTCACCGGCAGGCTGACCGACGTGCGCGACTTGCCGCCTCTGGAGGGCTGAGCCGTGCAATCGTTCACCACGCTGACCGCACCTGCCTGCCCGCTGGGCCTCGCCAATGTCGACACCGACCAGTTGATCCCGGCGCGCTTCATGAAGCGGTCACGCGCGCAGGGCTATGGCGGCTTCCTGCTGCACGACCTGCGCTTTGACGAGGATGGCCGGCCCCGTAGGGCGATCCCGCTCGACGAGCCCCGGCATGCAGGTGCCCGCATCCTGATCGCGCGGCGCAATTTCGGCACCGGCTCGTCGCGCGAGGCGGCGGTCTACGCGCTGTGGGATTACGGCATCACCTGCGTCATCGCCCCGTCCTTCGGCGACATCTTCGCCTCGAATGCGGTGAAGAACGGGCTGCTGCCGGCACAGGTCAGCGAAGCCGATGCCGAGACCCTGCTCGGGTTGCTCGCCGATGGTGGCAGCCTCACGGTCAATCTGGAGGCTCTGTCCATCACGGTGACCGGGACGAACACCACGGAGCACCACGGACAGCGCTTCACTTTCGTGATCGATCCCGTGCGCCGGCTGCAACTGCTCAACGGCTGGGATGATATCGACCTGACATTGCGCCACACCGCCGAGATCGCCGATTATCGGGCGAACCGGGCCACGAGCCAGCCCTGGACCTTCCCGGAACCCGGCATGCCTTCGCAGGCCTGGAATATACGCGGGGCCAAAGGCCGCCTCAGGCCATGAAGCTGTAGGCCTGCACCATCGACGGGTGATGGTTGAGCTGGATTCGCGAGGCTCGGACCTGCTCGGTGGCGGTGGAGGCACTGACCAGCAGCACCAGCGCGCCGCTCCGAAGGCTGTCGAGAATCGCCTTCGACTGGCCCGGCGTCATCCAGGGTGCCAGTGTCTTGCCTGCGTCGCTGGATGAAACCTGGGTGGTTTCCTGCCAGACCCGGTCGAACAGCTCCGGGGCCGTGACCTCGACCATCTGTCCGGCAAACAGGCGCTGCTCCGTGCAGCGTCGGGGATCACGTGCAGGACCACGTGCAGGTTCACTTGCAGGACCACTTGCAGGATCACTTGCAGGATCACTTGCAGGATCACTTGCAGGATCACCTGGCACTGCCGCGGCACCGATCACGCAGACCTGCGTATCGGCCAGACCATCGTCGTGCAGGTCACGTGTGGCGGATGCAGCCAGATCGGCCCTCATGAAGGCGCCGATCACGATCCTGAACAACTGCTTTGCGTCGTCCATCGCTTCATCCGCCCGTTGTCGGATTCGGGATACGGAGCCTGTGGCACCGGTCTCGCATACGGCTTCAATCATGCTCGCCTTCGCCCGCAGCCAATGCCCTGAGCCTCGCAAGATCGCGGAAAACCACGACGTTGTGTTGATCCAACGCAATCAGCCCGGCCTCACGGAGACGCGTGAAGGTGCGGCTCACGGTCTCGATCGTCAGGCCTAGGAAGTCGGCGATGTCGAGCCGCTTCATCGGCAACACGACGCTCGCCCCGCTGAGGCCGTGGGCCTCGTTGCGGCGCGACAGCGCCATCAGGAAGCTGGCCAGCCGTTCGTTGGCTGACAGCTTGGAGATGACCACCACATGCTGGTAGGCCGCGCTCAGCGCATTGGCGACCTGGATCGAGGCCTGCCTTCCGAATTCCGGATCCTCGGCCACGGCGCGCTTGAAGGCGGCGACCGGGATGGCTTCAAGCCGCGTCAGTTGCACCGTGTGGGCATCGCAGGGCTGCGTGTCGGCCCCAAGGCCGATGATGTCGCCTGGATAGGCGAAATCGAGCACGATGCGCCGTCCATTGGGCAAGGTCCGCGACAGGCAGACCGCACCGGTGCGCACCACGAAGATATGGGACCGTTCGTCGCCCTCGCACCACAAGGTCTCGTTGCAGGCTACCTTGCGGATGGCGGAGGAGTGCAGACCCCTGGCTGCCAGCATCGGTGCGATCGCCATGGCAGGCTGTGGCAGCTTGATGGCAGTGGCATCATGGAAGCTGTGTGCAGCAATGTTGATCATCGTGGCGTCTCCTCGTCTTGTGCGCGTCGGGTTGACGAGGATCAAATTAACCGGTTCAACCCACCGGGATGCGACGGAGGATCAACATCGTGTGCGGTCGTGTGACAGTGTGTAACAGCCTTCGTCCGTTCGGCCCCTTGATCGTGATCGCGTGCTGTCGCAACCAATGCCAAGCTGCGTCGTCGAAGTCTGAAGGCTGATGCCCGAATCACCCCATATCCTTGTGGTCGATGATGATGAGGCCGTGCGCGTGCTCCTGCGCGATTGCCTCGAACTGGACGGTTTCCGCGTCTCCGAGGCCGCCGACAGCCGCGCCATGGCCGCCGTGCTGGCAGCCGACGGCATCGATCTGGTCACACTCGACCTTATGCTCGGTGGCGAGAACGGCCTGGTGCTGGCACGGCAGATCAGGGCCAGCCACGACGTGCCCATCGTCATGATCAGTGGCAAGGGTGATACGATCGACAAGGTCGTCGGGCTTGAACTGGGGGCGGACGACTACATCACCAAGCCCTTTCACCCGCGCGAGGTGGTGGCCCGCATCCGCGCGGTCCTGCGGCGGCAGCAGCCGGTGCAGGCGATAGCGTCATCCCCGTCAGGGCGCGTTGCCGAAGCCCCTGCAAAGGCAGCCGCGCCGCAGGCCATGCCCCAATCAGGAGCCAGCAGCCGGGTGAGGTTTGCCGGCTGGACGCTCGACCTGGCCAGCCGCGAGCTGACCGGGCCGGACAAGGCGATGCTGGAGCTGACCACGGCTGAGTTCAACCTGCTGGAAGCCCTTGTGCTCAGGCCCCAGCGCGTGCTCTCGCGCGACACGATCATGGATGTGCTCAAGGGCCATGACTGGACCCCATTCGACCGCTCTATCGATGCGATGGTCTCGCGGCTTCGGCGCAAGATCGAGCCGGACCCTGCAGCGCCCCGCCTGGTCAAGACGGTGCGCGGCGTCGGTTACATGTTGTCATGCCCGGTCGAGCCAGCCTGACGGGCGAACCCACCGGCCTGCCCCGCGTCGGACATCCTGGCCTCAATCAAGGCAGGACATCGGCAAGGGCGCGGGCCAGCTCCGCAGTGGAATACGGCTTGCGCAGCACCTTGTGGGGCGGGGTGTCCGCCGCCAGAGCGTCCACCACCTTGTCGGCAAAGCCCGATGTCAGCAGCACAGGCAGGCCCGGACGATGCTCGGTGACCCAGCGCGCGACATCGTGCCCCGACATACCGCCGGACATCATGATGTCGCTGAACACCAGATCGACCCGCTCCTTGCCTTGCAGCAGGGCGATGGCAGCAGGGCCGTTGTCGCAGGCGAGCACGGCGTAGCCCAGCCGTTGCAGCCGCGCGATCGCCACATCCCGCACATCCGGGTTATCCTCGACGACCAGCACGCTCGTGCCAGGCAGGGCCTGCGTCTGTCCAGCCTCGTCATGACGCGCCACCGCCTCCTCGCCTGGTCCGACCTGCGGCAGATACAGATGAATCGTCGTGCCGCGCCCCACTTCGCTGTCGATGGTAGCGCCGCCATTGGACTGGCGCGCGAAGCCATAAATGCTGGCCAGGCCAAGGCCGGTGCCGCGCCCCGGCTCCTTGGTTGTAAAGAACGGCTCGAAGGCCCGTGACAGCACCTCCGGCGGCATGCCCGTGCCGGTGTCGGACACAGAGAGCCGGACATACGGCCCGGGCGCGATGGCATCGATCTGCATCGCGGCGCGAAAGCCAGCGTCGATCAGCACGTTGGCGGTCTCGATCACCAGTTGCCCGCCGCCGGGCATCGCATCACGCGCGTTGATCGCCAGATTGAGGATGGCATTCTCAATCTCGCTGGCATCGGCCCGAACCTGCCCGAGATCGGGGGCAAGATCAGACGAGATCGCGATGCTTTCGCCGATGGTCCGGCGCAGCAGGTCGATCACACCGACGACCTGTTCGTTGAGGTTGAGGACTTCGGGCTCAAGCCGGCTGCGCCGGGCGAAGCTCAGCAGCCGCCGCGTCAGGCGAGAGCCCATGTCGACAGCATCGGTGGCGCGCTTCAGCATCCGGGCCAGCCGCGGGTCGGCAATGTTTTCCGCAACCAGTTCCATGTTGCCGCCGATCACCGTCAGCAGGTTATTGAAGTCGTGCGCGATACCGCCGGTGAGCTGGCCGTAGGCCTCCATGCGCTGCACCCTGACCAGCGTGCCCTGGGCCTGCTCCCGCTGCACGATTTCCGCCTCCAGCGCTGCAGTCCGCTCCGCCACGCGCTCTTCAAGCAGTTGCTGGAGCGCCTTCTGCTCGGTGATGTCCTGGATTGTTCCGAACAGATTGGGCCACGGCCCGCTCTGGCCACCGCGCGAGGCGATGGCCCTGACCCAGCGGCGCGCACCGTCGCTCCGCCTGATGCGGTATTCGATCTCGACCTGATGCTCGCCCGAGATGGCATGGCGGATGCTGTCGGCCACGCGGCCGGCATCGTCCGGATGGATGAGTTCGAACCACGTGTCGATATCGATCTGCGTCGCCTGAAGGCCGAGAATCGCGGCGGCATGGCCGAGCAGGCGCACCGTGTCGGTCCGCTGGTCATGCTCGAAGGCTCCGAGCCGGCCCGCATCCATGGCAAGGCGCAGGCGCTGGGCTTCGAGCTGCCGCTCGGTCTCGCGCTGGACCCGGTCGCTGACATCGCGCAGCACGACCGTGTAGACGGCTTCCTCGCCGACCATGATCTTGCTGATGCTGGCATCGGCCGGGAACTCCTCGCCATTCTTGCGAAGCGCGAAGACGGCCTGCCGGTCGGCCATATGGCGCGACGCAGGGCCACCGCGGGCGAAACCACTGACATGATCGCCGTGGCCGGCACGAAAGCGCAGGGGAAGCAGCAGGTCAAGCCGGCGGCCAAGGACCTCCGTGGCCTCGTAGCCGAAGGTGCGCTCCGCACCTTCGTTGAACAGCGTGATGATCTGGCTTGAATCGATGCAGATGATCGCATCGGCCGACATGGCCACGATCTTGGAGAATCGCTCCTCGCTGCTTCTGATGACCTCGATCGGACGGGACATATCAAGCCTTTGAAAGTTCGAATGAAACGATTGAACTGCAGGCATCATGCGCAAGTCCGCATGCGCCTGCAACACCGGTGTGACACGTCGTTGGCCCTGGGGAATGCTCCGAATGCGGTGGCGGGAGGCGACCTTGCACCAAGATTTCCGGGGCCTGAAGTGCCGCCGGGCTTGACCTGGATCAACACCAGCATCGCCCGGAGCCGACAAGGCTAGTCAAGACAGGTCACCTTTCCGTTCCGAACCGGTGGCTGTGCACACGCATGAGGGGCAGATGGCAGCCACACTTCCCGCACCACAACTGAAGATCACCGATCTGGGGGCCGGCATCGCATTTGGCGCGCTCGCCCTGCTCACCCTGATCATCGCCGGCAAGACCGAGTATCCTGCCTATGCCTTCCACGCGCTGGTCTTCGCCATTGCCAGTGGCTGGGCCTGCTTCAAGGTCTTCGACAACGCCACCAGCCGCGGGCCGGTCGCAATCCCTCAGGAAATCGGCGGAAAGCCCAACTACAACATGGGCCCGGTCAAGTTCGCCACCATCGCAGCGATGTTCTGGGGCATTGCCGGTTTCACGGTCGGCCTTGTCATCGCGCTGCAACTGGCCTTCCCGGTGTTCAACTTCGAACTTCCCTGGATCAGCTTCGGCCGTCTGCGCCCGCTGCACACCTCGGCGGTGATCTTCGCCTTCGGCGGCAACGTGCTTCTCGCCACATCGTTCTATGTCGTTCAGAAGACCTCCCGTGCGCGCCTGGCCGGTGATATCGCGCCCTGGTTCGTGATCCTCGGCTACAACCTGTTCATCGTCATCGCCGGCACCGGCTATCTGCTCGGCATCACGCAGGGCAAGGAATACGCAGAGCCGGAATGGTATGCCGACCTGTGGCTGACCGTGGTCTGGGTGGTCTACCTGCTCGTCTTTCTGGCCACCCTCTGGAAGCGCAAGGAGCCGCACATCTATGTGGCCAACTGGTTCTACCTCGGCTTCATCGTCACCATCGCCGTGCTGCATCTGGGCAACAACGCGACCATTCCGGTCTCGATCTTCTCGCCCAAGAGCTACATCGTCTGGTCAGGCGTGCAGGATGCGATGTTCCAGTGGTGGTATGGCCACAACGCGGTGGGCTTCTTCCTGACCGCCGGCTTCCTGGGCATCATGTATTACTTCATCCCGAAGCGGGCCGAGCGGCCGGTCTATTCCTACCGGTTGTCGATCATCCACTTCTGGTCGCTGATCTTCCTCTACATCTGGGCAGGTCCCCACCACCTGCACTACACCGCCCTGCCCGACTGGGCCCAGACCCTCGGCATGACCTTCTCGATCATGCTGTGGATGCCCTCATGGGGCGGCATGATCAACGGCCTGCTGACACTCTCGGGTGCCTGGGACAAGCTGCGCACCGACCCTGTGCTGCGCATGATGGTCGTGTCGGTCGCCTTCTATGGCATGTCGACCTTCGAAGGCCCGCTCATGTCGATCAAGGCGGTGAACTCGCTGAGCCACTACACCGACTGGACCATCGGCCATGTGCACTCGGGCGCGCTCGGCTGGGTCGGCTACATCTCCTTCGGCGCGATCTACTGCCTCGTGCCCTGGCTTTGGAACAAGAAGTCGCTCTACTCCGACCGCCTGGTCAACTGGCATTTCTGGATCTCGACCCTCGGCATCGTGCTCTACATCACGGCAATGTGGGTCTCCGGCATCCTTCAGGGCCTGATGTGGCGCGCCTACACCCCGCTCGGCTTCCTCGAATACTCGTTCATCGAGACGGTCGCCGCCATGAAGCCCTTCTACGTGATCCGTGCCCTGGGCGGGGGCCTGTTCCTCGCGGGCGCACTGATCATGGCCTACAACCTCTGGATGACGGTGCGTGGCGCACCCGAGGCCCGCGAAGCGAGCCTCGGCGACGCCCTCCCCGCAACCCGCTGACAGGCGAGGACACTTTCATGACCGACATACCTGCAACTGTTCCCCGCAAGACCTCGCTCTGGGCCAGGCACAAGATCTTCGAGACCAACTCGATATTCCTGATCCTGGGCGTGCTGTTCGTGATCTCGATCGGCGGGCTCGTCGAGATCGCGCCGCTCTTCTACCTGCAAAGCACGATCGAGAGGGTGAAGGGGGTTCGTCCCTATTCACCGCTCGAACTGGCCGGACGCGCCATCTATGTCCGCGAGGGTTGCTACAACTGCCACAGCCAGATGATCAGGCCGCTGCGCGACGAGGTCGAGCGCTACGGACATTACTCGCTGGCGGCAGAGAGCATGTACGACAAGCCCTTCCAGTGGGGGTCAAAGCGCACCGGCCCCGATCTCGCCCGCGTCGGCGGCAAATATTCGGATGAGTGGCAACTGCGCCACCTCAACGATCCGCGCTCCGTGGTCCCTCTGTCGATCATGCCCGCCTATCCCTGGCTGGCGACAACCGACCTCAAATACAACGACATCGCCATCGACATGAAGGTCAACCGTCTCTCCGGTGTGCCCTATACCGACGAAATGATCCTCAACGCTGCGGCAGACCTGCGCGCCCAGATCAACCCCGAAGACCCCGGTGCTGCCGACGTCGAGAAGCGCTACCCCAAGGCCATCATCCGCTCGTTTGCGGGCGATCCAAAACGCGTCACCGAAGCCGATGCCCTGATCGCCTACCTTCAGGTTCTTGGCACGATGGTGGACTTCAAACTCTACGACAACAAAGCCAACCTGAGGTGAGATGATGGCCAACACATACGCCTACCTTGCCGGCATCGCCCAGTCCGTCGGGCTCGTCTACTTCGTCGGCATCTTCACCTGCGTGTGCGTCTACGCACTCTGGCCGAGCAATCGGGCGCGCTTCGACCGCGCCGCTTCCATGCCGCTGAATGAGGACTGATCCCATGGCTGACGACAAGCACACACCACCCGAAGTGGACCGCCTGACCGGCATTGCCACGACCGGCCACGAGTGGGACGGCATCAAGGAACTCAACACCCCACTTCCGCGCTGGTGGCTGTGGACCTTCTACGCCACCATCATCTGGGCGATCGGCTATATGGTGTTTTATCCGGCCATCCCGCTGATCAGCTCGCACACGGTCGGCCTGCTCGGTCACACCAACCGCGCGGCTGTGCAGGTCGAACTCGCCAAGCTCGAGACCCAGCGCACCATCCAGGCCGCCGGCCTCGCCAATGCCAGCTTCGAGCAGATCAAGGCCAATCCCGACCTGAACCGCATCGCGCTCGCCCGCGGCAAGGCCGCCTTCGGTGACAACTGCATGGGCTGCCACGGTGCAGGCGGCATGGGCTTCGTCGGCTATCCCAACCTCGCCGATGATGACTGGATCTGGGGCGGCAAGCCCGAGCAGATCCAGCAGACCATCCTGCATGGCATCCGCTGGGAGCAGAGCACCGATACCCGCGTCGGCAACATGCCTGCCTTTGGCCGGACCGGGATGCTCAAGCGCGACGAGATTGCCGAATCCGTCGAGTACGTCCGCTCGCTGGCCGGTCTCGATGTGGAGAAGTCCGCCAACCTCGCCAAGGGCAAGGAGGTCTTTGCGGCCAACTGTGCCAGCTGTCACGGGGACGAGGGCAAGGGCAACCAGGAGCTTGGCGCTCCCAGCCTGACCGACGCCATCTGGCTCTATGGCAACTCCCGCGCGGCCATGACCGAAGGTCTCGTCAACGGGCGCGCAGGAGCGATGCCGTCTTGGTCGGGCCGTCTTGATCCGGTCACTATCAAGGCGCTGACCGTCTATGTCGGCAGCCTCGGAGGCGGCCAGTGACCCAGCCTTCGGCGCCAGTGCCCTACACCGACGATGATGACATCCCGCTGTTCGCACCGACGCCGAAGGTCTATCCCCAGAAGGTCAGCGGCACATATCGCCGCATCAAGTGGGGCCTGCTGATCGTCGGAATGGCGATCTATTACCTGCTGCCCTTCGTGCGCTGGGATCGCGGACCGAACCTGCCCGATCAGGCGGTTCTGGTCGATTTCGAGCGTCGCCGGTTCTACTTTTTCTTCATCGAGCTGTGGCCGCAGGAGGTCTATTACTTCACCGGCCTGCTCATCCTGGCGGCCATCATCCTGTTCCTGATGAACGCGCTGGCGGGCCGGGTCTGGTGCGGCTACCTGTGCCCGCAGACCGTCTGGACCGACCTCTTCCTGAGGGTCGAGCGCTTCTTCGAGGGCGACCGGCGCGACCGGATCAAGCTCGATGACGCTCCGTGGACGGCGGACAAGGTCGCCCGCAAGGCTGGCAAGCACTTTGTCTGGCTGATGATTGCCTGGTGGACCGGCGGGGCCTGGGTGCTCTACTTCGCCGACGCGCCGACACTTGTGCGCGATCTCGCCACCTTTCAGGCCCCATTCACGGCCTATGTCTGGATCGGTATCCTCACCACCACCACCTACATCCTTGCCGGCCATCTGCGTGAGCAGGTCTGCCTGCACATGTGCCCGTGGCCTCGCATCCAGGCTGCCCTGACGGACGAGCATGCGCTGAACGTCTCGTATCGCTACGATCGCGGCGAACCACGCATGTCGGTCAAGGACGCCAAGCGTGCCCGCGAGGCGGAGCAGCCGGCAGGCGACTGCATCGACTGCCACCAGTGCGTGGCGGTCTGCCCGACCGGCGTGGACATTCGCCAGGGTTCGCAACTCGGCTGCATCCAGTGCGGGCTTTGCATCGACGCCTGCGACACGGTGATGACCAAGATCGGCCGTCCCACCCGCCTCATCGCCTATGACACCGACGAGGCGATCATGGCGCGCGAGGTCGGCCAGACGCCGACCTACAAGCCGATCCGGGCTCGCACCATGCTGTATGCTGCCGTCATCGCGCTCGTGGGCGGGGCGATGGTCTACCAGCTTGCGACCCGCGCTTTCCTCGGCATGAACCTGATCCATGACCGGACGCCGCTGTTCGTCACCCTGCGCGATGGCTCGATCCGCAACACCTACACTGTGCGCCTGATCAACAAGCGCACCGAAAGCAGACAGATCGCGCTCACCATCGATGGCCCGACCAGCGTTGCCATGGATGTACAGGGCGCGACGCCCACCAGCGACTGGCGGCCGATTGTCAGCGTCGATCCGGATACGACCCGGGAAATCCGGGTGCTCGTGACCATTCCGCGCAGCTCCCTGCAAAGCGGGACAAACATGATCCGGATCAAGGCATCAGACCTGTTCGCAGGGGAGACTGTGACCATCGCGGAGAATTTCTTCGCGCCGTGATGGAAAGCCGGCGGCCCTTGTGGGCCGGCACCTGGCGGAGACGTTGAATGAGCTGTTGTGGAGCCTTTGTCATGCCTGTGGACCTATTGCCTGCCAGCCCTGCCGGGGCCTCGCCGGCGCCAGCATCCTCCTTTGTGCTCACGGGCAAGCATGTGCTGCTCAGCTTCGTGACGTTCTTCCTCGTCATTGCGGCGGTCAACGGATACATGATGTTCGCGGCCATCTCGACCATGCCGGGGCTGGATGCCGGCCGGAACGGCTACGACGTCAGCCAGCGCTACAATGGCGAGATCCAGGCTGCCGAGGCCCAGGCCGCACGTGGCTGGCGCGTTGATGCGCGGCTGGCCGTCAACGCGTCGGGCCCGCTGGCCGTTGTGGTCTTCACCGACAAGGCAGGTGCTGCAATCACCGGGCTCACTGTGGACGTGCAGATCCTGCATCCGACGAGCCGGCAGCTTGACCGCTCGGCATCCCTGCAGGCGATGGCGCCTGGCACCTACAGTGCGCAGGTTGGTGATCTTGGACGCGGCGCATGGGACGTCGTCATCACCGCCAGCCGCGACGGAATACGCCTTTACCAGAGCCGCAACCGCACCCGAATCTGAGCGGACACTCTCCTCATGACCAGTCTCGCCACCGATTTCACCAGTTTCGTGCGTCACAAGGATGGTCTCGCCGCCATCGATCTGGCTGTCGACGGCATCCAGTGCGCCGGCTGCATGACCACCATCGAAAAGGGCCTCAGAACTGAGCCCGGCCTCGTCTCCGCCCGTGTCAACCTCGCCAGCAAGCGCGTCACCGTATCCTGGCAGGATGGGCGCGAGAACCCGCAAGGCGTCATCAGCCGCCTCGACGAGATGGGGTTCCGGGCCTACCCGTTCGCCACCGACAAGGTCGAGAGCGCCGAAGCGCGCGAGGAACGCCGCCTGCTGCTCTGCATGGGCGTGGCTGCGTTCGCAGCGATGAACGTCATGCTGTTCTCGGTGTCGGTCTGGTCAGGCCATGAGACCCAGATGCCGGCGGAAATGCGGGATCTGTTCCACTGGATATCGGCGTTGATCGCCTTGCCAACGGCAGCCTATGCGGGCCGCCCCTTCTATGAGAGCGCCATGCGGGCGCTCAGGGCCGGTGCCGTGAACATGGATGTGCCGATCACGCTCGGCGTGGTGCTGGCTCTCGCCATGTCCGTGTTCGAGACGCTGAATTCGGGCGAGCATGCCTATTTCGACGGCGTCGTGATGCTGCTGTTCTTCCTGCTGATCGGTCGCTATCTCGACCAGGCCATGCGGCGGCGCACGCGCGATACGGCTGGCCATCTTGCCGCCCTTCGTTCGGAAACCGCCGTCAAGTTCATCGGTGAGCACGAGCTGTCCGAGGTGCCGATCTCGGCAGTGGCTGCAGGCGATCTGGTTCTGGTTCGTCCCGGCCAGCGCGTCTCAGTCGATGGCGTCATCGAGGCTGGCCGGTCGGAGATCGACCAGAGCCTCGTCACCGGCGAAACCCGCCACCAGCCGGTCGATGCCGGCTCGTCGGTCTATGCCGGCACACTCAACATCACCGGCGCTCTGCGCATCCGGGTGGCCCGCGCCAGCGAGGGCACCCTGCTCGACGAGGTCGAAAAGCTTCTGGCCCGCGCCACCGAAAGCCGCTCCGCCTATGTCCAGCTCGCCGACCGCGCGGCACGGCTCTATGCGCCTGTCGTGCATGTCATCGCGGCGTCCACCTTCATCGGCTGGATGCTGTTCGGCCTCGGCTGGCAACCGGCGCTGGTCATCGCGATCACGGTGCTGATCATCACCTGCCCCTGCGCGCTCGGCCTTGCCATACCGGCGGTTCAGGTCGTGGCCGCCGGCGCCCTGTTCCGCCGCGGTGTCCTGCTCGGCAGTGGCGACGCGCTGGAGCGTCTCGCCGCGGTCGACACCGTCGTCTTCGACAAGACCGGCACGCTGACCTTGCCGACCGCGAGTATCGCCAACGCCGCCGAGATCGGGCTGTGCGACCTGCACCTCGCCGGCCGCCTGGCCCTGTCGAGCACCCACCCGCTCGCCACCGTGCTGGCAAAATCCGCGAAGGCCAACGATCCGCTGCAAGGGGTCACCGAGCGGCCCGGCTTCGGGCTGGAAGCGCAGCACGCAGGAGACCGGATAAGGCTTGGCAGCGCGGCCCATTGTGGCGGCGATGCCCGTGCGGACGCGGCCATCACGGCCATGACCGCCTCCCTGGCGGAACGCTACCCCGATGCTTCGTTCATCACCTATCGGCGGGCTGAGCACATTGTGGTCTTCGCCATCGCCCAGGCGCTGAGGCCCGACGCGGTCGAAGCCATGGCGGCCCTGCGCGGACTTGGCCTTGACCTGTCGATCCTGTCAGGTGACCGCCCTGCCCCTGTGGTCAAGGCTTCTGCCGCACTCGGCATCGAACAGGGAACGGCGGATCTCAAGCCCGCCGGCAAGATTGCCGCCATCGAAGCCCTGCGCGCCGAGGGGCACAAGGTGCTGATGGTCGGCGACGGCATCAACGATGCGCCGGCACTGGCTGCGGCGAATGTCTCGATGTCACCTGCCAGCGCGGCCCACCTCACCCAGAACGCGGCGGATGCCGTGTTCCTCGGCGACAGGCTTGGCCCGGTCGTGGATGCCATCCGCATCTCGCGCAGGGCGCGGCGGATCATGATCGAGAACCTGTGGCTGGCGGTCATCTACAACGCCATTGCCGTGCCGATCGCCATTGCCGGCCACGCCACACCGCTGGTCGCGGCACTGGCCATGTCGGGTTCGTCGATCATTGTCACGCTCAACGCCCTGCGTGCACGGGGCTGACGTGCCAAGATTGTTCACCTTGGTGCTCACCTTGCAGCCGGGCGGCTTTGCCTCGGTACCGCCAAGAAACTCAGGAACGGGAGCTGCGCTATGGATGTGCTGATCGTGCTGATGCCGCTGGCCCTTGGCATGGGGCTGCTCGGCCTCCTGGCCTTCTTCTGGTCGCTGCGCAACCGCCAGTTCGAGGATCTCGACGGAGCTGCCTGGCGCGGGATTTCCGACGACGACTGAGCCCTCCTCAGGGCGACGCAGCGCTGCCTTCCGCACCGAAGCGCGCAGACACAACCCGCCAGCCCAGCGCGGCGCAGAACACCAGCGCCTGGACCACCACAATGGTTGGGCCGGTCGCGGCATCGAGATGGAAACTGAGAATCGTGCCGGTGATGCACGAGAACACCGCAGCCAGCACGGCAACCGTCAACATCGCATCGAAGCGCCGGGTGAGCAGCGAGCCAATGCATCCCGGCGCGATCAGCATGGCAATCACCAGAATGATGCCGACGGCCTTCAGGGCCGCCACGATGGTCAACGCCAGCAGGATCAGCAGCCCGTAGTGCAGCCATGGCACCGGCAGCCCGATGGCGCGGGCATGTGCCGGATCGAAGCAATACAGCATCAGATCCCGCCGCTTCGCCAGCACCAGCACCGTCACCGGCACAGCGATCAGGGCGGTCTCGGCCACATCGCTCCAGCGCACGCCCAGCATGTTGCCGAACAGGATGTGCATCAGATGCTGCCCGCCCCCGCCGCGCGCGAACATCACGAGCCCCAACGCGAACATGCCCGAGAAGACGATGGCCATCACCGCATCCTCCTTTACCCGGCTGTTGTCGCGCAGGTAGCCGGTGGCCAGCGCGCAGGCGAGACCGGCGGCAAAGGCACCGATCACCGCCGGAAGAGCGAGCATCTGCGCCAGCACGATGCCCGGCAGCACGGCATGCGAGACCGCGTCGCCCATCAGCGACCAGCCCTTGAGCACAAGGTAGCAGGACAGCAGCGCACAGACCGTGCCCACGAGCACGGCCACCACCAATCCGCGCTGCATGAAGCCGTGGACGAAGGGATCGAGCACGAAGGCACCGAGCGAAGTCATGGCGCCACCTCGCCCGCCGGCACGCGGCGTGCGGCCCGCCGCGCGGCAAGGCGGCCATGTTTGGGCGCAAACACGAAGGCGGCCAGGAACAGCGCTGTCTGCAACAGCACGATCAATCCGCCGGTCGCGCCATCCAGAAAGTAGCTGGCATAGGCTCCCACAGCGCTGGATCCCGCGCCGATGGCGACAGCGATCCAGACCATGCGGCCAAAACGGTCGGTGAGCAGGTAGGCCGTCGCGCCCGGCGTCACGACCATGGCGATGACGAGGATCGCGCCGACGGTTTGCAGCGCCGCGACCGTGCAGGCCGAGAGCAGCACGAAGAACAACACCCTCAGATGCAGCGGATTGATGCCGACGCTGCGCGCATGGCTCTCGTCGAAGAAGGCCAGCATCATGTCCTTCCAGCGCAGCCCGAGGAGGGCCAGCGATAGCCCGGCAATGATCACGACCTGCACCACGTCCTCGTCGGAGATGGCAAGGACATTGCCGAAGATCACGGCCTGGAGGTTGACGGCTGTGGGGTTGATCGAGACCAGCAGCAGTCCCGCCGCAAAGAAACTGGTGAAGACGAGCCCAATCACCGCATCTTCGCGCAACAATGTCAGCCGCTTGACGATGACGATGCCGAGCGCTGCGATCAGCCCGGAAGTGAACGCCCCGATCGCATAGGGCAGGCCAGCCAGATAGGCGACGGCAACGCCGGGCACGACCGAGTGTGACAGCGCATCGCCCATCAGGGCCCAACCCTTGAGGATCAGATAGCACGACAAAAAGGCGCAGACGCCTCCGACCAGCGCGCTGACCCAGATGGCCCGGACCATGTAGCCATAGCCGAAAGGCTCCAGCAGAATCGCGATCATGGCGCGACGGGTGGTTTTGCGGAAGGCAGATCACCTTCCGAAGGTGTGCCATCCGGCGAGACGATGCGCTGCGACTGGCGCTCGCCGTAGAGCACCAGTGGCCGCTCGTCGTCGGTCAGCACGGTGATCGAGCGCTGGTCCGCGTCATCGTGCAGATCAGCACCGCCGAGACGGACATGGCGCAGGACACCGCCGAAGGCCGCCGCCAGATGGGCCTGCGTGAACACCAGCTCCGTCGGGCCATAGGCCAGAACCGTGCGGTTGATCAGCACGACCTGATCGCAGAATTCCGGCACCGAGCCGAGGTTGTGGGTCGAGACAAGCATCAGGCAGCCCCGGTCACGCAAGTCGCGCATCAGGTCTATGATGGCGGCCTCGGTCTTGACGTCGACCCCCGTGAACGGCTCGTCGAGCAGGATGACCGACGCGCCCTGCGCCAGCGCCCGGGCCAGGAACACGCGCTTGCGCTGCCCGCCGCTGAGCTCTCCGATCTGCCGGGAGCGGAAAGCGGCCATGCCGACCCGCTCCAGCGCGTCATCCACGGCCTTCCTGTCCTCCTTCGAGGCAAGCCTCAGGAATCCCATATGGCCATAGCGGCCCATCATCACGACATCCTCGACCAGCACCGGAAAGGTCCAGTCGACATCCTCGCTCTGCGGAACGTAGGCCACGAGGCCGGCCTTCAGCGCCTGCTGCACGGGAAGGCCGCTGATGCTGACATGGCCGGTGGACGGCACCAGAAAGCCCATCAGCGTCTTGAACAGGGTGGACTTGCCCGAGCCGTTGACGCCGACGAGCGCGCAGATCGACGCCGGTCCCAGCACGAAGCTGGCATCGCGGATCGCCGTCACGCCACTGCTGTAGCTGACCGAAATGCCCAAGACCTCGATCCCGGCGACCGGCTGGCCGGTGCTGTGTGTCATCAGGTTCCGAAGCCTTTCGCGATGGTCTCGACCGTGGTCTCGATAAGCTTGAGATAGGTCGGGACCGGCCCAGCGGCTGCGCTGAGCGAATCGACATAGAGCACGCCGCCATAGCGGGCCCCGGTTTCGCGGGCGATCTGCCGGGCTGGCCGGTCTGAGATCGTGCTCTCGCTGAACACCACCGGCACCTTGTTGGTCCGCACAAGATCGATCAGGCGGCGCACCTGCTGCGGGGTGCCCTGCTCCTCCGCATTGATCGGCCACAGATAGGCCTCGCGCCAGCCCAGATCCGCCGCGAGATAGCTGAAAGCCCCCTCGCTGCTGACCAGCCAGCGCTGCTGCTCCGGCACCTTCGCGAGGCGCGCCTTCAGCGGTGCCTCCAGCGCCCTGATCCGCGCCGCATAGGCGGTGGCATTGGCGGCATACGTCGCGGCATTGGCCGGATCGGCAGCCGCCAGCGCCTTGCGGATGTTCTCGACATAGACCAGCGCATTGGCGGTCGACATCCAGGCATGCGGGTTCGGCTTGCCCTGATAGGGGCCATCCTTGATCGCCAGCGGCACGATGCCGTCGGTCACGACCGCGCTCGGCACCTTGCCGACCTGATCGAAGAAGCGCTCGAACCAGCGTTCCAGGTTCATGCCGTTCCACAGCACCAGATCAGCCGATTGTGCCTTCACCACATCCTGCGGCGTGGGCTGATAGTCGTGGATCTCGGCGCCTGGCCTGGTGATCGAGGAGACGGTGGCGGCCGAGCCGGCCACATTCTGCGCGATGTCCTGGATCACGGTGAAGGTCGTGACCACACGCAAAGGTGCGTTCGCCGCGCGCCGGGCCGGACCCGCTTGCGCCATGGCCCTGCCGGACAGAGCCCATGGCGCCAGCGCCAGCAAGGCAAGGGGCGCGAACAGCCCGCGCCGGGTCAGACCACGCGAATTCTTGCGCCCTGCCCCATCATGCCGCCGGTCAGATGGCTCCATCATGCTTCGCTCCATTGTCCGCATCATGCCCCATCAGCACGCTATTGCAACTGGATCGCATCTGTCAACGCTTTTGCGAATGATGTGCGATAAGCATTGGTATTTGCACATGCGACTGAGCAAGCTATGAAAACGGCCATGGATGCAGCCAGAGGCGGGACCACAGGAATGCCCGAGACCTTGTCCCAGACCTTGCCGCGCACCACGGCCCAGAACCGGGCCTTGCTGTTCGAGGCGGAGTTGAAGCAGGCTGGTTTGCGCATGACGCAGCAGCGCCGGCTGATCCTGCGCATCCTGTCGGAGGCCGACGACCATCCCGATGCGAAGACCATCTTCGGACGTGCCTTCGCGCATGACCCGACGCTGGCGGTTTCAACCGTATACCGCACCATGAAGCTGCTCGGGGAGCGCGGCGCCATCGAACGGCACGCCTTCGATGATGGTGTCTCGCGCTACGAGCACGCCGACCAGCAGCACCACGATCATCTGATCGACATCGAGACCGGGCAGGTGATCGAGTTCACCTCCGAGGAGATCGAGCGTCTTCAGGCCAAGATCGCCGCCGAACTCGGCTATGACATCGTGCGCCACCGGCTCGAACTCTACGGCCGCCGCCGCAAGCCGCGCTGAGGCCGGCATCCGGCTGCCACGACATCTGGCTCAAGGCCCCTATGCCAGATCCCGAAGATGCACGTTGTGGCTCGCCAGGCACCCAGAACAGGCGAGCGGCGATCGACTGGACGCGGTTGCAACTGACCGCCGCTCACCATGCCGTGCTGGCAGCCTCGCCCCGGCGCACCAGGAAGGCGACCTTCTGCTGGTCCATGCCGGCGCCCGCACTCCGCTCACGTGGAACGACATCCTCGAAGCCGCATCCGCCGAACGATCGCTGCGCGCAAACGAGACATCATCCTGCGCTGCCTCGAGGTGAAACCCGAGCAGCGCTACCCCACGGCGCGGCAACTCGCCTTTGATGTGTGCCACCCCGAGCATGTCACCCTCACCGAGCGCAGCAACCGCAAGCTGGTCGACCGCTTGCGGAACTTTCTGGCAGGCCATTTCTGGCAGGCCGTTTCTGGAATGCCGGTTCTGGAATGCCGGCGCGGCCTCGTTCGGCACGACCGCAGGCTATCGTCACGCGACCACGGCCCCCATCATCATGGTCGCGGTCGATCTGTCATCGGAAGGAGGCCCGCTCACCGAGCCGATCCAGTCACTGGCAACGACCCTGCTGGACGCAAGACCCATGGCGAGGCTGGCCTGCGTCAATGTCCTCAAGACGGCCCGGATCGGCCTCGGCACGCTCACCAGGAATGACGGAAGTTCGATCCATGTGAACCGGCTGGTCGAGCTGAAGAACTGGGCCGCCGCCATGCGGCTGTCTGCCGAAAGGCTCACCTTCCATGTTCTGGAAGGCCCCGACCCTGCGGAGGTTCTGCTGACCCTCGCCCGCAACAACCATGTCGACCATCGGATCGTCGGCGCGCGGATCAGCGGCGTCAGGCGCTACCTCGGCTCCGTCTCGACCGCCATGTCGCCGAAGCAACCTGTTCGGCGACCGTTGTGCGCGCTGTGGAGCCGGCACAGGAGCATATTGCCGGAACGTGACGATCGGGCGAGGACGGCCAGGCAAAAAGTCGGCCTCGGCCATCAAACGTCTTCAATATCAGAGCGTTGCCTGACTTGCCGGACTCAGTGCCATGGCAATCCGCCATGTTTCCAGCCCGTCACGCAGGCTGCAGAGCGAACATCGCCGCGCCGGACCGCTTTCGCCGTATCATGACCGGAGCATGCATGGTGCAAGAGCCAGGACCACAACCGGCATCGCCTGAATCACTTTCCAAGAAAGGCGCGGCAAACCATTGACAACGCTGGAGCGCGTGCACTGCAGCGCGGTCGGCAGGCGCAATGGCCGAGAGCCTGGCTCGGGCCAGTCAGGGCGAGAACTGCGGTCCTGCCGCCATTCCGGCAGCGATCAGGCTGGCGCATGATGATGAAAACCTGCCAACCTCAGTTCGAAGCCTTCCAGCGAAGCAGCCATGTCTCGGCATGGCGCAGCGCGACATTGATGATCGCACCCACGACGCCGAGCAGAACAAGTCCGGCGAAAACGGAGGTCGTATCGAACAGCCCGGTGGCCTGCGCGATGATGAAGCCGATTCCGCGATTGGACGACATGAACTCACCGATGACGGTGCCGACCAGCGCATAGGGCACCGACACCTTCAGCCCCGTGATCACCCATGAGGCTGCCGACGGGATCATGACATGGCGCAGCACGTGCAGTTCGTTGCCACCCATGATGCGTGTCGCATGCACGAAGATCGGGTTCACATCGCGCACGCCGGCATAGGTGTTGAGGAACACCACGAAGAAAACGATCGAGGCGGACACCGCGACCTTGGATTCGATGCCGATGCCGAACCAGATAATGAACAGGGGCGCGAGCGCGATCTTCGGGATCGAATACAGCGCCGTGATGTAGGGATCGAAGATGTCGGCAACGGTCTGAAAGCGGCCGAACAGCAGCCCAAGGACGAAACCAACCAGAGAGCCTATGATGAAGCCGAGCGCCGTCGCATAGAGCGTGATCGACAGGTGATTCCACAAGCTGCCTTCAAGCAGCCACTTCCACAGCCGGGACGAGACCGCCGACGGGGACGATACGAAAAGCTTGTCGATCAGCCGACCCGACGAGAACTCCCAGAAGGAGACGAAAACGACGCCGACAACAATGCGACCGATAAGGATCAACCGCCGCCGCGCGCTGTTCTCGGCATCCCAGGCTGCAACTGCCGCCGATTTGCCGCCGCCGATCGCAGCGGCTTCGTCTGCATGACCCGCCATCAGATGGCCTCCCCTTTGGCGATCTCGGGCGCCAAAGCTGCCCAGAGTGTGCCGTAGGCCGTCTCGAACTGAGGATTGAAGCGAACTTTGAACGGATCGCGCGGATAGCTGAGCGGCACGGTCTCGATGACCTTGATACGGCCCGGCCTGCCAGAGAAAACCACCACGCGGTTAGCCAGCGTGACGGCCTCGGCAAGATCATGCGTCACGAACACGACTGTCTTGCCGGTCGCCTGCCAGATCGAAAGCAACTGGGCCTGCATCATCAGCTTGAGCTGCGCATCAAGCGCGCCGAACGGCTCGTCCATCAACAGGGTCGTGGGGTCATAGACCAGGACTTGCGCCAGCGCGACACGCTTGCGCATGCCACCCGACAACTCGATCGGAAAGCTGTTCTCGAAACCGGTGAGGTTGACCAGCGCCAGCATCTCCGTGACACGCCGGCGACGTTCGGCAACCGGAACGCCGCGGAACTTGAGCGGCAACTCAACATTGTCGAAAACGGTGTGCCAGGGCAGCACCGAGTCGACCTGCGTCATGTATCCGACTGCGCGGTTGATGCCGCTGACAGGTTTGCCATCGTGGCTGATCGTGCCGCCTGTCATCGGCAGGATGCCCGCCACCATGTTCAGCAGGGTCGACTTGCCGCAACCTGATGGCCCGACGAAGGCGATGAACTCCCCTGCCTTGATGTCCAGATCAACGGGATCGAGCGCGCGGATCTCGCGTCCACGGCTGACGTAACGCTTGGCCGCCCCGCGGATAACGATGCTCATCGGATCCGTCGTTCAGCCGCGCGCCACGCCCTCTCGCGCCACAGCCGTGTCGAACTGTGCCTCGAAAGTGAGGGAGGCCGGGATGAGGTCGGCGCTCATGGTCTTGTTGACCGTATTGATGAAGTCAACATTGTTGGCAAACAGCGTCGGCTGCGGCGTCGGATCGTTGAAGAAAATCTTCGAGTTGATGTCAAAGGAGACCTGGGCGATCTCGGGGGGCAGTCCCTCGAACCACTTGTCAGCCCATTCCTTGAGCTTGGCCTGTTCCGAATTGATCGACTTGAGCGCCATGGAGATGCCGTGCGAGTAGCGCACCAGCGCTTCGCGCTTGTCGGCGTTACGCAGCGTGGCCTCCGAGGTCGAGGCGCAGATGTAGAGATAATTCTGGAAATACGGCGGCGGGTTCAGCGCCATGTTGAACAGATAGGCGCAATCGCGCGTCTGCACAGCCAGGTCCGAGGTGGGTGAGGACAGGCAGAAGCCGTCGATCACGTCCTGCTGGAGGCCGGCGAGCATGCCCGGTCCGCCGCCCTGGATCGTGACGAGACGCATGTCGGTATTGGGGTTCATGCCGCCCGAGACCGCAAGCCAGCGGAACAGCGCATCCGGCGCTGCCCCGGGACCGGTCGTGCCGAGCCGCAACCCCTTCATCGCGGCAATCTTGCGCTCGACGGGCGAGGCCTCGTTCACGCCAAGCCGCTCCAGCACGGACTTCTTGATCACGACGTTCGAAGCGTACTTGTTGACGGTCTGGATGAAGGTCTTGATCGCCATGCCCGAACCCTTGCCGCGCATGGCCTCGCCGGGATCGCCGAGCACGACGTCAACGCCGCTGCCCGCGAGTGCCGCGATGTTGGTGCCGCGATTGGATGCGTTGGAGACAACCTTGACCCGGGCCTTCTCGAAAAAGCCTGCAGAGCTGGCATAATCTTCGGCTGCCCAGAGCCAGGACTTCGCCGTCGAGCGCATTGTCTGGAGTTCGGGAATGGCTGTCTGGGCGAAAACCCGATGCGAAAAGGCAGGAGCGAGCAGCACAGCCCCCGAGGCAGCGACCAGATGACGGCGTGACAGCATGATGTCTTCCCCTCCCAAGGATGGCCGCAACCCCTGCAGGGCTCGACCTGAGTTTCCCGTTACGACTGCGCGAAGCGGATTTCATCATTGTTGGAGCTGGTGCCGCCGGCGCTGTGCTGGCCGCCCGGCTCTCTGCAGACCCGCATGTTTCGGTGCTGCTGCTCGAGGCAGGAGGCAAGGCACGCGGGCCTCTCTTCTCGGTTCCGCTGATGACGGGCGTGCTGCTGCGGAGCACGATCGCCAACTGGTCCTATGTCACTGAACCCGAAGCGGAACTGGGCGCCCGCCGCATCCGCTGGCCGCGCGGCAAGGGCCTCGGCGGATCCACGGCGATCAACGGCATGGTCTACAGGCGTGGACTACCCTCGGATTTCGACGGATGGGCGCAGGCCGGCCTGCCAGGCTGGGACTGGACTTCGGTGCAGCCGAGCTTCCTGCGCAGCGAGAACAATCCGGACGGCGACCCGCGCTGGCACGGGCGCGGCGGGCCGCTTCGGGTCTCGCGCCGGAAGCTGGGTCATCCGCTGTTCGGCGCCTTCCTCGCTGCCGCGTCGGCGGCCGGACATCCTCGAACCGAGGATTTCAACGGACCTGCCCCTGAAGGCGCCGGCCCCTATGATTTCACCATCGCCGCCGGCCGCCGCGCCAGCACGGCGCGTGCTTTCCTGGACCCGGCCGAGGGCCGTCCGAACCTGACGGTCATCACACGGGCCCTGGTGACGCGCATAGCCATGGAACACGGACGGGCGATCGGCGTCATGCTGGCGGATCGGGGCCGCGAGCGGCTCGTTCGCGCGGGCCGTGAGGTCATCCTGTGCGGCGGAACCGTCAACTCACCGCAGACTCTCATGTTGTCGGGAATCGGGCCAGCGGAACAGCTGCGCAGGCATGGAGTTGCGGTCGTGACCGATCTGCCCGGCGTCGGCCGAAACCTTCAGGATCACCTGCTCATCCGGGTCATGCACGCGACAAACGCACCTGATACCATTGACCGGCTGCGCCGGATCGACCGCGCGGCGCTGGCCGCCCTGCAGGCCTGGCTCTTTGGCACCGGCCCGGCCGCCAGCTTCCCGATCGAGGTGGGCGGCCTCTTCCGCTCGCAGCCTGACCTCGACCTGCCCGATCTCCAGGCCAGCTTCATGCCCGGATTGTCGAGCGCAACGATCCGCCTGCCCTTCGCAGGCATGAGCCGGCAAACATTTTCCAGATGCGTCCAGCGAGCCGGGGCGAAATCACACTGGCTTCGGCCGATCCAAGGCAGGCGCCCCGCATTCAGCCTCGCTACCTGTCAGCCATGCCTGACCGCATCGTCTTGCGGGAGGGCGTGAAACGGCTTCGGGAGATTTTCGCAACGGCTCCGTTCGATGCCTTCCGGGGCGCCGAACTCGCACCGGGCCCACATCTGCGCAGCGATGCCGAGATCGACGGCTTCATCGCGGACACAGCCGAAAGCGTCTATCACCCGGTGGGGACCTGCCGCATGGGCGCCGACCATGATGAAAACGCCGTCGTCGATGGCAGCCTTCGCGTGCGCGGGGTCGAAGGGCTTCGCGTCGTCGACGCCTCGGTCATGCCCAGCATCACCTCCAGCAACACAGCTGCTCCTACCATCATGATCGCCGAACGCGCAGCCGATATGATCGCCATCCAGCCCTGAACAGGACCGACAATGGACAAGCCTCCGATAACGCCCCGCCCCTTGCCTGCCGACGCCGCGTCCATCCTCGCCGCTGTTGAGGCCAAGCGTGGCTATCTGCTGCCCTATCACCGCATGTTCGCGGATTCGGCACCTGCATTGCTCCAGCGCTATGACGCCTTCTACGAATCCCTCACGCTCGTGCCGCGCGTCCTGAGCCCGGTCGAGCGCGAGACGGTCTGGGCCGGCCTTCTGGCGGCTGCCCGTGAGGTGCATGGCTTCATCCACATGAAGCGCGCGGTGAAGGCCGGGCTCACAGAGGCTGACATCGTGAGGGCTGTGGCCATCGCTGCCGCAACAGAAAGCTACGCGACGGTGCGCTTTTCCGGCGAAAACTGGGCAGCATGGACGCTGCCGGCAGCCCTGGAGAAAGCCTATCTGGTGATGGTCGAGGCCATCAGCGGCGATCTTGCGCCAAAACTGATGCATCTGACTGCACTCGTCTGTCATGCGGCGCGGCGCGAGCGGGCGGGCATGACGCTCCATCTGCGCCTCGCCATCGCAGCCGGCGCTGTACCCGGCGAGATCTGCGAAGGTCTCAGCTACCTGCTGCTGCCGTGCGGAGGCAACACCCTGATCGAGGCCGTCTCCTTCTGGGAGGACGCCGCGCGTGAAGGTCTTGTTCCCGGTCCCTATTGACGGCCTCAGCGGCTCGCGACACCGCTGGCTTCATCATAGCCACCCTGCCCTTCCAGCCGCGCCCAGGCCGCGAAGTCGGGCGAAGGCGACACCTTGCCGGCGCGGATGAGGTCGAGCCAAACCCGCGCGGCCTCGACGAAGTAAGGGATACTTCCAGGGAACATCATCAGGGACAACGCCTCGGCCAGCTCCAGCTCGGGGATGCCATGATCATAGGCCATCAGGATCGCCCTGCCGAGCAGGTCGAAATCGCCGCTTGCGGCATGGACGGCAGCCAGCGCCATCACGGCTAGCCGCATGTCGCAATCCTCCGCGAGCCTGGGGACCGCCGCGCGATAGGCAGCATCCAGATCGAAGCCCGGCAGGTGGCCCATCCAGTGCCGGCCGACGAACCCGTAGGCACGGGCGCCGACCGCCCAGGCCGTGATCCGCAGGATGACGGCGATCTCGGCGTCCGAGCCGCCAGCGTTGCGGAACTTCGGAATATGATGGGTCGCCAATGCCTCATCCGTTGCGATGAGGACAGCGAGCCAGACAAACTCGCGGTCATGCACGTTCAGGACACGCATATCGAGCGCGAGCGCCGTGTAGGTGGCATCATAGGCTTCGAGCAGCTTTTCGGAGGTCACCGCCATCAGGCCATGATGTGGCAGCAGGTAGCCGCGCTTGGCTTTCAAAGCCGCCAACTTCATGCCTATGTCGGGCGCAGTCCCTGTGCCATCCTTCTGGTCCTCCATGCTCAACTCCCGGATCTTGCCATGATGTCCCGCTCAGATCTTTCCGGCCTGCGCCTTTTCGTGACCGGAGCCGCATCGGGCATTGGTCGCGCCTTGGTCGATCAGGCCGTCGCGGACGGCGCTGCGGTCGCAGCCCTCGCCCGTGATGCAGCGGAAGCCAGCACGCTGCAAGCGCTTCTGCCGAGCCGGCATGTCCTTGTGCGCGATCTTCTGAGCGCAGGCCCCGAAGGCATCGTCGCTGAAGCGTCTGCTATCCTCGGCGGGCTCGACGGTTTCGCGGGCTGTGCCGGCATCTTCGAACATCTGCCCGGCCTCGAGACAAGCCGTGATGCCTGGGACCGCACTGTGGACCTGAACCTGTCTGCCGGCTTCATCCTCGCACGCGATGCCGCAAGGGCGATGCGCTCCGAGGCCGGCGCTCGGGGAAGCCGCTCGATGGTCCTCGTGTCGAGCCAGATCGGATTGATCGGGCACCCCCGCGCCGCAGCCTATGCTGCCTCGAAGGCAGGCCTCAACGGCCTGGCCAAGGCGCTGGCACTAGAGCTCGCGTCCGATGGCATCAGGGTCAACGCGGTCGCGCCTGGGCCCATCGCCACGCCGATGACCGCAGTCGCGCGCGCCGATGATGAACGGCATGCGCGCATGATCGCCTCGATACCACTGGGCCGCTTCGGCGAGGCGCACGAGGTCGCCAGCGCCATACGCTTCCTGCTTTCGCCGGCGGCAAGTTTCGTCACGGGCCATGTGCTCCTGGTCGATGGCGGCGTCACGGCCGGCTGAGCGGGCCGGTGCGCCAAGGCGCCGGGCGCTCGTCAGGCTTGGGCCAAACCATCCACGCCAGCACCACAGACAAGCGCGCAAACCCGCTCCCCCGGCTTGAATGTCACCCGTCCTGACTGAAGGACCGCCACGGAGGCAGCGCCGGACAGGTCGGCCGCAATGCCGAACTCGAACCAGAGCGAGCGCGCTGCATGCTCCATCTCGTCATCGCTGATCAGGACGATCTCGTCGACATTCCGCCGCACGACCTCGAAGATCGCTTCGTCCGTCTGGCGACATGACATCGTCGCGACGCGCGTTTCGAGCCGGTCAAGAGCCACGAGCCTTCCAGCCTCAAGACAGGCATGCAGCGTCGGCGAGCCGACGGGCTCGATGCCGATGATGCGCACGGAAGGCCGCTTTGCCTTGACGGCCGTTGATAGCCCGCTGATCAGGCCACCACCGCCGATGGCGACGAGAATGACATCGACATCCGGGATATCTTCGAGGATTTCCAGCCCGAGTGTGCCCTGGCCGGCCACGACGACGGGGTCGGCGAAAGGATGGGCGTAGGTCGCTCCGGTTCGCTCCGCCCAGGCAAGAGCCGCAGCGTTCGCATCGTCCCAGACATGGCCAACAATCCCCACCACACAACCTCTAGCCATTCAAAACCAAAACTTTAAAGGAAATCCTCTTGATATGACTTTTGGTTTAACAGGAGATGAACTTAAGTATTATAATCAGAATAAGAATGCTATTGATGACTTGATAATGTTCTCAAG